>JAKAIY010000120.1 GCA_021814145.1 Chloroflexota bacterium
CCTCTCCCGCGTGATAGCCACCCATGCCATCGGGAACGATGAAGATGCCGCTGGACGCTGTTTCGCCCATGACTTGCGCGTAAAACGCGTCTTCGTTCTGCTCGCGCTGAAGACCGATATCGGTCTTTCCGGCTGCTAACAGGCGCAGCGGCATGCGGGTCCCTACCTCTCGTGCCTGAAAATCAGGGGGGTGGCGCCGGTATGGCGCGCTCCGTCACGTGGCTCTAGAGACCGTATGATGGGAGGGTATAGCGCGCCAGTGCGCAGCGAAACTATATCACGCGCCGCTTTGCGCTCGCAATGTGCCGCGCGCCTCCCCCGGCCTCTCGCACAAGATGTACGTCATAGCGCGAGGCCAGGTTAGGAGGCCGCCGGAATGCGCCGCGCGTGGTGAGAGCGCAAAACAACAGGGGACGGCCGCCTGGTATGGCGCCATCCCCCTGTAGCGTGGAAGCGATCGCCGCTTGTCAGGCGGTCGCGGTGGCGGGCTCAGCGGCGGCGGCCTCTAGCGGGCGGATGCTCACACGCTTCTTGGTGCGGCTATCCCACTCGAACTTGACCGTGCCATCCACCTTCGCGAAGAGGGTGTAATCGCGGCCAACGCCGACGTTGTGGCCAGGGTTGAACTGGGTGCCACGCTGGCGAACGATGATCGTCCCAGCGCGCACAAGCTGGCCGTCATAGCGCTTGACGCCGAGCATCTTGGGCTTGCTGTCGCGTCCATTGCGCGAGCTGCCCATGCCCTTTTTATGAGCCATGGTGGTGTTCGCCCTTTTCTCAGGCGCGCCTCGCGGCGCTCGTCACAGGCGCGCGTGAACGCGCATCGGTTTTCTGACTAGATGACAGACGAGGCGCGCGCTGGACACGGTCACAGACGAGCTACTTGTCGTCGCTCTCTTCGTTACTCGTTGTCCTCGTCAGCGGCTGTTTCGTCCTCGACGTCCACAACGTCCACGTCTTCAGGTGTGACGCCCATTTCCGCCGCGATCGGGCCAACAAGCGCCTCGAACGCCGCGAGCAGCTTGCGCTCGTAGCGGTTCACGGCGCGCTCGGCCTGGAGCTCGTAGCGATGGCGCTCGTCATCGGGAACGACGCTCTCGCCATTAGCCTGAATGTCGGTAACAGTCAGGTAGGTGTAGTCCTGGCGGTGGCCAGTGGTGCGGCGATAGCGCTTCTTGGACTTGTACTTGAAAACGATAATCTTCTTGCCGCGCCCCTCGCCAATGACGGTGGCGACGACGGCGCCACCGGGCACAACTGGCTGGCCGACAACCGTCCGGTCATCTGTCGAGACCATCAGCACGCGCTCGAGCGTGACCTTGGCTCCCGGCTCGGACGGCAGCAACTCTACCTCGACGGTCTGGCCGGGGCTGACGCGGTACTGCTTGCCCCCCGTCTCGATCACTGCGTACATGATGTAATGATGTCTCCTGCGAGCATGCGCCGCTCGCTCGCCGCCAGCGCCGTGAGCCACACGACATTCATGTGGCGCCTGACGCGCTGGAACGCGATGAGGTAGCTGGGGCGCACAAACCGTCTGTTTTAGAACACAGCTTTGTGATTGTAACCCTGGACAGGCGGCATGTCAAGCGTGATGGCGCCTGTTTTGGGCGGACGGGCGCGTGACGCGTCGCGCCTCAGCCGCCAAGGTAGGCGGCGCGGGCGCGATCCACGGCGGCGAGACGCTGATCGCCGAGGCGGGCGTAGGCGTCGCTCCGCGCGCTATAGGCCTGGGCGGATTCCGGCTCGCGCTCGATGGCGCGGTCAAGGGCCTGAAGCGCCTCACGGTAGCGTCCGATGGCGATCAGCGCCATCCCCACGATGAGCGGCCCGCGATATTCACCCGGACTGCGCAGCTCCATCAGCTCGCCCAGCTCAAGCGCCTCGTGCGAGTAGCCGCCCTCGAGCAGGATGCGCGCCTTGAGCGCCAGCGCCTCGCTGTCGTCACTGTCGGCGGCCAGCGCGCGCTCGATCACATCAAGCGCGCCAGCGGTGTCGCCCTTCTCCCGCAGACGCTCGGCCTCGGCCAGCGCCATGCGCGCCAGAATGAGCCGCGCGCTGGCGCTCTGCCGCTGTGGCGGGGTAGGGACATCGCAGAGCCGCAGCCGCCCCCAGGGCGCCTGATGGTCAAGATCAGGCGAGGCTGGGAGCGCGATCAGCGAGCCGAGCTCATCAAGTGTGACCTCTTGTCCCGCGCTCAGCCGCTCGCCCAGCGCCAGGTTGTCCGCCACGTCGAGCAGCAGCGCCTGCGCTTCGGGCTCCAGCGCCACGGGAATGTCCGCGAGATCCAGCTCGGGGCTGCCGAACTTGCGCAGGCCGTGGGTGTGCAGCCAGCGCCGGTCGGCGCCCCAGGCCTCGTTGTGGACAGTGAGATGGGCGCGTGGGCCTCCGGTCAGCGCCGCCGCGAGCAATTCCGCGCTCCACGCGGTCTGCGCCTGTGGGTCCACCACAGCGCCTTCCGTCAGGCTGACGAGCGCCCGCAGGACGCCGAGCGCCCATCGTTGCGTCTCCATCGCGGCTTCGAAGGGGCCGGTGAAGCGGGTATCCAGAGCCAGCGTGCCGACACGCAGCGTCTGCGTATCGCCCGCGCCGAGGCGGCGGACAAGCTGGTTGAAGGTGGTTTCGCCCATGCCGTCGAGCGCGGGGCTTTCGTAGCGGGCGACCGTAAGCTTCGCCTGGTTCACGCCATTCGGAGCGCGGAGACGATGCGTCCCGAGCCGGACACGGCGCCCAGGTGGCGCATTGGGATCGCGCGGGGGCGCGGACTGGTATTCGGCGGCGCCCAGCCCGGCGGAAGCCAGCGCCTGGGCCACACTCTCGTCGTCAGGTGGCTCGCTATAGCGCGAGATGAGGAGGTACTCCGTGACGAGCTCCCGCTCAGGCTCTCGCTCCATCTCGCTCCCTCATGCTAACTCGGACAACTCGAACAACTGGTGGCCCACGCCGCGCCCACAGCCCTGATGGCCGCGAGGCTAACCCACGCCGGCCTTCACGCTCTGGATTCAACGCGCGAATCGGGGCTACTCGCAAGCCTCTGCGCCGTCGCTCGCCCCGCCATTGTAGCATGCGGCGCCGCTCCGCGCGCGAGGAGCGCGACTACGCGAAGCCGCCACGCTGGACTTTTTGGCTGGCGCGCGGCGTGCGACACGGCTTCCTCGTTTTGTGTTTCATGGCTGGCGTATGACCGGGGCGCGGTTTCTCCACAGGCGACCCAAACGCCAGAAGTCCCAGGGCGGCGAACCAAACACCGCCTGTTCGTTCGTAAGGAACAAGAGCGCCCGCTGTTGAGCGGACAAATGCGCGCCGGACCCGGCCAGGTAGCCGGAGCCAGCGCGATTGGATTTGTAGCGAGGGATACGGCGGCACATGGCGAATCTCCCGAAAGATCTGCACATTACCTATCAGTTGCAGTTCCGCAAGTGCGGCAAGCCGACTTGTGGCACCTGCAAGCGTGGCCCAGGACACGGCCCTTACTGGTACGCGTACTGGCGCGAAGGGACAAAGCTGCGCTCCGGCTATATTGGCAAGGCGCAGCCAGTAGGCGTGTCGGCGTCAGCGGTGCAGCGCGCCGAGGCCCGGCTGGCGCACGCGCGGCAGGGTGTGTAGCGGCAGGATTGTGAAAAGATCCCGCCGGTGCGACCCCGCCTATCGCTCACCACAGGGCGCGAAAAGGGGACGCGTCCCTCCACACGGGACGCGTCCCCTCAATTATGGCTTTTGATGAGCGCTGTGACAGGCTTCACGGGATATGTGGAGCGGACACTGGCCTGTCTGAACCAGGGCCGCTCGATGAGAGCGGTGATCTGATCGTCAACACCAGGCGATCAGGCGGAAAACTCATCCAGGATGCCCTGCTCAACCAGCCAGCGTGTGAAGCGCAGGCGGCGCGCCTCGCGCGCCTCGGTTGAGTGTTCAAGCCGCTTTGAGATGTCTATCAGGCGCAGAGCCTCCATTTCCGAGAAGCCCTGGGATTCCAGTTCGATGACCGCGATGGCGCGCTCGGCGTCCTCGGCGGCTCGTGTGGCTTCCGGATCCACCGCGGCAGGCTTGGCGGCGCGCGATGGCTTGCTCGTGGCGTTCTTGCGGGTGGCGCGGCGGGGCTTGGCGGCGCGCGCAGGCGTCAGCGTGGTCTCGCTCTCGCGCCCGTCTGGCGCGAGGGTCTCCCGCTCGATAGCCTGTTCAACAGTGGGTGGCGTGGTCTCGGACGCCTCTGGGAGCTGGTCGCGCGCTTCGGTGGCCTCATCGCGCTTCTGTCGCTCGGTTCTGTCAGTCATGTGGTCACCTCCCGGTGAATGCGGGTTCGCGCCAGGCGTGCGCACCCACCTTAACCAGTCTACGAGCCGCCACCACCCCTGGTTGTGTGTATCTTACACTACGTCGCCACTGACGCTATTCTTTCTCGCGGGCGCGTCAGCGGCTCCCGCGTTGCCCTCACGTCCGGCGTATGCTAAGATCGCTACGGGAGCGCCCCACCTGAGAGAGGCGCCCGTTCTGGGGTGCGGATATCCGCTGGCCCCTTCTGGCGAGGTCTTCACGCTGTGCCGCATGAGGTCATATTGTACGCGAAAGCGGGGTGCCACCTCTGCGATGAGGCGCGCGCGTACCTGGAAGACGCCCTCGCAGACCTCAACCGTGAGCTCGACTTGCGCGAGATGGACATCCGGCGCGATGACGAGCTCTTCGAGCGCTATCGCTATCGCATCCCCGTTATCGTGGTAGATGGCGTTGAGCGGCTCGAAGGACGGATCGAGGCCAGCGCTGTATGGGAACTGCTGCGTTCTCTCCCCTGAGGGCGTGAGTCACCGGCTCTTGTGTCTACATGACGCAGTATACCGCGAATGCGGAAGAAGGTATAGCAGGCGATGAATCGGGAGCAGACGGTAGAGCGGCTGCGCGCATGGGCGCGCCGGGCGCAATCAGAGGCGCAATACGCCGACACGCGCGAGGATCGGCTCAAGTGGCAGGGCCAGGCGCAGGCGCTGAATGGCGTGGCGGGCCTGCTGGCTGAGCAGGGCGCGCGAATGAGCGACTTCGAGATCTGGTCGCGGGTGGTCTCCGACCGCGAAAAAATCCTGGCGGCCTGGAAAGAGCGCCAAAGCGGCCTGGAGATCAACATCTACGCTGGACAGATGGCCGGGTATGATGTGGCGCTCACGGCGCTCAAGGACGTGGATGGGGTGGTTTGGCCCCGTCGTGAGCCGCACGCTGGCTGACATCGCCAAATCGCCCGGCGGGGAATAGGCGTTTTGGGCTATGACAAACGCGAATGCGCTCGATGGTCTGAACATTGTCATCGCGCCGCAAGCCCTGAAAGGCAGCCTCGACGCCGTCGCGGTGGGCGAGGCGATCGTTGAGGGCGCGCGCCGCGTGGCGCCGGGCGCGGAGATCGCTGTCATCCCGCTGGCGGATGGCGGCGAGGGGCTGACGCGCGCGCTGGTCAAGGCGACTGGAGGGCGGCTGCTGGCGGATGAGGTCACGGGACCGCTGGGCGAACGGATTCATGCTGAGTGGGGGATGCTGGGGCCGCGCCCGTCCGCTGGCAAGGATGATAACGCGGATAGTCAGGTCGCGGTGATTGAGATGGCGGCGGCGGCGGGGCTGCCGCTCGTCCCGCTGGATCGGCGCGATCCAGCGCGGACAACGACGCGCGGAGTAGGTGAGCTGGTCCTGCGGGCGCTGGACGCAGGCTGTGACGAAATCATTCTGGGCCTTGGCGGCAGCGCGACAAACGACGGCGGCGCGGGCATGGCGCAGGCGCTGGGCGCGCGGCTGCTCGACGCCGGCGGCGAGGACCTGGAGCCGGGCGGAGCGGCGCTGGCGCGGCTCGACCGCATCAGTATCGCCGGGCTGGACGCGCGGCTGGCGCGAACGCGCATCACGGCGGCCTGCGATGTGCGCAACCCGCTGTGCGGGCCAGTTGGCGCTTCAGCGGTCTACGGTCCCCAGAAGGGCGCGACGCCCGCGCAAGTCGCGGCGCTGGACGCGGCGCTGGCGCGCTACGCGGCGGTCATCCAGCGCGACCTGGGGCGCTCAGTGTGGGAGACGCCAGGCGCGGGCGCCGCTGGGGGCCTGGGCGCGGGTCTGCTGGCCTTCACTTCCGCGCGGCTGATACCTGGCGCGCGGCTGGTGATGGATATCCTGGGCGTGACGGAGGCGCTGCGCGGCGCGGCGCTGGTCATCACCGCTGAGGGTCAGCTGGACGGGCAAACGGCGTATGGCAAGGTGGTGGGCGCGATAGCGGAGGAGGCGCGGGCGGCGGGCGCGCGTGTGGTGGCGCTGACGGGCGCCGTCGCGCTGGATGGCGCCACACTGGACGCGCTGGGTGTGGATGTGGCTGTGCCGCTGGCGGACGGCCCGCTGACGCTGGAGGAGAGCATGCGCGACGCGCGGCGGCTGCTGACCGCCGCGACCGAGCGCGCGCTAGGCCTCATCCGCCTGGGCGCGTCGCTCGCCCGGCGGGATCTGACGCCGCTGGCGGAGCGGGCGCCGGACGGGGCGGCTGGCTAGCGAGGTCGCCCGGCTGGCTCCCATGCGCTCCCGTTTGCCCGCGCATGGGGCGGCTTGGCCCGGTGGGCAGGGTCAGGGTGAAGATGGTCCCCGAGCCGGGCTGGCTCTGCGCCGTCAATGTCCCTCCGTGCGCCTGGGTGATGGCCTGGGCGATGGAGAGGCCCAGCCCGCTGCCTTCCGCGGCGGCGCCCGCCCCATCCGGGTCTTGCGGCGTTTCAGGCGCGGAGCCGCCGGACATGTGGCGCGCGCGGGCGGCGCGCTTGGCGCGGTAGAACCGCTCGAAGATGTGCGGGAGGTCTTCCGGCGCGATGCCCGGGCCATTGTCCTCGATGGTGATGATCGCCGCGTCAGGCCGCCGCGCCACACTCAGGCGCGCCCAGCCGTCGGCCCCCTGCCGGCCATATTTCAGCGCGTTGTCCAGCAGGATCAGCAGCACCTGTTTGAGCTGGTCGGGGTCGCTGGACACCATGAGCGGTCCCGCGCCGTCGGTGCGCATGAGCACCTGGCGCTCGCCCGCGAGGATGCGCGCCTGGTCTACTGACTCACCCGCCAGCGCGATCAGGTCCACCGGGCGCCGCTCGGCGGGCCGCGCCATATCGAGCCGGGCCAGCGTGAGCAGGTCGGCGACCAGACGCGACATGCGCTCCGCCTCGCGCCTGGTCGCCAGCAGCACACGCTCCGCCGTTTCGGGATCGTCTTTGGCGCCACGCAACAGCACATCGGTGTAGCCGCGAATGCTGGTGAGCGGGGTGCGCAGCTCGTGCGAGGCGTCGGCGATGAACTGGCGCATGCGGTCCTCAGAGCGCTGGGTGGCGGCGAACGCGCTCTCGATGCGCGCGAGCATGGTGTCGAACGTCTCCCCGAGCTGGCCAACCTCATCGTTGGTGTGGGAGAGGCGCGCGCGGTGGCTGAGATCACCGGAAGCGACGCGCCGGGCGGTCTGGGTCAGGCGCGAGAGCGGCGCCAGCGCGGCGGTGATCAGCGAGCCCCCCAGCAGCAGGCCCAGCGCGAAGATGCCGGCGAGCGTCAAGAGGATGACGGTGCGCAGGCTGGCGAGCGTGACCCGCGAATGGCTGAAGGTTGTCACGATCTCAACATAGCCCAGCGCCGCGCGCGATGGCGGCGCACAGCGCGAGCCAGTGTAATAACGCAGAGCGATCAGCTCGACGCCGTAGGGCATGGCGCGGTTCGTGACAACGTAGCCCGTGTCGGCGAGCTGGCGTGAGCCGCCGGTGTCCGCCACGCTGTTGAAGAGGACGGAGGCTTTGACCTCCAGCGCGCGCAGCCGGGCCTTCTGGAGATACGGCGCGACGCCGCTGGTGGTCTGCGCGGAGAGCGGCGCGAGCACATTTCCCGCGCCATCGAGCAGGTAGACGCCGTGGATGCCGCCAGGATGTGAGGCGACGATAGGCTGCGCGATAGCCTGGCGGAAGGCTTCTTCATATGAGAGCGCGTCCGCGCATGTGGGGAGCTGGCCAAGCGTTAGCGCGTCGAAGCGCGGCTGGGTGGCGGCCACTGCCGCGACCGCCTCACTCTGAAAGAACGTGAACTCGGTGGAGTAGAGCGTGCGGGAGATGAAGACATTCAGGGCGACGCCCAGGCCCGCCAGCGTCACCAGCAGCACCAGCGCGTAGCTGGCGATCAGCCGCCAGCGCAATGTGCGCGGCCAGAGGTGGAAGCCGCCCCGCGCGGCGCGCGCTCGCTCAGGGTCGGGCGTGGGCAGCAGGATGGTCGGCTCGCCCGCGCTCATCTGGGGCGCCGGGCGTGGCGGTTGGCTGGCCATGCGGCGATTGATCCTCTTCAGTTCCCGCGATCAGGCGATCAAGCGGTCAGGCGCGCCCGCTGAGAGACGCCTCTATCCCTTGAGAACGTAACCGACGCCGCGCACGGTCTGGATCAGACGGGGCGCGCTGGGGTCATCCTCGAGTTTCTCGCGCAGGTAGCGGACATAGACCTCGATGATATTCGTTTCGCCCATGAAGTCATAGCCCCACACCCGGTTCAGGATTGTCTGCCGGTCGAGCACCTGGCGCGGATGGGTCATGAACAGGTGGAGCAGGTTATATTCGGTCGCGGTCAGCTCAACGACCCGCTCGCCGCGCTTGACCTCGCGCGCCGCCTCATCCAGCGTGATATCCGCGAAGGTCAGGACACGTCCGCCAGGTCCGCCCGCCGCGATGATGCGCTGCTGGCGGCGCAGCAGCGCGCGCACGCGCGCCAGCAGCTCGTCGAAGCTGAACGGCTTGGTCAGGTAGTCGTCGGCCCCGGCTTCGAGCCCGGTCACGCGGTCGCGCACCTCGTCCTTGGCGGTCAGCATGAGAATCGGGATGTTGACGGTCGCCTCGTTCCCGCGCAGGCGCTGGCAGACCTCCAGCCCGTCCATGGTGGGGAGCATGACGTCGAGGATGATAACGTCGGGCTGGTTGCGCTGCGCCAGGTCAATCGCGATATAGCCATCGCTGGCCTGCTCGACCTGGAAGCCCTCGTAGCGCATGCCTAGCCTGATGAAGTCCACAATCGACTGCTCGTCATCCACTACCAGCAGCCGCATCTTGCGCTCAGCGGCGCCTTGTTGTCTGGTGGACGCGTCCTCCGCTTCCGGTTCGTGTTGATTCACCCTTCGCCTCGCGCTTCACAATGGGCGCGCTCATGGCGCTCCGTATGGGGCGGCGCCTGCTCGCGCCGCGCGGGTCCGGCGGTGATTATACCATTAGCGCCGCTCGCGCCTCAGCCCCTGGCGTCGCCGCTTGCGCTAGTAATCCCCATTTCCTCAGAGACTTCTCAGCGATTGGTGATGAGTGGGAGCGGTTTGTCGCCATAAGTACCGCGAGGCGCGATTTCTGGCATGCCGTTCGCTTATATTTTATGGACGCTTCAAGCGGCTATGTCCCCAATGTCCGTTTTTCTCCCCGGTGAGTCATACGCTCGCGTTTCTTGTGTGAATCACCGCTGTATCCTGCTCTTATCTGAGGCTCGCGCACGCCAGCGCGCATTATCTGGCCGGAAGGTGATCTTCCCTCCGGCTCTATCCTTATCCGCTGGCATGTAACGCGAGGTCCGGCGCGCCCGTGGGCGCGCTGAGACGCTGTTTATGGGGGAGACGCCTGAAGCTGGTATGTGTCGTTACGGGACGGGCGGTGGCGAAGCGCCCATCCCTGCCCCCAGAGGCGTGTCATGGTGACGCGTCCGGGCGGCGGCGTAGCGTGAGAGGCGGCGAGAACCATGGCGATTAGTCTCAGCGCGGAGGATGACCTTCGCGCGAAGCGTGCGGACGCGACGCGCCCGGTGGGCGTGGCGCGTCCCTGTGTGCCGTATGCTGGCGAGCTGGCGCGTGACCGTGTCGTGACGCCTGACGGCCAGGACTTTATTGTGACCACATCCGTGGATGTCCAATCTGGCGCGGGCTTTCTGACAGGCGCATACCCTGTTTCGCGGGGCTATCTGGTGATGATGCGCCAGCCGCTGATGGAATTCTCTAGCGCGACAGAGGACGAGGCGCGCGAGCGTCATGCGCAGCTCGCCAGTGTGCTGGCTGAGGCGGGCGCGCGTGTCGTCCGGGCGCGCGCCACGCTGCTGGCCCGCAAACGCGCCGAGGCCCGCGAGGCGAAGGTCGCGCATACTCCGCGTGTCCTGGCGGATGAGGAACTCGGCGTGGCGGTTGAAGCCGCTCCGGTGGAGGAGACATTCGCCAGCCTGAATTAAGCCGGGTCGGCGCGCAACGAGAGTTGAGCGCGGCGCTCCAGGTCATGCGTCCTGAAGCGCCGCGCTCATCATATTTAGAGCGCGCGCCGATCCCAGACACGGCTCAAGCCCCTGAGAGGAGGCTCGCGCCATGCCTCTCAAGGGCCTGAGTGAGTCGCGCTCCCAACTGGAGCCCACCCCAACCGCCGCCTCCACACATATATCACTGTGGGCCAGCCACCGCCTCCACACGCATACATCACTGTGGGCCACTCAGTTGGGCCACAATCCCGCAAACGCCGCCACGCCACGCAACTAGGCTCAGTGTAGACCTTTTCCTTTCGCCATGCATGACAAACCTGACAGATACCACGGCAATTTCTTTGGCGGTTTTTGTCAGACTCGCGGGCATTCAGGCCGGAACGAGAGGCGCGCGCAAGAATGGCATAATGAAGGCGTCCCGGCGCGGCGCCGGAAACAGGCCACAGAGAGGACAGGCGCGCATGCGTGTGGAGCGGCTACGGCTCACGGATTTCCGCAACTACCGTGAGCTGGATCTGACGCTGCCCGGCGGAGTGGTCATCCTTTCCGGGCGCAACGCGCAGGGCAAGTCTAATCTGCTGGAAGCTATCAGTCTGATCGCGACGTCGCGCTCGTTTCGCACGACGACGGACCGCGAGGCGGTGCGCTGGGGCGCGCCGGGCCGCTTCGCGCGCGTTGTTGGGGATGTTGTCCGGCGGCAGGACCGGCTGGAAATCGAGATCATCCTGGCCGAGGGGCCGGATGAGAGCGCGCCTGCGTTTCGCAAGCGGGTGCGTGTGAATGGCGCGCCCCGGCGGGCGATGGACCTGGTGGGGCTGGCGCCGATCGTGGTCTTCGCGCCGACGGACCTCGATCTGGTGATCGGCGGCCCCGCTGACCGGCGGCGGCTCCTCGACTTGACGCTTTGTCAGACGAACCGCCAGTATTGCCGCACGCTGAGCCAGTATCAGAAGGTGATCGCGCAGCGGGGCGCGCTGCTGCGCCGCATTCGTGACCGGCTGGAGTCGCCACAATCGCTTGGCTACTGGGATGATCAGCTCACGCGGCTGGCTGTCCCGCTGATGCGCGAGCGGGCCGCGTTCCTGGCGCGCGCGACGGCGGTGGCGGCGCGCATCTACGCGCGTCTGGCGCGCGCGGACAGCGCGCCGGACACGGCGCGGGAGGCGCTGGATGACGTGGCGCGCACGCCGGACTTGCGGCTGCTTTACAAGCCGTCATATCAAGGCGCGCTATCCGGCGATGAGGAAGCGGACACGCGGGCGATGGGCGCGGCGCTGGAAGCCGTGCGGCGGCGCGAGATCGCGCAGGGCGCGAACGTGCTGGGGCCACACCGCGATG
>JAKAIY010000246.1 GCA_021814145.1 Chloroflexota bacterium
GGCGGTGGTCAGCAGCAGCGTGCGGTCATTGGGGATCAACGACGAGCTGGGCAAGCGCTGATGGCCCTTCTCCTCGAAGAAGCGCAGGAAACGCTCGCGTATCTCGGCGCCCGTCAGACTGAGCATCCCGTCGAGGCCATCGCCGCCATTCGCGGCGGCCTGGGAAACCCTGGCGCTCGCAGCGCGCGCGGCGGTCGGGCGCGCGGCCGGCTGCGCGCCCGACGCGGACCGCGCCGGTCGGGGAGTGGTGATGGGCCGTGTGGCCCGCTGCTTTCCCATCTTGTCCTGTGACTGCTTCCCAGGCATTGTAACGCCTCACCTTAACCTCGCGCCGGGATGTTCCGGCCAGCCGGCGCGAGAACTGGCCCCGCTGGGCCATAACGATACGAAATGCGCCGTCACATCTTTCATCAGAGAGCGACGGCGCTCACACGCAGTATACATCCCCTCTCTCCCGGCTGGCAATCCGCCCGGACTGACGGCAAACGGGCGGCGGCCACAGCGGGCGGACGCCTGAAATCACGCCAGGCCGCGTTTCGCTTGACGCCCCCGCTGGCGGGCGCGTACCCTCTGCGTATGGGATCATCCTCGACGATGCGCTACAGCTTCTCAACGGGCACGCTCTATCCGCTGCCCCTCGCTACCAGCCTGCGCCTGGCGCGCGATCTTGGCTACGATGGCGTCGAGCTGGCGCTCGGACCGGAGGCGCTCTATCTGGGCGAAGCGCCGTTGCTGCGGGCGATTGAGCGGATTGGCGTCCCCGTGCTGAGCGTCCATCCGCCGTTCACGTCGCTGCCGGGCTGGCCGCGCTGGCCAAGCCAGCGGCTGCCGCGCGTGGTCAGGATGGCGCGCGCGCTCGGAGCGGAGCTGGCGGTCACCCATACACTGAACTTCTACGACCCGGACTCGCCGCGCAACGCGCACCTCAGCCAGGCGATCCGGCTGGGGCATGTGGCGGGCGAGGGACGGGTGGCGCTGACGATTGAGAACAGCCAGTACACGAGCCGGCTGGCGCGTGGCCACATGGCGTATCTCGACCACACCCAGCGGCTCATCAACTATGCGCGAACACGCGATTGCGGCCTGACCTATGACACCTGCCACGCGGGCGCCAGCCATGAAGATGTCCTGTTGACGGGCGAGCTGATGCGCCCGTTGCTGCGAAATGTCCACCTCAATGACATGACCTGGCGCGATCATCGCCCGCGCACGCACCTGACGCCGGGTGATGGCGAGCTTCCGCTACGCGAGCTGCTCCAGCGCCTCGTCGCCAGCGGCTACACCGGGCTGGTGACCGTGGAGCTGCACCCGCGCGAGATTGGCTGGTGGGGCATCGGCGGCTATCGCCGCGCCGAGCGCCTGCTGGGCCGCGCGCTGGCGTTCATGCGCCGCGCGGTGAGCGAAGCCGCTCACCCTGGGGAACCATCCGCCCTGGCCGTGGAACCGTCGGAGCGCGGGTAATATCCACGGCCACGCCCGGCAGCGGCCAGGTAGTGGCGCTGGGGCGCGAGATGGAGGCGAGACGGGCGTCTATCAGCGGGGTAATGTTCGTAGCGGCCAGGTCAGGTCGCGACGTCTCCGTCCGCCGCGCGAGCGGCCGCGCCAGCAGCGGGAAGATGATGGCGCCCGCGACCGCCGCGCCGATGGTCACGCCCTGCGACGCCGCGGACAGCTGGCCCAGATTGATGCCGACCTGCGCGATCGCCACGAGCAATGTCAGCGGGGCGCTCAACAGCAGCGCGCCCGCGGCCGCCTGCGTCCAGCGCAGGTCCAGCGAGCGCAGCAGCGGCGTGGCGAGCAGGCGCGTGACGGTGATGATCCCCAGCAGCGAGAGGATCTGGCCCAGGGTAGCGAGGTTCAGCATCTCTGTCAGGCGCAGGCTCATGCCAACGGTGATGAAGAAGATGGGCAGAAAGAAGCCCTGGCCAAGCGTCATCAGCTTGTGCGTGACGATGCGCTGGCGGCGGAAGGCGTATCCTGAGACCATGCCGGCGATGAAGGTGGCCAGAATCTGCTCGACACGCAGGAACGCCGCGATGGCCGCGAACGCCAGCATCAGCGCCAGCGCCGCGCGCACGCCCACCTCGGCGGTGTCGCTCACCCGAAAGAGCCGCGCGACGCGGCCCGGATGCTCCTGCGCCAGCCAGACCAGCGCGCGCAGCGTCAGAACGCCAGCCAGCAGCAAGGCGAGCAGCTTGAGCGCGGCAAGGGCGAGCGGCCAGTCGAGGCCGTAGCGCGCCGCCAGATCGTAGGCGGTCAGCTCGATGATCGCGAGAAACTCGCCCAGCGACGCCACCAGCAGCGCCTGCTGGCCAAAGTTCGTGTGAACGAGGCTCTGCTGCTGCAGGACGACAAGCAGCAGGCTCACGGAGAGCGCGCCGCCCATCAGCGCGACGATCAGCGGCTGGCCGAGCGCGATGGTGAGCAGCAACGCGGCGGCCTGAATGCCCACCACGACCGCGAGCGCCTTCGCGAGCGCCCGCGGGCCCCGCTGGCGCAGCAAGGTAAAATCAATTTCCAGCCCAGAT
>JAKAIY010000009.1 GCA_021814145.1 Chloroflexota bacterium
ATCGGTCGAATAGGCGCGCATGCCGCTCTATCCCGCATCACTCGTGCCTGTCTCTGCTTTTCGTAAGTTGCTCTATGGCGTCCTGTCGCGCCGCTGTGGGCTGGCCTGAACGGACGAGTCTGAGCTTTCGCGTCGTCAACGGCCTGAGGGCGCGCCGCGCCATGTGAAGGGGCGGCGCCAACATCGCTGCTGGCGCCGCCCTGTTCTCCAGCGCTTCCCCGCGATCACCCAATCGCGTTCAGCGCCGGCTTACTCGACCTGCCCGAACCTGCCAATCTCCTCCAATTCCGCGGGTGACAACTCTCTGGGCACATCCCCGCGCGCGACCTTCGCCCCCTGGACCGCTCCACGTATATTCTCGACCACCTCTGGATTCGCGAGTGTCGAGATATCCCCGACGGGGGTAAAGTTCGAAACGCTAGCGATGACCCGCCGCATGATCTTCCCTGACCGGGTCTTCGGCATGTCCGGCACGATCCACACATTCTTGGGCCGCGCCACTTTGCCGATGAGCGTGTCAATCGCGGTCTGAATCTTCTCGACGATGTCATTGCTCGCCACATATCCTGGCTTGAGGGCAATGTACATCTCGACCGCTCTGCCCCGGAGCTCATCTATCACTGGCACCGCCGCGGCTTCGGCCACCTCTGTGACAGTTAGCGCCGCCGACTCAAGCTCTTTCGTGCCCAAACGGTGTCCGGCTACATTGATGACGTCGTCAACTCGCCCCAAGATCCGGAAATAGCCATCGCTGGCCTGCATGGCGCCATCCCCAGCGAAGTAGGGCCAGTCATGCCAGTCTTTGCTCGCCCGGTTCTTGCAGTACTTTGCGTAATACGTCTCAATGTACCGCTCAGGTTGCCCCCATACCGTTTCGAAGATGCCTGGCCAGGGGTTCCTGATGCAGATGTTCCCTGCCCGACCGCTTCCGGCCTCGATTGGCTTGCCATCCTCGTCCAGAATGATCGGATAGATGCCCAGGGCTGTAGGCCCACAACTTCCCGGCTTCATAGGCTGAAGCGCGGGGAGTGTGCTGCCAAGGAAGCCGCCGTTTTCGGTCTGCCACCAGGTGTCAACGATGACCGCCTCACCCTTGCCCACGACCTCGTAGTACCAGCGCCACACCTCCGGCTCGATCGGCTCTCCCACCGTGGTCATGTGCTTGAAGTGGTAGTTATACTTCGCGGGCTCGTCTGGGCCAGCTTTCCGCAACATACGGATCGTCGTCGGGGCCGTGTGGAAGATGTTGACGCCAAGGCGCTCAGCGATGCGCCATGGCCGCCCGGGATCTGGATAGGTGGGCGCGCCTTCGTACATGACGCTCGTGGCTCCCAGCGTCAATGGGCCATACACGATGTACGAATGGCCAGTAATCCACCCAATATCGGCGAAGCACCAGTAGGTGTCTTCTGGATGGATGTCCTGGTAGAACTTGGAGGTTCCAGCCACATAGGACAAATACCCGCCGGTGCTGTGCTGGCAGCCCTTTGGCCTCGCTGTTGTCCCGCTGGTATACATCAAGAACAGCGGCGCTTCCGCAGGCATCGAGACGGGATCAACCCGCTGCCCGCGATACGCTGGCAGCAGCTCATCCACAAAGAAATCCCGGCCTTCCACCATTGGCGTCGGGGAAGAATACTTGCCTGGATAGCGGCGCCAGACCAAGACTTTATCTACCTTTACGCCATTCGCTTCGGCCACTTGAACCGCCTGATCCGCTTTCGCCTTGTGGTCAATGAGCTCACCACCCCTGTTGTAGACATCCATCGTGACCAGGATGTGGCTGCCAGAGTCCACAATCCGCTCTCCGCAGGCGGCGCCACTAAAGCCGCCGAACACCTCTGAGTGGATGACCCCAATGCGTGCGCACGCGAGCATCGAGACAGGGAGATCCGGGACCATCGGAAGATGGAAGGTGATGCGGTCACCAGTCTGCACATGGCAAAAATCCCGAAGGAGCGCGGCAAACTCATTCACCCGTATGTAAAGTTCTTGATAGGTGATGGTCTGGCTCTCCTCGGTTTCGGGCTCTGGTACCCAGATAAAGGCGGCCTTGTTGCGATTCTTCGCCAGGTGGCGATCAACACAGTTGTAGGAGGCGTTGAGCTTGCCACCAACGAACCACTTCCAGAAGGGAGCGTCGCTGGTGTCAAGCGTGGTATGCCAATACCGATCCCAGGTGAGCAGATCGGCGTATTCCCTGAAGCATTCAGGGAAATTCTCCTCGCGAAACCGCTCGAGGATGGCAGGATCCGCCGCGTTGGCCTGAGCGATGAACCGCGCCGAGGGGTAGTAATACTCCTCTTCTTTCCAGTGTACGGCGATCTCCGCCTCAGAGACCTCCTGCTGTTTGTCCATCGGGTACTCCTCATCTTCCTCAACCGCGAGCTAATGGCGCCAGGAGGAGCGCGCTGCGTTGGACGCCCGCATTATCAGCATGCGCTCGCTTCCCCAGGGCGCATTGGCTCTAGCCCACGCAGGCCCACGCGAGTCGCGCGTGGGCGCACACTACGATGCCCACATCGCTAGCATTATGGCGGATGGCCACGACAACGCCTGTAATCCATGGTTCATCTCTGGCCTGGTTGGTTAGCGCTCCCGGGACAAAGCCTCCAAACACCCCACCCTCACTGTGATTTCAAGCTCACGAAGCAAGCTCTAGGCCATTCCGCGCATCCTGCTCATATGGAGCCACGCCGGGCGCATTCAAGCTCTTCGAGCACTTCCGCTATGGAAGGAGCTTCTGTCCAGAGTGGTGGGAAGAGTTCGAGCTCGTCGGGGACAACATCGCCTGGCAAGGCGCCAGTCATGTGGGCCTCTTCGAGTGCGCTCACGAGCTCGGCGAATCGTCGTTTGCGTCGGGCGTATTCGCTGGCGCCAGGACGCCCAAACCAGGAAACGAACACTGGCGACTGTCCTCGCCATTCAACCGGCGACCGGGCGTATACCCGATCAACAATCTCCATGAACTCACCGACCGCGAGGCGCTCGGTAGCCAGCCAGACGGCGAGCTCGCGTGTCTCGTCGTCCGATAGACCGTGAAAGTAGTCACTCCAGTCAAGGCCCGTAAGATTGTTCATAATTCGGCGCTCCTTTGCCGTGGCGAATGAAAAGCGCGTTCGCCTTGGCGCAACTACGAATCCTGCCGTAGTCAGTAATGGCCGCGCACTGATGCGGGCGTGGCCTGGAACGCTAAGGGACAACAGCTACAGTGAGCCGCCAATACGGGTTGCGCACATAACCCCAGACAAGAGTCCAGCTGGAGCTTCACGCATACAAGAGAACGGGCGCTTCAGGACCGAAATGGGTGGCGTCTCCATCCACTTATGTGAACAATACCATGCTACGGGAGCATTTTCTAGGACGGGCCACGTGTGTTATGCGTCTGTGAGCGCCCTGGCTTGATTGTGACGCCGTTGAGTGTTCTCGATGTCACGCTTGACGCGGGAGAAAGACGCGCCCTCATGCCCATCAATACCCATCATGCGTGGGCGGCGACATCCCATAAGCCTGACCAGCGTTGCCGTGGGGCATGCGCTGACCCGCCTCATGCCCGTTGGCCTGGTCAGTGGGGCGTCGCTCGGAGAAGAGGCTCGCTGTGGCGCAGGTGTTCGAACATGATAAGCGCGAGCGGGCGCCGACGCCGCTACGTTGGGCGCTGTGGCGCGAGTGGACACTGGCGAACACGCTGGCCGAGGCGCTTGGATTAGGGGCCACACTGCTCGCTGGCGTCCTGGTCTTCGCGCGGCTGGAACCGCGTATTGGGCCGGTGGCTTCAGCGCTGATTGGTGTCGCGCTGGGCGCGGTTATCGAAGGCGGCATAGTGGGAACGGCGCAGTGGCTCGTGCTGCGCGCGCCTTTGGAAGGTCTGCGCTGGCGCCGCTGGGCTATCGCCACAGCGATTGGCGCGGGCATCGCCTGGGCGCTCGGCATGACGCCAAGCGTCATTATGGCGCTGGCGAGCCAGGACAGCGGCGTCGGCGCGGAGGCGCAAGGTCCTGAGGGGCTGGCGTTCTACGCGCTGGCGGCAGGGTTAGGGCTGATCGCGGGGCCTATCCTGGCGGTGGCGCAATGGTGGGTGTTGCGCGACTTTGTGCCACGGGCTGGCTGGTGGATTCCAGCGAACGCCCTCGCCTGGGCGGTGGGGATGGTGATTGTGTTCTGGGGAACCAGCTTCATTCCCGCCAGCGGCGTCGCCGCGCCCGTCATAGCCATCCTCATTGGCTGTGTGATTCTGGCGGGCGCGGCGGTAGGCGCTATTCACGGACTTGCGCTGATCTGGCTGCTGCGCGAACGTGACCGTGCGCGGGTAGCGTGACGCGCGGCGAGAGGAAGATGGTACGCAGCCATGAATGGCCGGAGCACGGAGCGTCAGGGCATAGATATGCCTTTGCGCGCGTCGCGTCCGCTATCAGGCCACCATCCGCTTGCGCGCGCTACTCATCAGCTGGAGCTTATGGGCTCAAGGCAGCAGCGAGAATGAGTTGAGCGTCTTCATGTAGTTGGCGCGCTCGAAGGCCGCGGGATCAGACACCGAGCGCTGGCTCATGCTGCCACGCATCTGTGTGATGGATTCGTACTCCCGCTCCTCCATCCAGCGCTCCATATCCGCCAGAATCTCGCCCAGACGCGCCGGGCCGTGCGCCAGCAGCTCTGACGCCATCATGACCGCGCTCGCGCCAGCCATAACCCCCTTGATGGCGTCGGTCGCGTTGTGTACGCCAGTCGTAAGGGCGAAATCGGCTTTCACGCGCCCGTAGAGCATGGCGATCCAGCGCAGTGGCAGGCGTAGCTCGCTCGATGTGCTAAGTTCCAGATGTGGCTTGACCGCCAGTTCATCGATGTCGAGATCTGGCTGATAAAAGCGGTTGAAGAGGGTCAATCCGCGCGCTCCCGCCTGTGTGAGCTGGTGGACGAGGTGCGGCAGTGACGTGAAGAACGGGCTGAGCTTCACGGTGACGGGGATGTTCATCTGCGTGATAACGTCGCGCGCCAGTGTAACATACATCTCTTCCAGCGCCGCGCCCGTCTGGTTTGGGTCGGCGGGGATATAGTAGATGTTTAGCTCCAGCGCGTCGGCTCCCGCACCCTGCATCTTGCGCGCGTATTCCACCCAGCCACCGGTCGAGACGCCGTTAAGGCTGCCGATGATCGGGATATTCGTCGCGCGCTTGATCTGGCTGAGATGCTCCAGATAGGGCTCCACGCCGACGTTATAACTCTCCATGTCTGGAAAAAAGCTGAGGCTCTCGGCGTAGGAATGTGTCCCAACCTGGAGATAGTGGTCCAGTTCCAGGCTCTCGTGGGTGATTTGCTCCTCGAACAGGGAATACATCACAATCGCCGCCGCGCCTGCGTCCTCTAGCTTGCGCACGGTATCGAGCCGCCTGGACAGCGGCGAGGCGGACACCACCAGCG
Source organism: Chloroflexota bacterium (assembly GCA_021814145.1). GTDB lineage: Bacteria > Chloroflexota > Ktedonobacteria > Ktedonobacterales > JADMIN01 > JAKAIY01. Next base: position 5,419 of record JAKAIY010000009.1, read on the forward strand.
GGTTCCGCAGCGTGAGCCCCATGAAAGGGCTGGTGAGATCAGGCATCGTCGTCCTCCCTCAGCGTGACCTGGTTCTGCGCGTTTTCAGGCGCTGCGCGGAGCGAGCGCGTGGCGCCTGAAAACGCGCGTGTCCTCCTCATAATAGGCGCGCGGGGGCGCCTGCGCGAGCGTACTGTCATTCCTCCTCAGTAGGGGCGACCATCGCTGTCTTGCCATCGCTGAGGCCCGCCGTCGTGGCAGGCGCTGACGGTGGCTCCGGGGCAGGCTCTGGCGCTGGCTCGGCGGCCAGTTCCGCGTATTGTGTCCAGCGCGCGCGCACATCGTGCTGGGCTTCGCGCAAGAGCTCATCCGCGCGGGCGGGATCGCTCTGCGCCAGCATCCGGTAGCGGGTCTCGTTGTAGAGGAACTGCTGCAGCGGGACGCTCGGCTCGCGCGAATCCAGCGTCAGCGGGTTCTTGCCCTCCGCCACCGCGTCCGGATTGAAGCGGTACAAAGGCCAGTAGCCGGTCTGCGTCGCGAGCTTCTGTTGCTCCAGCCCTTGCCGCATGTCAATTCCATGCGCGATGCAGTGGCTGTAGGCGATAACCAGTGACGGCCCGGGGTAGGCCTCCGCCTCCAGGAGCGCGTGCAGCGTTTGGGCGTCATTCGCGCCCATCGCCACCCGCGCGACATACACGCTACCATAAGCCATTGCCAGCATGCCGAGGTCTTTCTTGGCCGTCGGCTTGCCGCGCGCGGCGAACTTGGCCACCGCGCCGCGTGGCGTCGCCTTGGAAGCCTGCCCGCCTGTGTTCGAGTACACCTCGGTGTCCAGCACGAGAATATTGACGTCGCGGCCCGACGCCAGCACATGATCGAGTCCGCCAAAGCCGATATCGTAGGCCCAGCCGTCGCCGCCAATGATCCACACACTGCGGCGCACCAGCGTATCCGCCAGGCTCAGCAGCTCGCGCGCCCGCGCCGCGACATCTGGCGGAGCGTCCGCCGCGAGCGCCTCCAGCCGCTCCTTGAGCGCGGACACCCGCCGCCGTTGTTCGGCGATGCCGCCAGCCGTGGCCTGATCGGCGTTGAGCAAGCCATTCACTAGCGCCGCGCCCAGTTGCTCGGAGAGCCCTTCAAGCAACTCGCAGGCGTGTTCCTCCTGCTGGTCTAACGTCACACGCATGCCCAGCCCAAATTCCGCGTTGTCCTCGAAGAGTGAGTTTGACCATGCTGGGCCACGGCCCGCCGCGTTCGCGCTCCACGGGGTCGTGGGAAGGTTGCCGCCGTAGATCGAAGAGCAGCCGGTAGCGTTGGCGACGATCATACGGTCGCCGAAGAGTTGGGTAATCAGCTTGATATAAGGTGTCTCGCCGCAGCCTGAGCAGGCCCCGGAGAACTCAAACAGCGGCTCCAGCAGCTGCGAATTCTTGATCTGCGCGGCGTTGACCTTTGCCGGGTCAACCTCTGGCAGCGAAGTAAAGAAGCTCCAGTTGGCGCGCTCCTGTTCCAGCAGCGGCGGCTGTGGCGCCATATTGATCGCCTTGCGCCCTACCTCGCGCTTGTCCTTCACCGGGCAGGCCTCGATGCAGAGACCGCAGCTTGTGCAGTCCTCGGGCGCGACCTGGAGCGAATAGAGATAACCCGGAAACTCCTTGAATTTCGCGGGTGTGGACTGGAAAGTGGCCGGAGCGCCCGCGAGCTCCGCGGGCTCGAAAACCTTCATGCGGATAACGGCATGTGGGCAGACCATCGTACACTTGCCGCACTGGATGCACAGCTCCGGGTCCCACACGGGAATCTCATAGGCCAGGTTGCGCTTCTCCCATTTCGCTGTGCCTACCGGATATCCGCCATCCGCGGGCAGCGCGCTCACCGGGATCTCGTCACCACGACCGGCGATCATCATACCCAACGCATCGCGCACGAACGCTGGGGCCTCCGCGGGAACGGGTGGGCGCAACGGCGCGCCGACCGGCGCCACCGCCTCAGCCGGAATGGGGACTTCATAGAGATGTGAGAGCGCCTGGTCTACCGCCGCGAAGTTGCGACGCACCACCGCCTCGCCGCGCTTGCCATAGGTCTTCTCGATGTTGCGCTTGATCGCGGTGATCGCTTCATCACGCGGCAGCACACCGCTGAGCGCGAAGAAGCACGCCTGCATGACGGTGTTGACCCGTCCGGCCATACCCGCCTCGCGCGCTACGGCGCTGCCGTCAATCACATAGAAGCGCAGGCGCCGCTCACGGATCGTCCGGCTGACCGGCTCTGGCAGGTGGCTCCAGACCTCATCCGGACCCCAGGGGCTATTGAGCAGGAAGACGCCACCTGGAGCGGCATACCCCAGCACATCAAGCCGTTCCAGCAGGTTGAACTGGTGGCAAGCCACGAAGTTCGCCCGCCCGCGCTCGATCAGGTAAGGCGCGCGAATGGGCTCAGGCCCAAAGCGCAGGTGCGAGATCGTCACCGACCCGCTCTTCTTCGAGTCGTAGACGAAGTATCCCTGCGCGTAGTTCTCGGTCTCTTCGCCGATGATCTTGATGGAGTTCTTGTTGGCGCCCACCGTGCCATCCGAGCCGAGGCCCCAGAACACACAGCGAACCGTCTCTTCCGGCTCGATGGAGAACGCCGGGTCAACATCCAGGCTGGTATGGCTGACGTCATCAGTGATGCCCACAGTGAAGCGCCGTTTTGGCCGTCCCCTGCCAAGCTCATCGAAGACCGCTTTTACCATCGCAGGCGTGAATTCCTTGGATGACAGGCCATAGCGACCACCGATAACGCGCGGGCGCGCTCTGAACTGAGCCATTCCCGCCTGATAGCCGTCATCGAGCGCGGCCACGACATCGAGATACAGGGGCTCACCCGCGCTGCCCGGCTCCTTCACCCGGTCGAGAACGGCGATGGAGGCTACCGTCTCTGGGAGCGCGCCGAGGAATGCGCTCATCGGGAACGGGCGGTACAGGTGGACCTGCGCGACGCCAACCTTTTCACCACGCGCGGTCAGGTAGCGCGCCGTCTCCGCCGCGGTCACGGCGCCTGAGCCCATGATGACAATCACTCGCTCCGCGTCAGGCGCGCCGTAGTAGTCCACAAGATGGTACTGGCGGCCTGTGCGCGCCGCGAAGCGGTCCATGGCGCGCTGGACGATCTCCGGGCAGGCCTGGTAATACGGATTCACTGTCTCTCGCGCCTGAAAATAGACATCAGGGTTCTGCGACGTGCCATGAATCACAGGGTGGTCTGGCGAGAGCGCCCGGCTCCTGTGCGCAGCCACCAGGTCGTCGCGGATCAGCGCGCGGAGATCATCATCTGTAAGCGGACGGAGCTTGTTGATCTCGTGCGACGTGCGGAAGCCATCGAAGAAGTGCAGGAATGGCACGCGCGCCTCCAGGGTAGACGCGTGGGCGATGAGCGCGAGATCTTGCGCCTCCTGCGGCGAGCCTGATGAGAGCAGCGCGAATCCGGTCGAGCGGGTCGCCATGACATCTGAGTGATCGCCAAAAATGGAAAGCGCCTGAGCTGCGAGCGAGCGTGCGGCGACATGGAATACGGCCGGTGACAGTTCGCCCGCGATCTTGTACATGTTGGGGATCATCAGGAGCAGCCCCTGCGAGGCGGTAAACGTCGCCGCCAGCGCGCCGGTTGAGAGCGCGCCATGAATCGCTCCTGCGGCGCCAGCTTCGGACTGCATCTCAATGACGGTGGGAACCGCGCCCCATATGTTGCGCTTGCCCGCCGCCGACCATGCGTCGGCGAGCTCTCCCATCGTGGTTGAAGGGGTTATTGGATAGATCGCGAGCACCTCGCTAAGCCGGTGCGCGACGCTCGCCACCGCCTCGTTTCCATCGGCTGTTATCCACTGGTCTGTCATTACGGGTCTCCTGCCGTTCGCGTTCCAGCGCCCCGCGGCGCCGCTCTGCCCGTTCTCTAAACCAGTGTCGGTGGATGTGCTCACAATCCTGTCACACACTCGCTCGCTAGCGTCACAAAGCGGCGCCACGCCGGCTGTATCCCCTTTGCCAGGAGTGTTGGCGTGACGCCGTCCTCTTCGCTAGCGCCTTTTTCGCCCCTGCGGAGCGGCTGTGAGGCCTCAGATGGTAGCGATCTCTGGCGGGGGCGGTGGGATCATTCGTCCGCGCGCCAGCGCTAGATAGGTTTCCACAGCGGTGGCGGCGCATGGCTTGCTGAATACCGGCGCGTTCAGGCGGTCGAGCGCCTTGCCCAGCGCCCACTCGACATCGTCCGCCGTGGAAGAAATGATCGCATAGATATGTCTGCGCGCGAGCTCAGGGTCTTCCAGTAGCGCGCCGATCAGGAAAGTGTAGCCCTGGCCGTCGAGCGTTTCTCCATACGCTTCAACATCAAAGAACACCGCTATCGGCTCAGCGCTCGCATGCAACGCGTCCAGCGCCGCGTTCGCGTCCGTCATGACGCGCGCATCGTAGCCGAGTGTATCGAGCAGACGTCGAAGTTTGCCACTCTCTGTAACGTCATCGTCGAGAATCAGGGCCGCTTTCACCCGCCCTGCCGCCAGGTCTCGCATCGAGTCTTGCATGGAGCCCTCTTCGCCTGGGACGCGCGGCCCCGCTACTCTGCGGCGGCGCGCTCTCCGTGGCGCGTCGCGGCGCGTACTCTTGGAATAGCTGGGAGCGGTCACAAAGTCCACTCATTCGCGGCATACGTTCTCGCGGCGAAATCACAAACGCTCCGCACATGCGCCTACGCGAGCGGGATGAAGGGGTTCCGGTTTGGCGGCGCCGTAGTATCTGGAGAGAAGCCCCCGAGGAGTTGTCTTCACGGCAAAGCATACGCCCTCTATCCGCTGGACTTTCGCGCCGGGGTGATCCGGCTGGCGCGCATGAGTGGAAAGCCGCGCGCCGGGATCGCCCGCAACCTGGGATGACAGGCGGAACCCTGCGGCTCTGGCTCAAGCAGACTGACCTGGGGAGCTTCAAAAACAGTGCGGAGACCATTCTCCACTATGGGGAAGGTCTCCGCACTGTGATGTCTCGCGTCGCTAGTGGACTAGTTCTGCGGGACGCTTGTCCCACCAGGCATATAGCCCGCGCCTGGCAGCGCCTGACCACCGTTTGGTGGGGCGGCGTCGAGCGCGGCGGCGCCAGCGGTTCCCGGCTCTTCCACGCCGAGTGTCTCCGCGCCCGGCATGGGCGCTACTTCGGCCAGGCTCACGCCGGTCTCCATCAGGATCTGCGCCAGTTGCTTCGCGTCGAGCGTCTCATGGCGGCGCAACTCCGTCGCGATTCGCTCTAGCGTCACCCGGTGCTCACTCAGCATCTGCTTGACTTGCGCATAGGCGTTCTGCACGAGCTGGTGCGTTTCCTCGTCAATGGTCGCCGCCGTCGCCTCGCTATAGTCGCGCTGGCCCAGATCGCCGCCCGCGCCAAACGGGCTGGGGCGGTCGCTGAATGAGATCAGCCCGACCCGGTCGCTCATGCCCCAGCGGGACACCATATTGCGCGCGATGAGCGTCACCTGCTGGAGGTCGTTCTCCGCGCCAGTCGTGATGCTGCCGATCACCACATCCTCCGCCGCGCGCCCGCCGAGCGCCGTCATGATGCGCCCGAAGAGATACGCCTTGGAGTAGTTGTAGCGGTCGTCCAGCGGGGTGTACTGCGTGACGCCCAGCGCCTGGCCGCGCGGCACGATGGTCACCTTCGTCACTGGATCGGAGTGCGGCGTAAGCAGACCGGCCAGCGCGTGTCCACCCTCGTGGACCGCCACGACGCGCAGGTCTTCCTCGTTGAGCACCAGCGGTCGCTCGGCGCCCAGCTGGATGCGGTCCAGCGCATCGAAGAAGCAGCGCATGTTCACACGGTCCAGGTTGCGGCGCGCCGCCATCAGGGCCGCCTCGTTGACCAGGTTCGCCAGATCAGCGCCGACCATGCCCGTCGTCGCGCGCGCCAGCGTCACCAGGTCCACATCCGACGCCGTTGGCACACCCTTGGCGTGAATCGCCAGAATCGCCTGGCGACCCTTCCAGTCGGGGCGCTCCACTGTCACCCGGCGGTCGAAGCGGCCCGGGCGCAGCAGCGCCTGATCGAGGTTATCGGGGCGGTTGGTGGCCGCGATCACCACGACGGCCTGACGCGCGTCGAAGCCGTCCATCTCGACCAGCAACTGGTTGAGCGTCTGCTCGCGCTCGTCGTTGGTCGTCAGGCTCGTGCCGCGCTGGCGGCCCACCGCGTCAATCTCATCAATGAAGATGATGCTTGGCGCGGCTTTCTTCGCCTGATCGAACAGGTCACGCACGCGACTGGCGCCAACGCCTACCAGCACTTCGACGAACTCAGAGCCGGACATCGAGAAGAACGGCACTCCGGCTTCGCCCGCCACAGCGCGCGCCAGCAACGTCTTACCGGTTCCCGGAGGGCCAACCAGCAGCACGCCCTTCGGAATCTTGCCGCCCAGGCGCTGGAACTTCTGCGGCGTCTTCAGGAACTCGACGACCTCTTCCAGCTCGGACTTCGCCTCGTCCACGCCCGCCACATCGGCGAACGTTGTGCTGGGGCGGTCCTCCATGATGAGCTTGGCCCGGCTGCGCCCGAAGTTAAAGATGTTTTGCTGGCTCTGCGTCGCCCGACGTGAGAACCAGAGCAGCAAGCCGATCAGCAGCACAATAGGCCCAACGTTGAGCAGCAAGGTCCACAGGAAGTCGCTCGATCCTGACGACGCCGTGTAGATCTTCACATTATATTGCTCAAGCGTCGCGTACAGCGGCGCGTCATTGCTCAGGTGCTCAAATGTCTGGAACTTGTTTGACGTGACCGTTGACCCGTCCTGCTGGGTATAGGTGATGTTGGAGTCAAGCTGGCCGTTGATATTGCCGTTATCGTAGATCGTGACCTGCTTGACGTCGCCCTTCTGCACATAGCTCAGGAAGTCGCTGTAGGCCATATTGATGGTCTGGCCGTTAGCGCTCACATTGAACCAGTTATACAGTTCGACGCCTACTAGCACGATCAGCGCCAGCAGGAGCAGGCGCGAGATCCAGCCCAGGCTGGAACTTCGTGGCGGTCGCGCGCCGTTTGGGCCGACGGGACCGGGGCCACCCGGTGTGTTAGGAGCGCGGTTTGGTCCGCCTCCTTGTGGATTGTTCAGGGCATCCGTGCTAGGAATCAGAGCCTTCACGCGTGAAAGCGGATGCTGAGACTCCTGCTGGGCCCCGAGCGATGATTGTTGCGCCATCTTCGCTCGCGCCTCGCTTTCAGGTCACTGTATGGTCGTTTCAGATGAGCGGTGATTCGCTCGCGGAATCGCTCGCGCGGGGCGCGCCAGCGACGCTCGACCGGCTTGAGGTCTCGCCTCGCCGGAGATATTCGGGATTATACCGCACTCGCGCGACTCAAGGTAGATCATGAGCCGCGCAAGCGCCCACAGCGCGCTTTTTAAGCCAGCGTGCCCGCGATCATCCCGCATGTCTGTGACTGTATACGTATGAGTGACGGTTTCGTGGCGCCATGCCGCGCTCCATCTCAGCAACCTTTCATCATGCCGCATGGCGCTGGCGGTTTCATGACGCCATGGGTATTCGTGCTACAATACCGCACACGTCGTACAATCTGTACATAACCTTAAGGCCTGGCGCATCGCGCTCAATCTTGCCACCGCCCAATTCCAGGGTCAGTGAAGGAGCCCTATCCGTGACCGAAGATCGCTCACCCGCGCCCGTCGCGCCTCAGCCGTCCCAGGCTCCTCACGCGGAGAGTCCCGTCTTCTCGCCCACGACGGTGGATGATGTCAGCGCGGCGCTGGCAAGACATAGCTACATCGCCGACCGGGGCCTGGCCACCGCTATCTTTCTCGCGCTCAAGCGCCACAGGCCCCTCCTGCTTGAAGGTGAGCCTGGTGTGGGCAAGACGGAGGTCGCGCGCGTGCTGGCCGAGCTGCTCCAGACACGCCTGATCCGCTTGCAGTGCTACGAGGGCATTGACCAGTCCACAGCGGTCTACGAGTGGAACTACGCCCGGCAGCTTCTCTATATCCGCATGCTCGACACTGGCGCTGATGGGGACGGGGAGCATGCGCACGCGCGCGCCGAAATGGGGGCGCGCCTGAAGGATGTCTTCGGCCCGGAGTTCCTGATCCAGCGCCCGCTGCTCGACGCGCTCTCGGCCTCTGACGACCACCCGCCTGTGCTGTTGATAGACGAACTGGACCGTTCCGACGCTGAATTTGAAGCGTACCTGCTGGAGCTCCTGAGCGATTATCAGATCACCATCCCGGAAATCGGTACGGTTCGCGCCAAACAGCCGCCGGTGATTGTCATCACTTCCAACCGCACCCGCGACATCCACGACGCGTTGCGCCGCCGCTGCCTGTACCACTGGATCGAGTATCCCACGCTGGAGAAAGAGTACGAGATCATCCGCGCCCGCGCGCCGGAGACGCCCGACATGCTGGCGCGCCAGGTTGTGGTCTTTGTGCAGCTGCTACGCGCGGAGGACCTCTTCAAGGCCCCTGGCGTCTCCGAGACGCTGGACTGGCTGGACGCCCTCGTCGCTCTGGGACAGTCCGAGCTAACTGAAGACGCGGCCCGCGACACAATAGGGGCCTTGCTGAAGTATCAGGATGATACCCAAAAGATGACATCTGGCGCTTTACTGGGGCGGCTGATTGAGAAAGCCCGCGCGACCATTCTCAAGAATTGACCGGACGAGGTTTCCATGATTACTGATCCCTCAGAGCTCACGCCGCCAATCGCGGGTCTGACAGATGATGAGCGCGCGCGCGGCGAGCTGCTTCTGGCGCGTATCGTGGACTTCTGCCATATGCTCTGGGAGATGGGGCTGGATGTGGGGCCGGGTCGCGTGGTCGAGGTGGCCAACAGCCTGCATCTCGTAAAACTCGCCAGCCGCGACGATTTCTACCATTTCCTGAAGGCCAGCCTCGTCTCGCGACACGAGCAGGAAGCGGCGTTTGATGTCGCGTTCGCCTGGTTCTGGCGCGCGCCGGGCGCGCCATCCACCGCCGCGCCCGCCGAACTGGAGCAGGCCCGCGTCAGGCGCCGCTCTACCGTGGCCCTGCCACCTAACCGCCAGCGCCCTGAGGACGCGAAGAACGCCCACTCTGTCCCACAGGTTGGCGCTCCGGCCCGTCATCCCGCATCACGTCTGCGTGACGCCCGCCGCAAGCGCAAGCATGACGAGGACGACGATGAGGCGGCGGAGCATGTCGGTCGCTGGAGCGCCGAGGAGGCGCTGCGCCACAAGGACTTCGAGGACTTTAGCTGGGAAGAGATGCGCCAGGCGCGCGAGCTGATGGCCCGCATGCGCTGGCGGATTGGCATGCGCCAGACGCGCCGCCTCAAGCCCTCGCGTCGGGGCCGCTTGCTCGACCTGCGCCGCACTTTCCGTCGCAGCCTGCGCTCCGCCGGTGAGCCGCTGAACCTCTCACGCCGCGTCTTCCGCCTCAAGCCACGCCCGCTGGTCATCATCTGCGATATCAGCGGCTCGATGAGCCTGTACTCGCGCCTGTTGCTACACTTTATCCATACGGTGACCAATGGCCGCGAGCAGGTCGAGACGTTCGTCTTTGGCACCCGCCTGACGCGCATCACGCGCCAGCTTGCCCGCCGCGACGTGGACGCCGCTATCGCTGACGTCACCAAGGTCGTGCAGGACTGGTCCGGCGGCACGCGCATCGGCGAATCGCTGCGGACGTTCAACTTCCGCTGGGCGCGACGTGTCCTGGGGCGCGGCGCGGTCGTGCTGATTATCAGCGACGGTTGGGATCGTGGCGAAATCGCCGTTCTCTCCCAGGAGATGGCGCGGCTCCAGCGCAACTGCCATCGCCTGATTTGGCTCAATCCGCTGCTCGGCCAGGAAGACTACCGCCCCGTCACCGCCGGTATGCGCGCCGCCATGCCCTACATTGACGACTTCCTGCCCGCCAATAACCTCGACAGCCTGATCGCGCTTGGCGAACTGCTCGAACAGGTGGATGGCGGCGCCCGACCCGCTCGCGCCGCCATCGCCGAGCCTGCCGCTTCCGCCCAGCCTGTCCGCAGATGGGGGTGAGCGCCGGGCGCTTCGCTGAAGCGTCTTCTCACCCCTCTGGGACATAGCGGGGCTTTGAGGGAACCGCCGTCTGCTAATCGAACAGCTCCAGGATGTGGTAGTCGCTGTCGCGCTTGGCGGGCCGGAAGCCTTCAGCGCGGATATTTTCCTGGATTTGCTCGACCGTCATGCATGTGCCGACATCGGCTCCGGCGGCGCTGACGACGTTCTCTTCCATCATCGTGCTGCCGAAATCGTTAGCGCCCGCATGAAGCGCGCGACCCGCCAGCGCCGGCCCCTGCGATGGCCACGACGCGCTGATGTTGGTGAAATTGTCCAGCATCAGGCGGGCGAAGGCGACCATGCGCAGGTACTCGTCACCGGAGGCCCGGTCGCCACCCATCGCCGTATTGTCGGGCTGGTAGCTCCAGCAGATGAAGCTGGTGAAGCCGTTGCCATTGTAGGCCAGGCTCTCATCTTGCAGGTCACGGAGACGGGTCAGTGAAAGGACGCGCTCCTCCAGCTCCTCGCCGAAGCCGAAGACCATCGTCGCTGAGGTCGTCATGCCCTCACGCTGCGCCAGCCGCTCGGCCTCGATCCAGCTCTCCCATGTTCCCTTGTGCGGCGCGATGCGGTTGCGCGTGCGGTTGTCCAGAATCTCCGCGCCGCCGCCGGGCAGCCCGTCCATCCCCGCTTCGTGTAGCGCGTGCAGGACCTCCGCCAGCGGGCGCTTTTCGATGCGCGCGATGTTCCACACCTCAACTGGCGAGAAGGCGTCGAGCGCGATGTCTGGATAATGTTCCTTGAGGTAGCGCAGCAGGCCGGTGTAGTAGTCCAGCTTGAGGTATGGATTGACACCGCCCTGCAAGAGTACGCGCGAACCACCCCATGCCTGGAGTTCCTCCACCTTGCGCCCGATTTCCTCATGCGTCAGCAGGTACGCCTCGGGGCTGGCGGGCTTGCGGTAGAAGGCGCAGAAGCCGCAGTCAATGATGCAGATGTTGCTGTAGTTGATGTTGCGGTCCACCAGATAGGTGACAACGCCATCGGGGCGCCGTCGCTGACGGATAGCGTCGGCGGCGGCGATCAGCTCCTCCTGGTCGGCCTCCTGGTAGAGGCGCATGCCCTCCTCGAAGCTCAGCCGTCCACCCGCGATGGCGCGGTCCAGCAACTCGCGCGTTGATGTAATGGTTGGCATATATCGAACTCGCTCTCACTCTCTCAGCGCCGCGCCTCAGCCCGCGCAAGCGGGCTTCATGGCTACAGGCCCTTAGGCGCGTCTTCAGGCGCCGGTTATCTCCACCGCTTCCGGCTCCAGCACGTCCATGAACGGACTGACCGAGAAGACCGCGCGGCCAGGGCCAGGCTCTCCATAGCCCGGCGGCGGCGCGAGGCGGTGGGCGCGCAGCGTATCGCGGTACGTCTCCAGCAGCCGCAGGTGGTATTCCAGCGGCGCGCCGTCGGGGTTGGCGTCGCCTAGCGGGGTCATCGCCTCTGGACACCAGGTGGTGAAGCGTGGCGTGATGCCCTTGGCCATGAAGAAATTCAGCCCTTCGGTAGTGGAGCGTATGGCCTCCTCAACCTCCGTGAAGCCGTACGGCCGCGCCATCTCGACACCGGAGACGAAGTTCGGGATCACATTCGCCGGGCCGAACACTTCGGCGGCGTCCACGATGCGCTTGATCCACTCGTCGCGGCCAACGTAGCGCGTCTTGCCTGGGCAGATCTTGGCGAACAGCTCCGGGTCCCATACCTCATAGTTAGGATGATAGATTTGGGCGCCTGCCGCTTTCAGCCGCCTGGCTGACTCCAGCGGCCACGCCTGCGCCACCACTTTACTGATCCAGCGCCCGGGGAAGTGGCTCTCGATGGCCTCGACGTATTGGGCGTAGAACTCGACCTCATTCTTGCCCTGGAGTGACGAGGTGACGCTTCCTCCGGTGATGGTGTACGCCTGACTCTCGTCACCGCTCGCGTTCACCCGCTCTAGGGCCGTCACGATGTCATCCACCGACTTTACGCCGGTATAGGGCCGTCCTTCCTGAATCTGCTGGCGGTAGTTATTGTTGATATCGCAGAACTGGCATTCTTCCTTCGCGCCGAAGTACTGGCAGACGCGGAAAACGGTGAGATACAGCAGATAGCCCCACTCAATCGTCGGCGCGATCTCCGCTACAGGCCGCCCGTCGGGCAGTTTCTCGGTGTAGTGTGGCGGCAGGTCGTGCAGACCGACCTGAGCGACAGGCTCGTCGCCGGCATGCAGCCAGAGCGCGCCCTCGCGCGGCGCTACGCGGTATGGTGAGCGGGGGTTCAGTCGCACAGAGACGATCGTGCGCCGCAAGTTGTACGGCCCGCCGGTCAGAGCGATCTCTTCGGGCGCGCGCCACTTCTGCTCCTCATCGAATTGAGCCATCGGCGCCATGTTGAAGGAAAAGATGAAATAGCTCTTGGGTTGGTGCTCATGACGCTGCTGTCCATCCTCGGCTGAAGGCGCGCGCACCAGCGCTCCCTGATCGAAGCGCAGCCCCAGCCGCAACAGGTCGGCTTTAAGGACGGCCTCGGGCGGCAGGGTCGGGTGACGGGTGATGGCCGCCTCCAGAATTGATTGCTGTTCCATACCAGTATCTCGCTCTCTCCACGTTGTTTCGACGCCAGTTAAAGCGGACGCTCATCCAGCAGACGAACGCTGGTCCAGGAAAAGTCAGGGACCGCCATTTCCAGGAAGAGCCGCAGCCCTTCCAGCTCGCGATCAGTCAGATCATAGTCGAGCAGGCGCAGATAATCGGCGCAGACCGCCTCCGGCAGTCCCAGCCTCGCCGAAGCCTCAGCCGCCAGCCGTGGCAGATCGGCGAGCCCGCGCGAGGTGGATGCCCGTAGCAGCCGCGTGACCCCGGCGGCGCGCACGGCCTCGATGCGGTCAGCGCGCGCCGCCCAGACCGCGAAGACGAATGGCAGCCCGGTCCACGTCTGCCACTCGGCGGCCAGATCAAAGACATAGGGACGCCCACGTCCGGCGATATCGCGCCGCAGACAGCCCTCACGTAGCGCGATGTCGCCGATGAGCAGCGCGGCGTCATGCTCCATCAGCATGGCATCCAGGTCTGGCGCTAGGGTCGCATAGCGCGGGTGAGCGCCGTAGCGTCGCTCCACCAGCAGCCGTGTCAGTTCCACCGAGGTCGCTGAGTGGTCAGTTAGCGCGATGGAGCCGCCGTCCAGCGCCCGCCAGTCAGCGCTCCAGGAGAAGAGCAGCACGCTATCTACCCGGCCGTGCGCGCTGACGGAGAGGTGTGGCGCCAGCAGCCATTCGCGGGCATGCGCGCCAAAGGCGAAGCTCGATACGTTCGAGATGTCTACGATCCCAGCGTCCAACGCGCGATTCATCCGCGCCGGCGTCCCTTCAACCAGCTCAATTCCCGGAGCCTCGCCAGCGCGCGCGGCTCGAACAATCCAGTCGTAGACTGGCGCGACATTGAGATAGGCGATAGCGCCTAGCCGCGCCACGCTGGCGGCGCGGGGGCGCTGCGCCGCGGACTGCGAGGGGGTATGTGGCGTCATCATGCCTGGCTCTCCTTCCTTGAGGGGCGCTCCACGCTATCTGGCAAGGCGCCAACCGAGCGCAGCAGCAGCGCGCGCAGCGTCGGAAAGGCGTCATCGAGGCGGGGTGGCTGTCCACTTACCAGCCAGCGCGTCACGATCTCATTGATCGCCCCGAACCACGCCCAGGACACCGTCTCGGTATCCACTGGCGGGATACGGCCGCTTTGAATGGCGAGATCAAGCCGGCGCTGGATCATCGCGGCGAAGCGCCCGCGTACCAGCATAAGCTTCTCGTCAAAACCGTGCCCCAGCCCGACCGCCTCGACGAGCAGAATCTTGCTCAGCCGTCGGTGGCTGGAGAAGGTCTCGAAAACAGTCCGCAGCGCGGCGTCGAGCTGCGCTACGGGGTCGGATTCGGCGCTGATGGCGCGCTCGATGGCCGCTTCCAGGCGCGGGGTGAGGCTGTCAATCAGCGCCAGAAAGATCGCTTCTTTATTGGGGAAGTGAAAGTAGAAGCCGCCCTTGGAGCTATCCGATACCCGCGCGATATCATCTACCGCCGCGCCGTGATAGCCTTTATCGGCAAAGACCGTCTCGGCGGCGTCCAGCAGTCGCTGGCGTGTCGCCTCCTTGTCGCGCACGCGCTCATGCGTCCGCGCCCCACTCTCTGGTGGCTCCGCCTGATTCGCCATGTCGCAGCCTCATGCCGCCGTCCCAACACGCACGTTACAAACCGACGCGCCAGTCGGTAACGGCCTCAAGGAATTGTAGGCGGAACAAACAGCCGCGTCAAGGCGAACTCGCCTTGACGCGGCTGGAGCAAATCGCGAAGCGCTGCCGGTCGCTTGGATCGTGTGGCGCTAGACAAGATCTAGCGCTTTCCTGACGCCATACACCGCGCGCGTAGACTCGCCACGCGCGCCGGCGCGCTCGAACGTCGCGATCGCAAAGTAGTACACCACCATGGCGGCGGTGTAGTCACGCATGGAGAAAAGCACATCCGCCCGAAGCGTGGCGGCGCGTGCGATCAGCACGAGATCGTTCATCGCCTCCGCTATCTTTTCCTGATCATAGATACGCGGGGCAAGCGCATGTTCCTCGGGGGCGCGTGTGTCGCCCTCCCCTTCCAGTTCGTGGATGCGTGGAGCCAATTCGTACGCCTTGAGATTGAGATGATCGTGTCGCAGCAGCGTGAGGGTAGCCAGCGCCTTGCCGGCGCTATCTTTGGTTTCGCGCAGCGCGTCCGAAGCCATTATGACGTATTTTTCAGCCAGGCGCATGTTTGTCTTGTAACTGGGATTCTTGCCCATCGAACGGTAGTATTCCGCGAGATCCAGATGGCTTTCCACGATCTGGATATAGAGGCGTCGCTGGCTAGCGCGATGCTCCTCATCACCTTCCAGCCGTCTCTCCGCGCTCTTGAATAAGCGCAAAGCCGCGCGTAGCATCCTGAGCTCACCGCCGCTGCGCTGACTCTCTGCTCGCAGGATCAGCGCCTCGGTCCATTCTTCGGCTACCCGATCGAACTGTGTCGTCGCCGGGCCACCAAGCCTGCCTCGAATTTCGCGCGTGGTGGCGATGTGGTCGAGCGCGCTGGCGTACTGGCCCAGGAGATATTGCTGCCGCGCGATACGCGTCCGCAGTTTGATCTCCGCCCGCGCGTTCTTTGTTATGTCAGACGGGGGGTAGCGCCGCAAGGTCGTGAAGGCGGTCAGGTATTCACTCAGCGCCTGCTCGTAGTTCTCGGAATTGTGCCAGGCTTCACCGAACATCCGGTACAATGTGACCTGCGATAAGGTATCGTTGTGTTCCACAGCGAGCGACAGGGCGAGCTTGTAGTTATCCCGGGCGCAGCGGAGCGGCGCTCGGGATTCTTCAATGCGCGCGCGTTGGGCAATCTCGAAATAGCACGCCGCGAGGTAGTAGTAACGACGCATGGCGAAGCTGGGGGATTCCTCAAGCTCACTATCGCGAATGCTCAACAACATGCTGAGCGCGAATTCCGAATCGTCAGCTTTCAGACGCTCAAATGCCGCGCATAACGTCTTGAACGCGCGATCTGACGGCTCCTTTTCATCCTGCCATCCGGGCTTATAGGGGCTGATAACCGTCGCGTCCAGTTCAAGGTCATCGAGTTCCATAGCGCAGCCTCCCATCACAACTTCCATCCACACCGTGCTCTGTAGCGAGAACATGGGGGTTTGCTTGCGAGTAGTATGACATAAGAGCGGGCTAATTACTACTACCCACGCGAGGAATTTGCCGGAAGGCTCCCGCATTATGAGCCGCTCAAATCGGGCGGCTCATAATGCTTTGGATAGCTCTGGATACGACTTATCGCGGCGCGCGATAGCCTCATCCGCGCCAGGCCTGACGATCTACAATGCGGGGCGGCGCGTGGGTGATCTGGGGCGCGCTACCGCTGCGACGTGAAGCGGGCGGGCGCGGCCCGATAGCCCCACGCGCCCGCCTCGCCAGCCCGCCTGAGCGGCTAACAGAACGTCGACACACTCCCGCCGCATTGGAGACCATCTGGACTTGAGCTATCCACAAGCAGAGGAGTTTGTCCGCTTGTCTGGACGTAATGAGAGCTAAACCATGCTCCTCCCGTCGCCAGACTGAGGGCCAGAGTCAGCGCCACCGCGCCGATCGCCAGAAGCTTGCGCATGATACGTGCTCCTTTCTCGCTACGCAAACAGCTTCTGGTAGTAGATTGTATTTTAAGTAGATTTTGCAGTCAACAACCGGGCGGAATATTCTATATATTTTTAATATAATTATTGCGATCAATGAAAAAACAATACGCTTTCCGTATATGTATTGCTGGATAATTCGGCGCTTTGCGCTCATGATAAAACCGGCGCTGGCTCTCGTGCTCACGACGAATAATTTATTGTTAATTATTTTCTACCAGCTCTTATTCTGTAATACGTCTGTGCGATTAACCGGGGCTCCAACGCGTAATTGTCTTTTCAACACATAGAAGCGGGGGACAAACCTCAAACACGCGAGGAAAGAAAAATCACAAAAGGCGCGCGTCAGCATGGGCTAATCCCTCCAAGCTGAGGCATGGTGGTCGCGCAGCGGATTGATTCAGGAGCGTGGGCGCATATACGCCGCTTGGTCGCGCATGGTTTGTGAATCGTGCGACTTCTTGGCCAGGTGGGGAAGGCCAGGTCGGCGCAGGTCTGCTTGGTAGCTGGAGGCCTGTCGCCGCGACTTGAGCCGCCAGGCGACGCCCTACGACCATCCGCATAACTCTGGATATGCCGCGAGATAACGCTTGACATGCGCTATCGGTTGCGGTATAGTAGGTGAGCCAGCGCGATCCATCGCGCGAGCCCTCGCGGGAGTGGCTCAGGGGTAGAGCGTCTCCTTGCCAAGGAGAAGGTCGCGGGTTCAAGTCCCGTCTCCCGCTCCAAGCGGCGTTATCCACAACTGGATAACGCCGCTTTTATTTATCTTTTCGCCCCTCAACTCCTAGCGGGCGCTTCAGCGGAGCGCCACCGGCGCGGGGATACTGCGCCGGGCAGGGACGCTCCGCGCGAGCAGCCAGGATCACCCTGTCGTCACCGAGTGGTGGGAGGGTGACGGGAATCGGATCGAGCAGGCGGGCGCCAAGGAGCCGCGCGGCGCGCTCGCCGGCGATAATCTCATCCGCAAGCTCGCCTTTTTTCGGCGCGATCACCACACCGCCTTGCCGCACGAACGGCAAACAGTACTCCAGCAGCGCGGGCAGCGCCGCCACTGCGCGCGCCGTCACCACATCGTACCGCCCGCGATGTTCCGGCGCGCGCGCCAGTTCCTCCGCCCGGCCGTTCAGCGCACGCGCGTTCGTCAGCTTGAGCGTCATGATCGCCGCCTCCTGAAAGCGTGTTTTTTTGCCTGTCGCTTCCAGTAGCGTCACCTTCCAGCGCGGGAAAGCGATGGCCAGTGGCAGACCAGGAAAGCCCGCGCCGCTGCCCACATCGAGCAGCGCAATCGGGTGGAGGCGTTCATCCGGCGTGAGCGCCAGCGCGCAGGTCAATGAGTCCAGGAAATGGCGTGTCACTACTTCGGCGGGATCAGTGATCGCCGTTAGATTGACGCGTGTGTTCCAGTCGAGCAGCAGATCGCAGAGCGCGGCGAATCGCGCCAGCTGGGCGTCATCCAGCGTGACGCCCAGCGACGCGGCCCCCAGACGTAACGGCTCAAGCGCCTCTGGATTAACGGACACGTTTCTGCTTGTTGCTGAGGTAGTCAATCATGACATATTCGGCCAGATCACCCGGGTCAGTGAAGAACGCCCGCCCGCGATTGACAGTCGCCATCTGATTGACAAAATGCTTGAGATACGGGTCATCCCAAAGCATGAAAACGTTGATGGTGATATTCTCACGCGCGCACCGGCGTACCTCGCGCAGCGTCTGCAACAGCGCCTCGGGCGGTGGCGGCCAGTCGAAGCTCCAGGAGCCACCACGCTGGTACACAGTGGGGCCACCATCGGTAATCATGATGATCTGCTTGTTGGCGCCACGCGAGCGCGCCAGCAGCCGCCTGGCGACCATCAAGCCATGCATCATGTTCGTCCCTTGCACGTGATCCCACTCGCCCAGCTCGACCAGCTCCTCGGGCTTGTACTCGCGCGCGAAGTTGGAGAAGCCAACGACATAGAGGGAGTCGCGCGGGAACTGGCCGCGAATCAGGCTCTCCAGCGCGATGGCGACTTTCTTCGCCGGCGCCCAGAGGTCGTTTTGCAGCATGCTCCAGCTCATGTCGAGCATCAACACGGTAGATGAGCGGGTCATATGCTCGGTGTGATAGACCTCGAAGTCGTCCTTCGCCAGCGTGACAGGAGCGCCCGCGCCTTCGCGGTTGATGGCGTTCATAATTGTGCGCTCGAGGTTCAATTCGAACGGGTCACCAAAAACATACGGTTTGGTGGACTCATCGCGCTCGCCGCCATAACCGCGCTCTGGCAGGCGGTGGCGGCCAAAAGCGTCGCGCTTGAGCTGCGAGAAGACATCCTGGAGCGCCTTCTGGCCGATACGGCGAACTCCCTGGGCCGTCAGTTCCAGCCGGTCGCCGTTACGCCGAACCAAGCCGTCGTCTTCGAGCTGTCTAAGCAATGTCTGAAGCTGTTCGAGCGCCTGCGCTTCCTCGTCGCCAACCAGATCGCGCACCTGGTCAGGATCCAGGTCGCCAAGCTCCCCTGAGCGGCGCGCCTCGCGCATGCGCTGCTCCAGCTCGTCCATCTCCTGGAGCGTGCCCATCAGGCTCATCGCTTCCGTCATCGAGAGCGGCTCATCGCCAGTGAGATTGAACCGCTTGCCCGAACTGTTGGGTGACATCGCCTCCAGATTCATCGCCAGCTCAGCAAGATCCACACGCAGCCGGTCATCACCGATTAGTTGATCAATCATGTCGCGCAGCTGTTCGCGCTGCTCCGCTGACATGCTGTCCATCAGCGCCTGCATCTGGGCCTGCCGCTGCGCCATCTGCTCGATCAGATCATCCAGCGTATTGATGCCTGGGCCGAAGAAATCGCCGTACTTCTGCATGAAGCTGTCAAAATCAGGCTCCTCGCCCTGGGCGCGCTGACGCAGCATCTGATTCAGCTCGCGCACCATCTCACGCATGCGCGCCAGATCCTCCGGCGTCATATTCTGGAGCGCCTGTGTCATGCCCTGGAAATATTGCTGCATGATCTGCTGCTGGAGCGTCTGAAGCAGTTGCTGGAACTCCTCGCGCGCCTGCTCATCCATGAAGTCGTACTGCGAGAGTCGCTGGATCTGGCCCGCCGGATCTGGTGGAAGCTCATCGAGGTACTGGAACTTCTTGCTGGCGATATTTTCGAGCATCTTGCGCAGCGCGTCAGAATCCAGCCCATCCGGCGCGCCACTCTGCCGCCCCTGCCGCCCACTCTGGCCTTGCTGTCCGCTCTGGCCTTGTTGCCCGCTCTGAGATCCAGACTGACTACCCGACTGCTCGCCGTGAGGCTCCCCCTGCTCGCCCGCCTGAGGCTGGCCGTCTGGAGCGCCACCCTCCGGCTGCTGGCTCCGCTCTGGCCGCCCAAGCTGCTCATCGAGCCGCCGCTGGATGCCCTCGCGCTCCAGCTGCTTAATATGTTCCAGTCGCTCCTTGATGTCATCCATCACGCCCGACAGGTTGTAGCGCTCCATCTGCTGCCGCTTGCGCTGCTTCAGCCGCTCAAGCAGGTCCTGCATGCCCATCTGGCGCATGCCATCGCGCGACATGAAGCCCTCGCGCATCATGCGCTCCAGCGCGCGGCGCAAGTCTCCATATTTGAGATAGTCGTCCGAGAGAGCGTCGAGGATATCCTCGGCGTCCAGATCATCGAGCCGCTGTGTGCCATCCCAGCGGGAGTAGCGGAACGGCTTGTTCAGGCGAAAGCGGTCGAACATCAGACGCCTCCCCATCTATGCGTGTGGCGTGTATGGCCTGCGCAAGCTTGCGGCGCGTTATGGGCGGCGCCTCGCGGGGGCGGCGCCCTGGCGCGCTAGCGGCGGTAACGGGTCTGCCCCGCAACCTCGTCTTTATTGAGCCGCTTGTTGAGATGGAGCCCTTCAAGAATGAACTCAACCGCGGAGGCGACTGTCGCCGGGCTACCATGCCCATGCAGCTTGTCTACCGCGGGCCGTAAGCCGCCAACCTTCGCGAGCTGGTTGACGTACTCCATCGAAGGTTGAGCCGCCGAAACCTGCACGTTCAGGCCCTTCTCAAAGCCAGCGACCAGCTGCTCGAACTCGGTAACGTCGAAGTACTGCCGGAATACCGTGCTAATCGCCTGGCGCACCAGCTTGTCCACGACTTTCTCCTCGCGCACTTCGCCTATCGTATCCAGCTCGATCTTGCCCGTGGTAGACGCCAGCACAGCGGAGAGGTCGCTGACTCGCGGCGCGGCCTGGCGCTCCTTGAGCCGGATCGCGCGGCGCACAGCGTTGCTGACCAGATTCTCGCCATTGGCGATGGTTGTGCGCACGCTTACGCCTGAACGCTGGCTGATTTCCGAGCTGTGGCGCGCCTGCTGGGTAATCTCCGCGATAACCTCTTTCATGTACTGCGGGAAAACCACTTCGATGCCCTCGGCCTCGAAGGGACGCATCTCGCTCTCCATGATTGCGATCTCCGCCTCGAGTGTGCGCGGGTAGTGCGTGCGGATTTCCGAGCCCATGCGGTCTTTCAGCGGCGTGATGATGCGTCCGCGATTGGTGTAGTCCTCCGGGTTGGCGCTCGCCACAACGAAGACATCCAGCGGCAGCCGCAGCGAGTAGCCGCGAATCTGGACATCTCGCTCTTCCATGATATTCAACAGGCCTACCTGAATGCGCTCGGCCAGATCCGGCAATTCGTTGATGCAAAATATGCCGCGATTCGTTCGCGGGATAATGCCGTAATGAATTGTCAGTTCGTCCGAGAGATAGCGCCCCTCAGCCACCCTGATAGGGTCCACCTCGCCAATCAGGTCAGCGATGCTGATGTCTGGCGTCGCCAGTTTCTCACCATACCGCACGTCGCGCGATATCCAGTGAACCGGTGTATCGTCACCCTCATCAGCCACGCGCAGGCGGCAGGCCTTGCAGAGCGGGTTGAATGGGTCATCGTTGATCTCGCAGCCCGCGATGGCAGGGACTTCCTCATCGAGGAGGTTAACCAGACTGCGGGCGATACGGGTTTTGGCCTGGCCGCGCTCCCCAAGCAGCACGATGTCCTGGCCAGACAGGATAGCGTTTTCCACTTGCGGGATCACGCTTTCCTCATAGCCAATGATGCCAGGGAAGAGAGACTCTCCCGCGCGCAGCTTGCGGATCAGATTTTGGCGCATCTCCTCTCGCACAGGGAGAACGCGGTAGCCGCTCTCGCGGAGTTGCCCAATCGTGGCGGGTTTGTTCGTAGGGCTCATGGTCATGAAGGCACAGACTCCTTGCGGGGGGCGGCTCTGGCCGTCAGTGCGGTCGCGCGGCGCGGGCGGACAGAGCGTGGCAGAGTGAATTGGCGTTGGTCAGGAAGAAAGTCAGGCGCGGCAATCGCCCGGCTTATATGCGTGATCCTGGCGCGGCCAGAACGACAACAGCCCAACAAAGCGCATGGGAGCGGACGTCCGCGACACCGCGCGGCGCGCGTTCACCATTCTTACTCATGGCATTCTATGTCGCGCCTGACGGGCCGTGCAAGGCACGCGAGCGCGCCCTGGTCAGATGGCCAGGGCGCCACGCGCCTTGCTTTCGGGTCTTCACTCCGGTTAGCGCCGCCATTTGCGGGCATTCTCCATATGTGGGACACTGCCAGCGTGTATGTGCGCGCCAGAGGCGCCGCCGACGAGTGAGCGCGCCAACGAGCTCCTTTGGAAGGATGCGGGATGAGGCTCCTGGTGGAGCGCATGCGCGCTCCCAGCTTTCTGAAGTGGGACCTGGGCGGGATCTTGCGCGCTGGTCTGTTCGCCTGCGCGCTGGCGGCTCTCGCGCTGCTTGCCGTGGCGCGCATGACGGTTCCCAGCCCCACCACCACGACCAAGTTGATCGGGCGCCCGGCTCCCGCTTTCACTCTGCCCACCGCGCAGGGCGGAGCGAAGCTTCCGGCTCCCACGCGCTTCGTCGGAGCTGGCGCGCATCCAACGCTGCTTGTCTTCTTCAACACACTTTGCGTCCACTGTCTGGGCGAGATGAGCGCCGCGCGCCAGGCCGCCGCCGCTCCAGATAGCCCGCTCGATGTCATCTATATTGACACGCCTGGAGAAAACGCCCAGATTACCGGGGCCTTCATGGCGCGTCTCGGGCTTGATCCGCCTGTGCTACTTGACACGCGCGGCGCGGTCGCGCGCGAATACGCCGCGAATTACGCGCCCACACTGGTCTTGGTGGACACGCGCGGCGTTATACGCGACATCTGGGTTGGAGAAACCTCAGCCGCGACTCTCACGGCGGAGATTCACGACGCCCTGCAGGGGTGATTCGCGTCCGCCGCTCCAGCGAGCGGCGCTCAACATGAACAGGGAAGCGGGTTGGATTTGTAATACGTCGCGAGCCACTGGCCCGCGGCCTTGCTCGTCGCGAGCGTGTCGCCGGCCCAGTTGCTGCTCGTGGCCCAGCCAGGCTGAGAGCTGCGCGGCGCGATTGGCTCATCGCCATTCCAGAAGACGCCAGCCCACCAGGGCTGCCCGTTAAATGTCTCGAGTAGCGCCTGCATATCCGAGAGTTGCTCTGAATCATCCCGGTTGGCCAGGTTTGCGCTTGGGGGGATAGGTGGCCCACTATTCGCGCCCGGCGTGCTGCCATAGCCTGCGGCGGTAAAGACTAACGGGCGCCCATATTTCGCGGAAACGGCGCTCAGTCGCGCGACGATATCGCCAGGGCAGATGTTGAGATCTTTATCGCCGCAGGGAACCTGTCCCTCCCAGGCGTTCTGGAGCTGGCTGGTTGACAAGTCAGCGTTGTTCTGGCTCAAGGGGAAATAGGCGTCCACGCCAATCATATCCACCGCGTCCCACCAGGTGATGTTCTCAAACTCGGGCGAGGTGGCGCCCTGGGGCGCGCCGCGCCAGCTCGCGGCGTAGATCAACTTGCCTGAGTAGTCCCCGCCTTGCTGCGCCGTGTGCTGGATAAAGGTCGCGTACTCTGGCGCGTGGATCGCGTGTATCACGTGCCGCCATTCGCAGTCACGCCTGCCGGAGCAGGTCGGGAAGCTCTCGCCTGGCACGCCACGGTCAATTGACGCTGGATCAGCTTTCGCGGTCGTGAGCGGCCCGTCTGTGGTCACATTTGAGAGGCCATCCCCGATGATGAAGTATGGCAGGTTGTACTTGGCGGAGAGGCGGGCGTAGGTGGCGGCGAACGCGGTATAGTTGTTGAACCAGCTCTTCTCGATCTGATTAACCGTGCCTCCCAGCGAAGGGAAATTGTCCTCTCCGCGGGTATTCGCCCATACCTTGCCCACCCAATACGCGCTGGTGTCACCAGCCGAAAGGCGATCATACTGCCGCACCTGAAGCTCCAGGACTGGCACGAGACCCGCGGCGCGGGCGTCTTTGATCGCCTGTTCGTACTCACTTTCTTGCAGCGTGTCTACATCCGCCTTTTGCCCCGCCTGCCACAGCAGGGTAGCCGCGCTGCGGTTTGGCATGTCGGCGATAACAGGAATGATAACCGCGTTCATGTGGAAAAGACTGGCCTGTGAACGCATATTCTGGAGCGAGGCGGGAGTATTGTACCCACCGCCTTTCTGGCTCGCTGACCAGCTAAAAATGAATCCCTGGAATTGCGCCGTCGCCTTATTCTGCAGTCCCCCTGACGTTTGCGCCTGGAATCCCCCGACCAGTGACCACAATTGTGGTAGCCCCACCGGGCCCGCGAGCAGCGCCACAATGAGCGCGGGCAAGGCTACTAGCATTCCCAGGCGCATTGCCCGGCTATCAGGCGGACGCCGCCCGGGCTCGGGCAATGGCGATGATCCTGGCGACATCGGTGAAGGAAAGAGGGGCATACTGCGAGACCTCCATGCCCAGGGTCGTAATGTGGAGAAAGCGGCGAGCCACAGGCGCTTCCGTGAAGCGATCCTCGAAGTGTTTCCAGTCTAGTCCTGTCAGGCGGGAAAGGCGAGTTTGCGGTACTTCTCGGCTGTTTCGTACCAGGCCTCGTCAGAAAGCCCCAGCCGCTCGCGGAGGGTTCCCAGGTCTACGCCAGCTCGTAGCTGGCGAACCGCGTACATGTCGCGCAAGTGCTGTAACGTCACGCGCTTCTTCAATCCAGCTCGCTTGACTGCTGACGCCAGCACATAATTCAGATTGCGGTCAGTGCATTCGAAAACGCGCTCGCGCGGCTGAAAGCGCTGCAGATAGCGCTGGTACACATCCGTCCACATCGCGGGCAGTTCCATCCGGCGTTCGCGGCGGCGCTTCGCCTGGCCTGGGAAATGAACCTCTACCGCTGGGCGCTCCGGATCAGAGAGGTCCACATGGCTCAGCGCCAGCCCCATGATCTCCTCTTTCTTGAGGCCGGTGAAGAGCAGCAGGAGAATCAGCGTGTGCGCGCGTGGGTCGTCTTCCGCCGCGCGGACCAGCCGTTCGATCTCATCATCGAACAGCAACTCGGGCAGCGGCGGCGCCGGACGGGTCAGCAGGATGCGCGCGGATGGATCCACCGCGAGCGCCCCCACATCCGCCAACCAGCCGCAGAAGTTCTTCAGGAAAGTGACACGGCGGGCCATTGTCTTGGGGGCGGGACGGCTCTCACCCGCGAGGCGCAGGTGGTCGAGCCAGGAGCCCAGCCGCTCTGGAGTGAGCGACGCTACTTCGGCGCTGGGGCCGAGAAAGAGTGTCAGCATCCGGAGATCAGAGAGGAAGCAGGTAATCGTATACGGCGAATGATCGGTGCGTCTCAGATAATCCTGGTAGGCAAGGGCGCAGGCGCTAAGCGTCGTTACTGGCGTCGGCTCGGGAATGCGGACGAGCGAGGGGCGCGGCTCTCGCACGACTTCGCTGGTATCGGGAGTAAACAGGCCAGGCTGCTCCGTTATGCCCCCCAATAACCTGGAATCTTCTACCATGGCTCGCATGGCCTCCAGATCGCGCCGCGCTCGCGCGCTCTAGCTATATAACACCGACAAGCGCAACTTCAGAAAGCAAACCACATTATGAAAATAGAACACCTGTCTAGACGCCAAGTATGGCCCATCAATTAGGTAATTGGCAAGATGTTGTCCTATAATAGACATAAGCGGGTTATACGCAAGCGTCATTTTAGGGAAGACTGGCGCGATACAGACGCGCAAGACAGGCGCAACCGCATCGAGGATCGCATTTTCGATGAGTGATCAAGACAGCCAGCGGCGCCCTGATGCGCTTCCGGCCCGAGCGCGCCGGAGCGCGCCCCCCACTTCCTCTCATGATGGGCGGAGCTTCGCACCTCGCGAGGAACCGCTTGCGGCGCGTGCCCTCGCGACCATTGATCGCCTGCGCGGAACGATCTCGTGGATCAGCGATGAGGAAGGGCTGGTTGCGGGCGCTGAGACACTGGCCGAGTTCCTGGGCTGCGCGCCTGACGATCTGATGGACGCTGGCTGGCTGAACGCGCTCGATCCGCTGGAACGACGCTCGGCGGCGGTTGAGTGGAGGCGCGCCATTGAGGAAAACGCGACCTTTTCGACGCAGTGGCGCTTCCAACGATCCAATGGCATGTTCGCGCCGATGCGAATCACCATCCAGCCCATGACTACGCGGGATGATGATTTGCTTCTCTGGCTTTGCGTCGCCCAGGCGGCGGTTCTCTCGCCCGCCCCGAGCCCCGACGAGCGGAGCATAGCGGAGGCTGACGTGCCCGCTCGAGCCAGCGCCGCCCGCAGGGCGCTCGACAGCATGGCCGACGCTTTCTTTGGACTGGACAGGGACGGGCGTTTTGTTTTCGCCAACAAGAGCGCGCGCGACTGTTTTGTCGCGGAAGGAACGCCGCTGGTGGGCAGGACATTCGCTGAGGCGGTCCCGGCGTTGTGTGGTTCCCCGCTCGACGAAGAGATTCAGCGTATCACCCGCATACAAACGCCCGGTATCGTGGAAACCCTCATTCCCAAAGTCCAGACATGGTTCGAGGTCCGTTCCTATCCAACCCTGTTTGGCTGCGTGATCCACATGCGCGATGTCGCCTACCGCCGGTCAATCTTTGAGCGGCTTGACGCCGCGCTCAAGAGCGCGGAAACCGCCCGCGCGGACGCGGAGTTTCGCGCCCATGAGCTGGACGCCATCATTGAGTCCCTGGTGGATGGCCTGATCGTCTATAACGACTACGCAAAGGTCCAGTGGATCAATCGCGCGATGCGCGCGCTCTGGCTTGCGCTAGGCGGAGACGACCCAGCCACGCTCAGCCTCCCTACCCCGCGCGCGGACGCGCCCAGCGACGCCGGCCAATCCGCCGCCGAGACGGTGCGACAGACGCTCGAGCGCGCACGGCAGCGTATCATGGCTGGTGAGTCCCTCACAGGCCCGAACGCGGTGGAAGTCGCGGCGCGTGTCAACGACGAAACCACGCTGGAGCTCAGCGTCAGGGGCGGACCAGTCATGAACGAGAGCGGCGAGATCATCGGCGCGGTGGAGACTGTGCGCGACGTAACCGCGCAGCGACAGGGCGAGCGCGAGCGGATTCGCACGCTAAGCTTTGTCGCGCATGAGCTCCGCACGCCACTTACATCCATCAAGCTCGCGCTTGATCTGGCTATTCGCCGCTTTGCCAGGAACATCCCCATTGAGCCGCCGGCATTAAGCGTCGCGCTCGATGATATCAAGCAGATCGAGCGCATGGTGGAAGACCTGGTGGACGCTGCGCGTAGTGACAATCAGCAACTCAGGCTGACACGTGAACGGTGCGACATTCGTGAGATCTGCGCGCAGGTAGTGAGCGAGCAGGAAGCGACGACGGGTCGCCTGGCGCGCTATACGCCTCCATCAGAGGGTTTATGGATTATCGCGGACCGCATCCGTATTCATCAGGTGCTCTCGAATTTCCTCTCCAACGCGATGAGATACTCTCCACCCGATGCGCCAGTGGATATGCTGCTTGAGCGGCGGGGCGACCAGGTCTGGGCCGGTGTGCGTGATCGCGGGCCTGGGGCGCCGCCAGAGGCGCAGGCGAAGCTCTTCCAGGCTTTCTACCGCGCCCCCGGAGTCCAGGCGCTGCACGGGCCGAACGTCAGCCTGGGGCTGGGGCTTTTCCTCTGCAAGCGGCTGGTCGAGTTGCATGACGGCCAGATCGGGTTCACGAGCGAGCCGGGCGAAGGCAGTCTCTTCTGGTTTACCCTTTCTCTTGCTCCGGAAGAGGATATTCTGACGGAGGAAGGAAGCGAAGCGTAACGTGAGGATGTGGAGCGCGTAAGGGGCGCCTGGATCATCTCCTGGCTCCGCTATCGCGTCTCGCGTTCGTCCGCCGCAACGCTGGGAGCCATGTATATGGCGTCCACACCAGCGCCTTCCGCCTGCGTAAACGGATGCTCGGAACGGGCCATGCGCAGGATGATGAGCGCTGGTGCGATGATCCAGGGAAGATTGAGGAGCAGCACGATGGGGAAGTGCGGTGTCGCGTATGGTCCCCCATATTCCTCGCTGAGAATAATGCAGACAATAGTAATAATCGAAGCGCCGTAGAGCAGGCTTGGGATACGTATCCAGTCACAGCCCCGAATCGTCGCGTAGATGCTACAGGCGTAGAAAGGCCCGAAAAACAGCGCATCGAACCAGATTGTCATCTTCCACCAGGGTGGGCGCGCAAGCACAAGCGGATCGAATGCTCGCGCATAGCTATGAACCATATCCACCAGTGGCGCTGGTGGCCAGACAGGGTAGGTGAAATGCTGGGGATTCGCGATGACAAGCTGTTCGAGATCAACGATGTACGTGATGAAAAACAGGTTTAGCGCGAAAAACGCCAGGAATCCATAGTCCCACGGTCGCTCCGCTAATGGTATCCGTCGCCTCGGCATAGGTTCCCCCGCGCCATACGGGTCCCCTGAGGAACCATCCAATACCGTACGGCATGCTCACGTCACACACCTCACGCCATCCCTCTGGAGCGCGCTTGGCCTGTAGTATTATACGTAATACGAGTTAGGCGGCGTGCGTGGTGATAGCGCGTTCCAAACACATGCGCGCCGATGATAGGCTCCACATCAGCGGCGCCAAGCGCCTGGCGTTCCCGGTCTCGCTGGTGTGGATCGCGTAGTTTCGTAGGAGAGCGTACGTGCGTATCGCGACATTCCGTGATGAGGCGGGGCGCGCGCGGCTGGGAGTCGCGCGTGATGGAGAATTAGTGGATCTGCTACGGGCCGCCACTGCGCTCAACGCGCCAGAGGCCCGTGAAGCGCCCGCCTTGCTGACTGACATGCTGGCGCTCATCGCCGCCGGTCCGCGCGCGCTTGATCGCGTCCGCGAGCTTGCTCGCCTGGCTCCCGAAGACACGACCATCTCCCTGGCTGTCGCCCATCTGTTGGCGCCTATTCCACGGCCTTCGAAGAACATCTTCTGCGTCGGGCGCAACTATGCCGAACACGCGGCGGAATCGCTGCGCGCGAGCGGAGATCCGGTTCCCGCCAAACCTTCGCAGAATCCCAACTTCTTCACCAAGGCTGTCACTACCGTGATTGGGCCAACCGACGAGATCCCGTATGACCCTGACCTCTCCGCCGAGCTTGATTGGGAGGTGGAGTTGGGGGTAATTATTGGCGAGGGCGGTCGCAACATCACTCGCGATGACGCGCTGGCGCACGTCTTTGGCTATACGGTCATCAACGACATCAGCGCGCGTGATCTCCAGCACGCGCCTGGCGCGCAGTGGTTCTATGGCAAGAGTCTCGACGGCTCCTGCCCAATGGGCCCGTGGATCGTCACCGCGGATGAGATTCCCGATCCTTCGCGACTGGTGCTGTCGCTGAGCGTCAACGGCGCGCTCAAGCAGCATGAGACCACAGCTAGCATGATCTTCAACATCCCGACGCTGATTAGTTTCCTCTCGCGTGGCATTACGCTGGAACCAGGAGACATCATCGCTACTGGCACACCCGCTGGAGTTGGTTTCGCCCGCACTCCGAAAGAGTTCCTGCGCCCTGACGACATCATGGAGTCCTCTATTGACGCCATTGGGACGATGCGAAACCTGGTAGTCACGGCAGCGACGTCTCATCAAGGGTGAGACTGAGCGAACCAGGGCATTACACGCGGGGCGCGGCCGCCGCTCTAGGCGGAGTGGCGCTCGCTCCCTGCGCGCCTGTGGATGCCGGTGGGGGTGGGGTCACATCCCGCTGGCCTACCGCAAGCTGGGCCTCGCCTCCGCGCACGAGTACCGCCCCTGGCCTTGGCGTTTGGCCTATCACCAGACCCGGCGTTCCCTCGGAGCCCATGCGCCGTGTCACCACGCTGACGCTCAGCCCCGCGCGCCGCAGCCGCGCGACCGCCTCGCCAACTGGCAGGTTGCGCGCGTCGGGCATGGTCACGAGCAGCGCGCTCAGCGCCTGGCCGACGACGGCGCGCAAATCGCGGCGGTGGTCCTGGCTCTCTTTATTCGTGTTGCGCTGTTTCTCGCGCCGGATCAAGGCGAAGATGCGATCCTGCGTCTCGAGCGGATAGGCGATATTTTCCATCTCGATATTTGGTGATTGTCCCGCCGTTTCGACCACGATACGCCCGTACCCAAAGATTCGTCCCAGCGGCGGCGCGCTGACCACCACATCCTGTACGGCGTTGTAGAACGCTTCGCGCCGGGCCTCCGCCAGGATGGCGAAGCGCCGGTCAATGTCAATGATGCGGCGTGTGGTCAGAATGAAGACATCATCCACGTAATTGAGCGTCACCAGCCCGCTCCAGACGAGCCCTGTTAACGCCCCCGCGCACACGATCACCCATGCAACGTTCATAGCGGACGGCGCCAGCAAAGGACGCAGCAGTAAGCCCGCGATTACTAACAGACCGCTGATAGCCAGGGGAAGCGCCAGTTTTCGCAACAGGGCGAACCAATGACGGTGAATCCGCGCCACCACACGCTCATCAGGCAGCAGCGAGATGAGCGCGCGCCGCAAGACACCATCGGCTTTCCCGCTGTCGTCAAACTCTAACGCGTCGCGGTCGTCCGCGTCAGAGGACTCGTCATCCAGCTCGCCCATCGCGTCCATCGCCTGGAGCACTGCGCGCGCCGCCGCGCTCAGAGCATCGCCGCCGGCGATATTCCTGCCATCTCCACCACGCGCTTGCGCAGCGCCTCGCCGCACGTCAGTTGACGCGCGCTGCGCCTCCGTGATCGCCTGCGCCACCGCCTCAGGCTGCCTCACCGCGGTCAGGCGCAGGTCACCGCCGGCTCCCGCTGTTCGCACGCCCACATCACCGATATCGAGCAGATTAGCCAGTGGATTAGGCCAGATGACGCGCACATTCTGAATGCGTGCCAGTGACGCTTGCCGCCGGCGTCGCGAAAGCACCCCCCAGACGATGATCAACCGGGAATTCGTCAGCGTGTAGCTGCATGCGTACCAGTTGAGGCCATCGCGGATCAGCCACCGACCTGCCATTATCAGGAGCGCCGCGAAAAGGCCAAGCTGGAGCGGACTGGGAATGGGCAAGCCTGTCAGTCCCAACGACAGGCCGTTGAGCGCCAGCAAGAACGCAGAGCCAGCGATTACAGGCCACAAGGTGACCAGCGGAGCTATCGCGCTCTGCCGCAGCGCGAAGAGCACTCGCTCCTCAGGCTGCCTGTCGGCGTGAACAACTGATGGGTCCCAGACATTTCCCTGTGACGCGCTCGATGTGACCATTGCGCGACTTCTCCTTTTCTCTCCTGAGTCACACAGTCTGGCCTATTGGGAGTTATTTGCGAACGAGAACGATAATCAGCAACACCATGAGCCCAAGACCGAACAGCCCGAGCATGTAGGACGTCACCACCGTTGGCGAAGGGCTGGTCATCTGAATGGTGGTGGCGGGCAGCGCACGCTTGGTCACATAGTACATCACCGCCAGTCCTGTAATAGCCCCCGCCGCCATCCCTCCGAAGCGCTGCCCAGATGAGCGTGGCGCCGCGCCGAAATGCGATCCCACAATATTCGCCAGCACAAAGAACACAGCGAGCGTCACCAGATCCATCACGGGGTTCGTGGGTGACGTCGTTGGATCAAAAGGTGGCGTGACCGCGCCTACGATGAGAGCGGGCAATGTTACAGTCACAAAATGGACAAGCCCCGCGCTGCCGCCCGCTGTGAGGAAAAGCACACCGCCCAGTGTCAGCGCGCATGTGATGATCGCTCGTCCCCAACCTCGAAAAAAGCCCCAAACCGCCGAGGCGAGCGCCACGATAAAGAACATCTGGCTTTGTGTCAGAGCCATACACTCCATCACCTCCCTGATCTGGCGTTCCTTCCAGCGCCCGCGTTTTGACGCCCGAAACCTGTTCTCCGGGCCTCTCCGCTTGCCATAACCGTCTTACTAAGAGCAAACTAGGCGCCAGCGAGGGCAACGTAGCTGTATGATGGAACCTTTCCGCCGCGTTTCACGTCTCATAGACATGGCTTGAGCCAGGCAGGAATGCGTAGCGCCGCCACGCCACGTGGCTCTGGCTTCTGGAGGATGCTCACATGATTCTGTCGCCAAGGAGGCCACGCGCACGCGCTGGCCCAGGCCGCCATCTCTGGCTTGCGGCTCTTGCCGCGCTCCTGGCGCTGCTTCTGACGGCCTGTGGCGCGTCCGGAGCGCGTGGCGGAGGAGCCGTGAGCGGCTCACCATCCGCCACAAGTTCCACAGGCGCGGGACTGACTGTCCGTCCCTGTCTGGGCTTCTACAGTGGCGGCGACAATCCCGCCGTTACCCTGACCAATTCATCGGCCAACGTGACCGGCGGCGCACGCGCTGGCGACGTTATTGAGCTTCGTCTGGATGACCATCATTCGTGGAAACTGACGGGCATTAAGCCAACAGGCTCGCTGACGTCGTTATCCAGCCAGGGTCTCCTCGACAGCGCGGATGGAACCTGTGTATGGATACTCCGCGCGGTCACGCCCGGAGACGCCGTTGTCACCTTCACAGGCACGGCCCTTTGCGATCCCACCCAAGCCTGCCCGCAATACGCTATCTTGCAGACGTTCACCATCCATATCTCCTGATCGAAGCCGGGTCACTCGCGATTTTCGCCGTCTCCTCACGGCGAAGCCTTCCGCCGCGCTATAATGCCGGAAAGAGACCGCGCGCTGGGGCCAGAAGCGAAAGGCCCATATGAGCGCGGTTATCCGCTGAATAATGAAGGTGCGAGAGACCATGGGTAAGCTCATCGAAAAGCTCCAGCAGATAGGCCAGGGGTCATCTGGCTCGCTTGGGTTCACGCCACGGCGCGATAACGGGATCAAGGCGCGCCCTGCCGCTGTGCTGGTGACATTGCGCGCGACAGACGTTGGTATGGCGGAGGCGGCCGCAAAGGCTGGCGTAGACGCTATCATCATTGCGGGCTGGAAGCCCAGCGCGAATATCACCACGATCAAGGCCGCTATCGAGAGCGAGCGGACCCTCTGGGGGGTGCAGTACAATGGCGCGGGCGACGACGAGCCGGTAAAAGCCGCGAGCGAAGCCGGGGCGGGCTTCATCCTGTTGGGCGAAGACGCTGCGGTGGGGGCGCTTTTCGATGGGGCGGAGCAAATTGATCGGATTGTTACCATCTCTGCCCCACAAAGTGAAATGGATCTTCTGACGCTCCGCGTTATCAATGCGCTGCCTGCGCAAGCGGCGCTCGTCACCTTGCCTGCGGGCGTCGCTGACCTGCCCGCGCTGCCAGTCCCAGCTTTCGCGCAACTGGCCGTCATTGCTGAGACGCTCCGCTTTCCGCTGCTCGCCTCGGTGGATGACGCGCCGGATATGCGCGCCAGCCGCGCCCTGGTCCGTCTTGGTGTAGATGGCGTTGTGCTCTCAGGCGTCGGCGTCAAGGAGGACATGCTGGTCAGCCAGGTGCGCGCGGTGCGCGCGGATCTGGAAAAAATCCCTCCGCGCTCGCAGCGCGAAGGTATCAGCCTGAGCGGTCTGATGGGCGTGATGGGCGCCACACCCGCCAAGCCTGAGCCAGCGCCAACACCAGAGATAGAGCCCGGCGAAGTGTAAGGAAACGCATTTCCCGGCACAGCTCATCAGGAGGAGACGAGCAAAACCTCCCAGCGACAGGACTCGTTGGGGGTTTTGTTGCGTTTGTGTGATACACTCGCGACTGAAACGCCCGGCGTCTGACCCGGCCAGTGGGAACGGGAAAACGCCGCCGCCGGGCAGGGAGCGAAACGCGATGGGAATGGACGACCGTGACAGCGCTTACCGTTCACGTGGCACACCGCCGCGCAGACGGCCATATGACGGTGACGACCTTCCCGCGCGCTCCTCTTCATCGCGCGCGCCACACGAAATGGACAGCCCGCGATCCCGACCGCCCCGTCGCGACTACGGTTTCGAAGAGAATTATGATCGCCCCATGCGCGATCCTCGCAGCGCTCCGCGCGGTGGCTCAAGCGGGCGTAATGAGCGCGACGGCTACGACCGCCGTCCCCGGCCCGCGAATTCCCCGCGTGGCGATCGGCGCGGCTACGACGGCGACTACGACCGTCCAGGCCGTCCAGGCCGGAGTGACCCTAACGCGCCCAATCCGCGCGGCGAGCGAAGTATGCGCGGTGGGCGGCCTCCCGTTCGCGACGACGGCTGGGGTGATCCGCGCGGCTCGCGCTCAGGCGCCCGGCCTGGATCCGCCGCTGATTCCAATGGACGTTTGCGCCGTCCCCCACAGCGCGGCGGGCGCGGCGGATTGTGGGGTGATGAGGCGGAGCCTTTTGGAAGCCAGAAGAGCGCGCTATACGCGCGCGATCCCCGGGCGCGCCGATTCGCCGCCCAGCAGGAAGAAGAGGAAGAAAAAGGCTCACCCGCCGCCGCATTCGCCAAAGCGATTGGCGCCATCGTGCTGGCGCTTGTCCTGGGAGCCGGGTCGGCCTACGGTTACTTCATCATGAGCGCGCCAAAGCTTCATGTTCCCCCTAGCCAACAAGCGATCCCCACTGCCCCAGCGTCCACGCCATCTACCACTCCATCCGCATCGGCGACCAAGTCCGCGCTTATCCAGCCGTCAGCTGGCGCACGCGCGCTTTTCATCAGTTAAGCCAGCCAGCCGCCGCGGGGACCTCGCTTGCGTAACCTCATAAGGCGATGATAGTCTACCAATAGTCCATTATTAGCAAAATGCCCGCGACGTGGACACATGATCCACGTGTCCGTCGCGAGTCGTTCCGGCGTCTTTCCTCGCAACACGCCGAAACCACCCACTCAACGACGAAGGGGAGTAACAGACACCATGTCATCACGAGACAGGCTTGAAGCCTGGATAGACGAATGCGCGCGCCTCACCCAGCCGGATTCCATCGTTTGGCTTGATGGCTCCGAGCAGGAATATGAAGGCTTGATCGCCGAGATGCTGCGCGATGGCTCTATGCGGCGACTCAACGAAGAGACCTACCCGAACTGCTATCTCTATCAGAGCGACCCCAACGATGTCGCGCGTACTGAAGAAGTCACCTTTATCTGCACCACTCGCAAAGAAGACGCAGGCCCCACAAACAACTGGATGTCGCCAGAGGAAGCGAAGGCGACCGCACGCCCAATCTTTGAAGGCTCCATGCGCGGGCGCGCGATGTACGTCATTCCCTACCTCATGGGCCCGGTAGGCTCTCCGCTGGGTGTGGTCGGCGTCGAACTGACCGACAGCCCGTATGTCGCCGCCAGCATGCGCATCATGACGCGCATGGGCTCTGTGGCCCTTGAGCGACTGGACGCCAACGGCGGCGAGTTTGTCGCCGGCCTGCACTCCATCGCGGATCTCGACCCCAGACGCCGCTATATTCTGCATTTCCCCGAAGAGAACCTGATCTGGAGCGTTGGTTCCGGCTATGGTGGCAACGCGCTGCTTGGCAAGAAGTGCCTCTCGCTGCGTCTAGCGAGCTGGATGGGGCGGCAGCAGGGCTGGATGGCCGAGCACATGCTGATCCTCGGCCTTGAAGACCCTGAGGGCAATGTCACCTACATGGCGGGAGCCTTCCCGAGCGCCTGTGGCAAGACCAACCTGGCGATGCTCGTCTCCCCCCTGGCCGATATGGGTTGGAAGGTCCAGACTATCGGCGACGATATCTGCTGGATGCGTATCGGGGAAGACGGGCGGCTGTGGGCGATCAATCCCGAAGCGGGCTTCTTCGGCATCGCCCCTGGCACCAACGCCAAGACCAACCCCAACGCGATGGCGATGCTCTCGAAAAACACGATCTTTACCAACGTCGCCATGACGCCTGATGGCAGGCCCTGGTGGGAGGACATTGACCCCGCCAGCAAGCTGCCCCCCACTGGAGCCACAAACTGGCTTGGCGCGCCATGGACGCCGGGAAGTGGCCCCGCCGCTCATCCCAATTCCCGCTTTACCGTGCCCGCTGGTCAGTGCCCATCCATGGCGCCAAGCTGGGATGACCCACAGGGTGTGCCGATCTCAGCCTTTATCTTCGGTGGCCGCCGTGCGCGTGTCGCGCCGCTCGTTTACCAGTCGTTCAACTGGCGGCATGGCGTTTTCCTTGGCGCGGGCATGGCCTCTGAGACGACCGCCGCAGCTACCGGCGCGGTTGGGGTGGTGCGCCGCGACCCTATGGCGATGCTCCCCTTCTGTGGTTACAACATGGGTGACTACTGGGCCCACTGGCTCGCGATGGGCGAGAAACTTACCAATCCGCCTGCGATCTTCCATGTCAACTGGTTCCGTAAGGATGAGGCGGGAAAGTACCTCTGGCCGGGCTACGGCCAGAATGTGCGCGTGCTGATGTGGATACTGGAGCGCATTCGAGGCGGCGGCGAGGCGAGCGAGACGCCAATTGGCTATGTTCCTACGCCTGACGCCCTCAATCTTGACGGCCTCGATATCAGTCCCGCGACCATGGAAGCGCTGCTCGCCGTTAACCCGGCGGACTGGGAGCGCGAGTGGGCCGATCAAGGCGCGTTCTTCAAGCGGTTTGGCGATCACCTGCCCTCCGCTATCGCTGAGGAGCACGCGGCGCTTGGACAGCGGATCGGTGTCGCGGACGCCGCAGCCCGCTAGTCCCCACTCTGTTTCCCGACGGACTCCTCCGGCTGCGCGATCTGTGACGCAATCTCGGCGCGCAGCCGGTCATATGTGGCCAGCCGCTCCCGCAGCGACTGGCCCATGCGTTCCAGCGCCTCAATTCGCGTCTCGATCAGGCGGAGCTGTTCGCGCGTCACATGCTCCGCGTCGGCGATGGCGCTCAACCGTGAAGCGGGGGTGGCGTCGTGACGCCAGCGCGCGCGGGCCTGTTCGCGCTCCAGCTCGTACCCGACGATCTCACGAATCTCGCTCAGCTCAAGCCCCAGCAGATCCCGCATTTCCTTGATGCGCTGGAGCGCGTTGACATCCTCCACGCGGTACATGCGGTAGTTGCCCTCTGAGCGCTGCGCCTCCTCTAGCAGTCCCAGTTCTTCGTAGTAGCGCAGCGTGCGCTTCGACAGACCCGTGCGCTTCGAGACCTCATCTATCCGCATATACGTCGCGGTTGGCGCATCGCCACTCTGTGGCTTTTGTTCGTGTTCGCTTTCCTTTGGGTGTGTATCTACAACCCCTCGGGAATCCCGTTCAACGTCGCGCCTGACCATAGAGGCCTCGCTCTTCACCCATCCAAAATGCACCAAGGTTGACCAGCGGCGCTGGAACACATCTCTGAACCCGCACAATACGCGCCAGTCCCGCATTCTGTCGCATGGCTTGCATTGTGCGCCACAAAGGCGGGCATACTGGCCACCAGAATCATTCGCTCCCGAGATCCCGGTGAGATGTGAGGGACGGGCCGCATCACTATCTGTTCACAATTACACCACAAAAAATTGTCTCACTTGTGGTAAGGCGTCAGGGGAGATGTGATACCATCTTTTTGTAAGCGGGACGCCGCGAAAACCTCTCGACACGACTTTAGAACAGAGCGGTCCGAAAGAAGGTATGCGCATGCGGGGTGACGCTGCTAGCCATAACGCTGGCGCTCTCGTCACTAACTCACCGTTTTCCGAAAGTGCTGTTTGCGAGTATGGTGACGATGATCACGCGATAGATCGCCCGCATGAAGCTTGCGGTATATTTGGCATCCACGCTCCCGGCATGGATGTCTCTCGCATTACCTACTTCGGACTCTATGCCTTGCAGCATCGCGGCCAGGAGAGCGCGGGCATCGTCACGACCGACGGCGATGGTGAGTTGAGCGACCGGCGCGATGTCGGCCTGGTCAATCAGGTGTTCACCGAGCGCGACCTGCGCGCTCTTAAAGGCTTCGCCGCCATTGGCCACACGCGCTACTCCACTACCGGATCGAACCGCATCGAGAACGTCCAGCCAATTATGGCCCAGAGCGACCTTGGTCCGTTCGCCATCGGCCACAATGGCAATCTTACCAATACGATTGTTCTGCGTGACCGGCTCATCAGCGAGGGCGAAACCTTCCAGACTACCAGCGATACTGAAGTCATCGCGCGCATGCTGGCGAGCGCGCCTGGCGCGGACTACGCCCAGAAACTGCGCCGCATCATGCCCAAGCTCAGGGGCGCCTACAGTCTTGTCATCCTGACGCCGACCAGCCTCATCGCTGTTCGCGACCCATTTGGCGTGCGACCGCTCAGCCTGGGCCAGCGGGAGGAACATTGGGTTGTCGCTTCCGAATCGTGCGCCTTTTCCCCGGTCGGCGCCAGGTTCGTACGCGAGGTGAACCCGGGTGAGATCGTGGTTATCGAGGGTGCTGGAGCAGAGGGTCTGCGCAGCTTTACCGGTCAGCGCTCCCTGCGCACCGCGTCGTGCCTGTTCGAGTACATCTACTTCGCCCGCCCGGACAGCGTTCTCAGTGGCCGTTCGCTCTATCTGGCCCGCCAGCGGATGGGAGCCGAACTGGCGAAAGAGTATGACGTGCCCGCCGATCTGGTGATTGGCGTGCCGGAATCCGCCACACCCGCCGCCGCGGGCTATGCCAACGCGCGCGGCCTGCCCTACGCGGATGGCCTCATCAAGAACCGCTATATTCAGCGCACCTTTATCCAGCCTGACCAGCATATGCGCGCGATGGGCGTGCAGATGAAATTCAATGCTGTGGACGCGGTGCTGGAAGGCAAGCGTGTCATCATGATAGATGACAGCATTGTGCGCGGCACGACTGTCAAGCCACTGGTCAAGCTGCTGCGCGATGCGGGCGCGGTGGAGGTGCATCTGGGCATCAGCTCGCCCCCCTTCGCCTGGCCGTGCTATCTTGGCCTTGATGTGGCCAAGCGCGACGAGTTGATCGCCGCGCGCCTGCCCGATGCGGATAGCGTCGCCCGCGAGGTGGGCGCCGACAGTCTCCACTACCTCAGCCTGGATGGTCTGACACGTGCGATAGACTTGCCGAGCGCATCGTTCTGCACTGGCTGCTTCACTGGCTCCTATCCGATGCCGGTGCAAATGGAGATGGCCGACAAGCTTGCGCTGGAGCCCGCCGGCGCGAAGCCCGACCAGCCGGAGCCTGTGGGTGGCCTGGCGCGCTAGTTCCAGTATCTATCAAGCCGATCACGCCAACCAGAAAGGAGCGGCTCCGCTCATGGCCAGTCTGCGCGAGGCGCTCTCACGTCTGCTGGTGATTCCCGGCGTCCGCGCCGCCGCGCTTGCGGGCCGCGAGGGGCTGCTGATCGAGACCGCTGGCCGCGCCGATCACCGCCTGTATGAGGCGCTGGCCGCGCTCGGCGCCAGTGTGCTGAGCTCGGCGGACGCCCTGGGCCAGGAGGCGAGCGCTGGCGCCACCGTAGCGACCATTCTGGAGTATGACGGCGCGCTCGTCTCGATTGATCCAGCTGGCGAGTTCGCCATCGTCATCACCCTGGCCGAGAATGCCTCAA
Organism: Chloroflexota bacterium; assembly: GCA_021814145.1. Lineage (GTDB taxonomy): Bacteria > Chloroflexota > Ktedonobacteria > Ktedonobacterales > JADMIN01 > JAKAIY01. The sequence goes on from JAKAIY010000009.1 coordinate 44,377, forward strand.
GCCTGGCTCGCGTGCGCCATACGCTGGCCAGCAGCCAGGAGGAGCTTCTGCGCCTGCTCGACCTGCGCTAACGCCTGACCGCTATCCCGTGAGAGCCTGAGGAGACGCATGACCCAGCCCACTCATACATACGCCAGCGCGGGTGTCAATCTCGACGCCGCCGACCGCGCCAAACTGCTGATGCGTGAAGCGATCCGCTCGACGCTGGGCCCCGAGGCGTTAGGCCCGATGGGCGGCTTCGGCGGCCTCTTCGCGCTGGGTGGGCTGAACTACCATGACCCAGTGCTGGTCTCCTCGATTGATGGCGTCGGAACCAAGCTCAAGATCGCATTCGCGCTCAACCGCCATGACTCCGTGGGCAAAGACCTCGTCGCCCACTGCGTCAACGATATCCTTGTCTGCGGTGCCCGCCCGCTTTTCTTCCTCGACTATCTGGCCCTGGGCTCGATGGATGGCGATCAGGCGGTCGCCGTCGTGCGCGGCGTCGCGGAGGGCTGCCGCGAGGCGGGCTGCGCGCTGATTGGCGGCGAAACCGCCGCGATGCCGGACTTCTATGCTCCCGGTGAATATGATCTGGCCGGCGCGATTGTCGGCATCGTCGAGCGCGACCGCATCGTCAGCGGCGCGGCGATTCGCGCGGGCGATGTCGCGCTGGGCTTTCCCTCGCTCGGCTTGCATACCAATGGCTACTCGCTCGCCCGCAGGATCTTTGCCAGTGACGACCTCACCGCGCCCGTCCCGGAGTTGGGCCGCAGCCTCGGCGACGAGCTGCTCCAGCCGCACCAGAGCTACCGCGCCGCCGTCCAGCCGCTGCTCGACGCGGGGCTGGTTACGGGCATGGCGCACATCACCGGCGGCGGGCTGGTGGATAACATCCCGCGCGCGCTGCCTGAGGGGCTCGGCGTAGATCTGGACGCCACCACCTGGGATGTGTTCCCCATCTTCCGCCACATCCAGCGGCGTGGCGCTGTCGCCTGGGAGGAGATGCTGCGCGTCTTTAACCTGGGGATTGGCTTCATTGTCTTCGTTCACTCCGAAGACGAAGCGCGCGCGCTGAAGCTTGCGGGCGCCTCGGGCGCGCGCCGCATTGGCGCGGTTCACGCGCTGGCGGGTGAACGAGCGGAGCAGCCGCTGGTGCGAGTGGAGGGCCTGGAATGAGCGGCGCTTCTGGCTCTAGCGATATCCCCGCAATCGGCGTGCTCGTCTCCGGTCGCGGCAGTAATCTTCAGGCGATCTTCAACGCCATCGAGCGCGGCGAGCTACGCGCTCGCGTCGCCGTCGTCATCTCCAGCCGCGCTGACGCGCCCGCGCTCAGAATCGCCGCTGACCACGGCTCCACCTGCCATGTCATCGCCCCGCGCGACTATCCCTCGCGCGCCGAAGCGGGAGCCACGATTGTTGACGTCCTGCGCGCGGCGCATGTTCGGGTGGTCGCCCTCGCCGGCTACAAGCCGATCCTCGACGCCTGCGTCGTCCGCGCGTTCCCAAACGCGATCATCAACATCCACCCGTCACTATTGCCCGCCTTCGCTGGCGGCATGGCCCCGCGCCCGCAGGCTGAGGCGCTGGCGGCGGGCGTCAAGCTCACGGGCTGCACCGTCCACTTTGTGACTGAGGAAGTGGACGCCGGGCCGATCATCGCCCAGTCCGCCGTGCCCGTGCTGGATGACGACGACGTCGAGACGCTCTCAGCTCGCATCCTCGTCGAGGAGCACCGTCTGCTGCCGCTGGCGATTGGCCTCGCGCTCTCAGGCCGCCTTACGGTGGAGGGCCAGCGCGTCCGCCTCGCTCCCGCGTAGAGCGGGCCGCTCAGCCCGCCAGACCCAGGCGTTCGGCGTCAGCCGCCATCGCCGCGATGACGAAAGCGATGTGCTCGTTCAGGTCCATGCCCAACTCCTCCGCGCCCTTGATGATATCCTCGCGGTTCACGCCGCGCGCAAAGGCCTTGTCCTTCATTTTCTTGCGCACGGAAGAGGCTTCCAGCCCGCGAATGCTCTTGTCGGGGCGTACCAGCGCGGCGGCGGTAATTAGCCCCGTCAGCTCGTCGCAGGCGAACAGCGCGCGCTCCATCAGCGACTCGCGGGCGACCCCGTGATAGTCATTGTGCGCCTGCACCGCCCGCGTCATGTGCGCCGGATAGCCCAGATCCGCCAGCCACCGCGCCCCCACCATCCCATGCTCCTCAATAGTCGGGTGGAGCTCATAGTCCACATCATGCAGCAATCCCGTCACCCGCCATGTCGTCTCATCCTCGCCAAATTTGCGCGCGTAGGCCGCCATCGCGTCGCTCACCGCGATCCCATGCCGCACCAGGCTCTCGTTCGTGTTCTTTTCGCGCAGCAGCGCCAGGGCGTCATCGAAGTTCAGGTCCATTTCGTTCTCCGATGTTCAAGCAGTTTTTAGAGAGGTCGCGGACGCCGCGCCCGCTAGTCGCCTTCATCCATGCGCTCGCTCTTGCCGCGCCCGTGGCGGCTGGATGACGCGGCGGCGCCCGCGCGGCGCTTCTCCGCCTCGTCGCGCGGGCGTACGCCAAGGCCGGCGCGATCGGGCAACATCAGCTTCCCCTTCTCGATCTTCACGCCCTCGTATGGATCGTCGCTGGTCAGCAGGTTCCCATCCAGGTCGGCGTAGTCCACGAGCGGGCTGATATGCGCCGCCGCTGTGATCGCCAGCGAGCTCTCAATCATGCAGCCCAGCATCACCTTCATGTGGT
>JAKAIY010000121.1 GCA_021814145.1 Chloroflexota bacterium
TACGGCGCAGGCGATCGCCGCGTCGCTGGCCCGCCTTGGGACGGTATACCCCTCGCTCGACGCCTATCTGACGGCGATGAGCGCGCTGCCTGTGCTGACCTGGAGCCCGTTCTGGGAGCGGTATTTCCGCTATGACGCGGAAATCCAGCCGGATGGAACGGTCGTCTCGCGGGTCCCTCGCACGGCGATTGACGAGGAGAGCGCCGCGCTCTTCCTTACCAGAACTGAGGCGCTGCCCTCGTTTGTGAAGGCTCCCACGCTGATAGTCCGCGCCGCGCGGGGGACGCTCGGGCCGGACAGCGGCGTAGTGTTGCCGCGCGAGGAGGCGGAGCGGCTGGTAAGCGTGATCCCAGACGCGCGGTGGGTGGAGATCGCCGACACGAACCACTACACCATCACGCTCGCCCCTGCTTTCGTGGAGGCCGTGACGGCGTTTCTGGGCTGACTCAGGCTCTCCCCGCCCCGTTAGCGATAGTTGACGAATTGCAAGGGGACGGTGAAGTCTTTGGCCTTGAGGAACTGAATCACCGCCTGGAGTTCATCGCGGCTCTTGCTGGTGACGCGGATCTCGTCACCTTGAATCTGCGCGCGCACTTTGGGGAAGCTCTCGCGCAGCATTTTCATGATCTCGCGGGCCAGGTCCTGGCTGATGCCTTGCTGCAGCTCGATGTGCTGGCGCACCATGCCGCCGCTGGCAGGCTCCACCTTGCCATCCTTGAGGATCTTGAGCGAGAGGTTGCGGCGCAGCATCTTCGATTCCAGCACATCGCGCACACTCTTGAGCGTGAACTCGCTGGAGGTCAGGATGGTGATGCTTTTCTTGCCATCGTATTCGATCGCGGTCTTCGTGTCTTTCAGGTCGAAGCGGGTGGCGACTTCGCGCCGCGTCTGATCAAGCGCGTTGACCAGTTCCTGCTCGTCGTACTGCGAGACGACATCGAATGAGTTTTCATTGGCCATTCTGTATCACTCCTTCCGGCGGTGTCTGGTTGCGCGTGATGAGAGCCACGCCAGGCGTCAGGTATGCGCCGCCCGCCTTCCAGTGGGCGCGCTTGCGCGTGACGCACGATATTCTATCACCGGGCGGCGGTTCCCTGGCTTATATGGAAGCGTCGCCCGGCTCCTGGAGCGGCGCGCCAAGGGGGATAATGGACAGCGGCGTGTAGCGCGCGCCGGCGCGCGAGAGGTCGCTCCGCATCACACGCAGGCCATCCACTTTCCAGGATTCCGCGCGTGGGGGCGGCTCGCTTCTGAGCTGGCGCAGGCGCAGCATGGATGGCTCATCGAGACGGGTGGAGAGGCGCGCGAGGGTCAGATGCGGCTCGAAAGGCTTGCTGTCCAGCGTAAAGCCGCGCGCGTCGAGCGCATGGCTCAGGCGTCGCTGGAGCGCGTGCAGGCGGCCTGTCTGACCCTCAATGCCAACCCACACGACGCGCGGGGCCTGATCGGGGCCGAAGACGCCTATGCGCCCCGGCGCCAGCCAGAAAGGCGCGACGCCCGCCGCCGCCTCGCGCGTGGCCGCGATGGCGTCCTCGACACGCTGGTCGTCCAGCTCACCGAGGAAAGCCAGTGTCACATGGATGGAGTCAGGCGTGACGACGCGCGCGGTGGGAAGCGCGCGGGCCACGCGCCGCGTCAGCCGCGCGAGGATGTCGCGCGTGGCGCTGTCCAGGTCCACCGCGATGAATGCCCGCGTCATCTCATTGCGCTCCCTTCAGTGTTCGCGCTACGCGCCTATTTGAGCGCGGCGTAGGTGTCGGGCAGGTCGTTGGCGAAGAGCGCCACGTCGCCTGGGCCGGCGATGGCGCCGAGTGTCGCGGTCACTTCGTCCAGCGTCTCAACCACATGTATGCGCTCATCGCTCAGTCCGCCCGCGCGTAGACCCTCGGCGATGGGTCGTGTCCGCCGGGCGCCAACGAGGATCACGTCGTCGCAGATTTTCGCCGCGTACTCGCCGTAGCGGCGGTTCTCTTCCTCCTCGACCGCGCCCAGCTCGACCATGCCTGGCGTTACGAGAATCTTGTGACGCCCCGGCGCTTGCTGGAGAGCGTCGAGCCCGTTGCGCACACCGACAGGGTTGGCGTTGTAGCTGTCGTCAATGATCGTCATGCCACCAGGGCTATGGATGGGCTGGAGACGGTGAGGCGCGGCCTCCAGCCGCAGGGCGTCGCGCGCGGCCTCATCCACTGGAATGCCAAGCAGATGGAGGACGGCCAGCGCGGCGCTGACGTTCAGGATGTTGTGGCGGCCCAGCAGCGGGATGGTGACGCGCTGCTCCAGCTTCTCAGCGGGCCAGCGCCAGGTGAAGCGGGTCGCGCGCGCATCCACCTGAATATCGGCGGCGATGATATCCAGCGGGCCGACGCCCTCGTCCTCCATGCCGTAGCGCAAGGCGCGGTAGCCAGCGGCGGCGGCCCGGTCAGCCAGCGCGGCGGAGCGCGGCTCGCCACCGTAGATCACGGCGGGCGCGCCCGGTGGCAACGCGGCGATCAGCTCGAATATCGCGTCGCTGATGCGCTCGATGGCGCCGAAGCGCTCTAGGTGCTGCGGGCCGATGGAGGTAACGACGGCGATAGTGGGAGGCGTCAGGCGGCACATCGCCGCGATCTCACCGGGGCCATAGGCGTCCATCTCAACGACGAACGCCTTATGGCGCGGCTCCAGGTTCTCGTTGATTGTGCGGGTGACGCCCATCAGCGTGTTGTAGCTCTTGGGCGTCGGCAGTGTCTCCATCGCCGGGCGCAGCAGCGTGGCGAGGATGTACTTGACACTGGTCTTGCCATAGCTGCCCGCGATGCCAATGGTTAGAGGCGCGATGCGGGTATACTTCGCACGCGCGCGGCTGACGTAGCCCGCCTGGATACGCGCCTCAACGGGGCGCAGCAGCCAGTTGGCGGCGATGAGAATGCTCGGGACAGCGAGCGGGCTGGCGACGAGAATGACAGCTGGGCCAAGCAGCGTGATGGGCGTGGGCAGGGCCAGCAGCGCGGCGACGAGCAGCGCGGCCAGGACCGCGCCGAGCGCGAGCGCCACGCCGAGGATGCGCCGCATGCGCGCGGTGTAGACGAGCGGCTTCTTGGCGGGAAGGGAACGCCAGAGAACCAGCGCCACTACTGAGCCAGCCAGCCATGCGCCGCCAGGAATGAGTGGGCGCCAGTTCCCGGGGACAGCGAAGCCGGCCAGGCCAATGATGAGCGCGAGCGCCGCGCCCGCGCGTATCGCGTTGGGCGCAAGCCAGGCGCGCTGTCTGCTCCACGCGAGCAGTCGCGGGCCTTCGTACTCCTCGATCTGGTACATGCGCGCGCCCATCAGGCCGGCGCGCGCCATCCAGCCCAGCCAGGCCAGCGCCGCCGCTATCAGGGCCAGCATCCCGATCACACTCAACACGTTCGCTCTAACCTCAGCTTATGATTTACCCATGCAGGAATGTCCTGACGATCACGTTGAAGCGCGCGGCCTGCTCGATGTAGGCGTAGTGGCCCGCGCCCTCGAAGACTACCAGTCCGGCGTCAGGTATCAGCCGCTCCATCAGCCGGGCATCGGCGAGCGGGGTGTCTTCGTCGCGGTCACCCCAGATCAGCAGGGTGGGCGCCTGGATGCGCGGCAGATAGCCGCGCAGGTCTTCGTTTACCACGCGGACGAACGAGCCACGCACTGCGCCGCTGGCCGCCTTGTAGTCGGCTGACCCCTGGCTGGCGACACGCGCCGCCGCCCAGGCCCGCAGCGGCGCGGGCGCTAGCGGCGCGCGCGAGAGCCAGCGCGTCGCCTTGAACGCCCGGACACGAAGATGATAGCCCAGCGTGCGTCTGGGACGGATGCCCGCCGCGTCCGTCAACACGACTTTCTCGACACGCTCAGGATGCAGCGCGGCCAGCTTGATAGCGACGCGCCCGCCGAAGGAATGCCCGATGACGCTGGCGCGCTGGATGCCCAACTCATCCAGTAGCGCGATGGCCCAGTCCATATAGTCGCTGACGGCCCAGGCGGCGGGTGGCGGCTCGGTGGCGCCGAAGCCGGGGAAGTCGGGCGCGATCAGATCGAAGTCGCCTTCCAGCCCGTCCATCGTGCGGGCGAAGAGGTCGCCGCTAGCGCCCCAGCCATGCAGTAGCAGAACGGGCGCGCCGGAACCGCGCCGGATGATGTGCGGGCGTGGGCTGGGCGTAGTGGAAGTGGTCACGGGCAAGGGCGTGTGCTCGTCGGTCATGAGATGACGCCTGTCAGCATGCGGCGGGCCAGGACGATGACCTGCTCCGGGCGCTCGTCTAGCAGGTCATGGCCCGCGCCGGGAAAGGTCACAAGCCGTGCCCTGGGGATGCGTTCAGCCAGCGCCTGGGTGGCTTCCAGGGGGTTGAAAGGGTCACGGTCGCCGGCCAGGATAAGGGCGGGGCAGGTGACGCGCGCGGCCTCGGTGTCGTTGATCGCGCCGCCTTCCGCGCGCACGTCTTCCATCGCGGCGGCCCATGAGGTGAGCATCGGCCGCGCGGCGCCGGAACCGTGCAGGGCGTCCAGCTCCGCTTGGAGCGTGGGCCATGAGCTGATGCGGTGTTCGGGATCGGCGTAGACGGCGACGATGCGCTCCGGCGGCACGCGTCCGCTGACGCCCCACACGGTCATCGAGCGCGCCCGCTCGCCTAGCCGCGCCGCCAGGATGATCGCCGCCTCGCCGCCGTCGCTATAGCCGATGAGATGGACGCGCTCGAGCGCGAGGTGGTCGAGCAGCGCCAGCAGGTCGTCCGCGTCGTGATGGTGCAGGCGCGCGTCCACCTGGCGCGCGACGCTGGCGGAGCGCCCCTGGCCGCTCAGATCGGGCGCGATGACGCGGAAGTCGGGCGTGAGCGCGGCGATCAGCGGGGCAAAGTGCGCCCGCGCGGTTCCCGCGAAGCCGTGGATAAGCAGGACAGCGGGACGCGCGGGGGCGCCCAGGTCTTCATAAGCCAGTAGTGGTCGTGGCGATTGCGGCACGCGCCTCCCCTTTCGCACGCTCAGCGATCCAGCGGGAAGTGGTGATGTCCCGTGTTGTCGCGATGAAACCGCCACGCATTATAGCATGCCGCTACCCGATATCGCGGATGAAGACTCGCGTCCGGGGCGGGAGAGAACCGCGCAAGCGGGCCTGGCGGCGGCTTGCCGCCTTCGGAATGTGGTTTTCAACCGCCCGTGCGCTGGCGAAGTCAAAAACAATCTCCACGGCTGATGCGCTCCGACTGCGCGTCGAACGGCGCGTCGGCCGTGGAGATGGAGTGGCCCTAACAGGCGCCAGCCAGATGGACGCGCCTGGCGCGCTGGCCGGCGTTGTGGGGTTACTGGCGCGGCGGGTACTGCGCGCCGGGATAGTCCTGTTGCTGTGGATACTGCTGCGGATAGCCCGGCTGCTGGCCATACGCTCCGGGCTGTGGCGGATACTGCGCCTGCGACGGGTAGCCTGGCTGGCCGTACCCTTGCTGCTGTGGGGGATAGCCTGGCTGGCCATATCCGGGCTGTGGGGGATAGCCTGGCTGGCCAGGATACATGACGCGCTGAGCCTGCTGGGCCTGTCGCGCCTGGAACTGGCCCAGCATCCGCATGCGGCCAACGCTCCACAGGATGCGGATGACGCCCACCACGAACAGGATGCCGCCGTAGATTGCGCTCTGGGAGCCATCGGAGCCGCCCGTGAGCAATCCCGCTCCCAGAAGCAGGAGTCCAAACCCAGCCGCGACGACGCCAAAAATGAGATACAGAATATTCCCGGCCTTCATGAATCCCATTCGGAGAACCTTTCGCTGATACGCCGGAAACCCGTGCCGGTGGACTGGGCGCTCCCCAGTCCGCCCATTGTAAACGCGCGTCGCCTGGTGGTCAAGCGGGAGGTTAAATCCGCACGCTGCGCACGTCCATGATGCCATCGGTAGCGCGGATGCGCTCGACCGCGTCTTCGGGCGGGGCCTCATCGAGCGAGAGGGCCATCAGCGCCTCGCCGCCGGGGTGGCGCGTGCGGCCTGGCGCCATGCCCACGGCCACCGGGCCGACATCCATGTGCGAGATATTGACGCCCGCCTCGCCAAGGATCACGCCGACCTTGCCGATCATGCCGGGGCGATCGAGGTTGCGCGCCAGCAGGATGTGGCCACGCGGCGTGAAGTCCGTCGCGAAGCGGTCCACCCGCACAATGCGCGGCTCACCCCAGGTGATCGTGCCCGCCAGCGTCGTTTCCTCGCCTTCGCCATCCGACCTGACGCGCACCGTCACCAGGCTGGCGTACTGCTCGTGGGCGGTCGAGCGGCTCTCGGTGACCTGCATCCCCCACTCGCGGGCGACGACCTGGGCGTTCACCAGATTGACGCGCGCCTCCGAGATCGGCTCCAGCAAGCCCTTGATGAGCGCGGTCGTTAGCGGGCGCGTATCGAACTGCGCCAGTTCGCCAGCGACGCTCAGCTCGGCGCGCTTGAGCGCGGCGGGGCGCAGCTGTGTGCAGAGGCGCCCCAGCTTCTCCACCAGCTCCATCCACGGCTCCAGGACGCGCAGGGTCTCGGGCAGGATGAGTGGCGCGTTGACCGCAGCGCGCGGGGCTTCGCCCTGGAACACGTCGCGCATCTGCTCCGCCACATCCACCGCCACGCTGACCTGCGCCTCCTCGGTTGAGGCTCCCAGGTGCGGTGTCACCACCACACGTGGGTCAGCGATGAGCTCTTGCAGCGCGGGTGAGCTGAACGGCGGCTCTTTGGAGAAAACATCCAGCGCGGCGCCAGCGAGGCGGTTCTCCTTGAGCGCGGCCAGCAGCGCTGTCTCATCCACAACGCCGCCGCGCGCGCAGTTGATAATGCGCGCGGTGGGCTTCATCTTCGCCAGCTCCTCGGCGCCGATCAGGCCGCGCGTGCTTGAGGTGAGAACGGTGTGGAGCGTCACGAAATCAGACTCAGCCAGCAGCTCATCCATGCTGACGAGCTCCGCGTTCAGTTTGCGGGCGTTGTCGGGGTTGGCGTAGGGGTCGTGGGCGATCAGCCGCATGCCCAGTCCGTTCTCGCCCGCGCGGCGCGCCACTTCCGAGCCGACTTTGCCCAGCCCGATGATGCCCAGCGTCTTGCCGCGCACCTCGGCCCCGACGAACTTCGAGCGCTCCCAGCGGCCTTCGCGCATCGCGGCGTTGGCGGTGGGAATGCGGCGCGCCATCGCCAGCAGCAGCGCGATGGTATGCTCAGCGGCGGCGACAATATTGCCGGTTGGGGAGTTGACGACGACGACACCGCGGCGGGTGGCGGCCTCGACGTCTATGTTGTCCACGCCGACGCCCGCGCGCCCGATGATGCGCAGCTTCTCCGCGGCGGCGATGGCGTCCGCCGTGACCTTGGTCTCGCTGCGCACGACCAGCCCATCATACGCTGGGATGGCGGCGAGCAAGCCGTCCGCGCCCAGCCCGTAGCGTTCGTCCACCTCAGCGAAGCCGCGCAGAATCTCGACGCCCTCGGCGGCGATAGGATCGGCCACGAGCACTCGTGGACGGGCGCTGCTCTGATCGCTCATGTCTCTCTTTGCCTCAGAATCTTCTGGTGTCCCCCTGGGGAGGGGCCGCGCCGCTCAGGGATGGATTTCCGGCGGCGCTCCTAACGAGCGATGGAGCGTGTGCGACCCGCGCACACGCTCCATCATCGCATCGCGTTACGCTCCTGGCCTTCCAGCTTAGCCGCGCACAGAGGCGGGGGACTGATAGCCAAGCGCCTGGAGTTGCCGTTCCAGGGCGTCCATGCAGGCCGTCATCTCTGGCTCATGCACGTAGCCGAGGTGGCCGACGCGGATGATCCGCCCATCCAGTCGCTCCTGGCCACCGGCGATGACCACGCCCTCCCGCTCGCGCAAGGCTTTGGTGATCGCCTTCGCGCCAATGTCTTCGGGCGTCTTGATGGCGGTGACAGTGTTGGAGGCGACGGCGGGATTGGCGTAGAGCTCCAGCCCCATCGCGACGGCGCGCTCGCGGGTGAGCTCGGCGCAGCGCTGGTGGCGCGCGAAGATCGCCTCGCGCCCTTCCTCGCGCATCATCGCCAGCGCGACATCGAGGCCGAAGAAGAGGTTGACCGGCGGTGTGTAGGGTGTCTGTCCCTTGTCAGCCGTCCTGGCGACGCGGGTGAAATCCCAGTAGAAGCGCGGCATGCGCGACTGCTCGTGCGCTTTCCAGGCGCGCTCGCTGACGCCGATCATCGCCAGGCCGGGGGGAACCATCCAGCCCTTCTGCGAGCCGGTCAGCACAATGTCCAGGTCCCAGGCGTCCATCTGGAGGTCTACGCACGAGAGCGAGCTCACGGCGTCCACGCAGATCAGGATGTCCGGGCGGACGCCGCGGATAGCTGTCGCCAGCGCCTGAATGTCGTTCATGACGCCAGTGGAAGTCTCGTTTTGCGTCAGGAAGACGCCTTTGGCCTCCGGCAGCCGGGAGAGCGCCTCCACCACGGCTTGCGGATCGTTGGCCTGGCCCCACTCGGTCTCGACGCGCGTTACGTTTAGCCCGAAGGTCTCGCCGACCTTCGCGAAGCGGTCGCCGAAAACGCCAATCGGCGCGGCCAGCACGGCGTCGCCAGGGTTGAACAGATTGACGACAGTGGCTTCCCAGCCGCCGCTGCCGGATGAGGGGAAGGTAAGGATGCGGTTTGTGGTCTGGAAGAAGTACTGGAGCTGCTCCGTGACACGTCCCAGGAGCGCAGCGAATTCCGGACCTCGATGGTTGATCATCGGGCGGCCTAGCGCCTCGGCGACCTGCGGCGGGATCGGCGTCGGACCTGGAATACGGAGGTTTTGACTCATGCCGGCTCTGCCTCTCAGCTGGTGAAATGTGGAAAGTTGTCGGTCGCGTTCTCTCGCGCCCCAGCGGAAGACAGCGCCGTCTTAACCGCGCTCCGCGCTACCCCGTCTCGACGGCTCGTGAGATGAATGACGGCTGGGATAGCGTAAATCTGGAAATAGGGCCTCGCTTACTTGATCAACGCCGCGCCGCGTCGCTACACAATAAGAAGTATACGAAGCGGCCCGTCGCGCTGTCAACGCGCTATGCGCAGCAACGGTCAAGTCTGAACACTTACATGCGCGAATCGGGGGCGCTCCACTTTGCGCCGCGAGGCGCATGAGACAGGCTGGGCTGGCGCATGGTCGCCACCAGCCGGCGCCGGGCGGCCATGCGCAGACCCTGGAATGGGCGGCCCAGTTTGACCAGCGCGCGCGGATTCTGTTATCATGAACTGGTCCAGCGCGAATCTCCAGCCGCACAGGCTGGAGACGCCACGCGGCGCGCGATTATGACGCACGTCCAGGAGGGCGCTCCATGCCAGGCATTATTTCGTGGCTCTTTACTGATCCGGTCACGGCGGGCAACAACACCCCATCAGGCAACCCCGAAGTTTTCCATTTCTACGCGCCGTGGATGATCTTCTGCGCCATTGGCCTGGTCATTCCGCTCTACTACTACCTGGAGGGGCGCAAGCGGTTTGTAGGCCACCACGCGCTGAACAAGTACATCCTCGACCGCGTTATGTACCGCCATCTGGTTCCCGTCGCGCTTGTGGGGTGGATGCTGATCGGCATGCGCTACGCGATGGACTACAACCTGTTCTCCTGGCGCATCTGGCGCTATATGTGGCTGGCGTGGGTCGCGGGGCTGGCGATCTACTGGATCTACTACTTCTCGTTCCGTTACGCGGGTGAGTTGGCCTGGTATCGCAACAAGCGCACGATGGAGAAGTACTATCCGCAGCCGCGCCCCAAGCGCCGCGCGGCGAAAGCGGGCGCGCGCTAGCGGCCCCGCATGGAACAGTTCAGATCAGTCCGCGAAGATACATCACCGCGAATGCGGCGTAGCTGATGGGGATCGCCAGCCCCAGCGCGCACAGCGCGATGCCCACGACCGCTGGGACGGCGCGCCACCCAGCGGCCTGGCGCGCCGTCCCAGCGCACACCAGCCCGGCGAGCGCGGGTGGCCCACCCATCGCCAGCATCGCGACGGTTGTCACCAGCGAGGGGTTGTACAGGAGCAGCGCCTGCGAGAACCACTCCGCGATAGGATAGAGCGCGGCCAGAAAGACGAGCGCCTCCAGATCCAGAGCGATCAGCCCCAGCGTCAGCCCCACCCAGTCCAGGCGTGATAACAGGCCAGTCCGCCCGCGCGTCCGGCCGTTCCGTTCATGAGGCAGGGACAGTCGCGGAGCTGCGGATAACATGGGATGAATCCTTTCCTGGTATGCCACGGCCAGGCTGTCCAGCGGCCACGCGCGGACGCCCTCACCCGTCGCGCGATAACGCAACGTGGGGGCCAATCCGCGCGTGACCCCGAGCGCGAGGATGCGAAACCGACCGTTCTGTCACCAGCCCGCCGGAAGCGGATAGCCATTATGAATCCATATGGCGGCCGCCACCAGGAGCGCCAGCGCGATCACCAGCACGAGCGGCCCGATTGCAGCGCGCCCTGCTGTGAGCTTGAACTCAGGCGCGGCGGGCGTATGCGCGGCGGGCGCGGGCGTTGGGGCAGGGGCGGCGGGCGCGGTGGACTCAGGAGCCACGGCTTCTGGCGCGGGGGCGGTGGCCACGACCGGCTCGGCAGTCGCTACCGCGACCGGCTCAGGCGCAGACGTGGCTTCGTCCGCGCCTGGCTCCGTGGCCGGCGCGGGCTCTGGCGCTTCAACAGCGGGAGCCGCCGCGCTCGCGGCCGGAGTAGCGACAGGACGCGGCATGCCGCAGGAAACGCAGAACGATGAGTCATCGCGCAACGCCGCGCCGCAAACAGGGCATCGCTCAATACTGGTCATTGGCTGGAAACCTCCATCATGAAGGGCATCGGGGAAATACTGAGCGGCGAGCGTCCTGGACGCTCACGGTCGCGCCGGGATGCGCTGGAGAAAATAGGAATGAATGCGCGCTCGCTCACCTGTTCAACAGTATAGCAAGTCATGCGAGCGCTGTCGCGCTCATCCTTACTAGCTGTTTTTATGTGCCGCCAATCATGCCCTTCAGACGCCCGCTGCTTTGGCTCCTTCCTGATGTCGCTGCTCCCGTTGCGGGCTTGGGCCTGGTGTGTTATCATGACAGGCGGAAGGGTGGCCGAGTGGTTTATGGCGCCGCTCTCGAAAAGCGGTGCGCCTGAATAGGGCGCCGTGGGTTCGAATCCCACCTCTTCCGCCATGACGGGCCAGTTGAGATAGCGATCCGGCGCTTCCTGAAAAGATCGCGCTGGCCGCTCGCTCACTGGTGCGCTCGGAGGAGTCCCATAGAGGCCTAGTGGGCGCGACTGGAAATCGCGTGCGTCTGAAAAGGCGCCGTGGGTTCGA
>JAKAIY010000122.1 GCA_021814145.1 Chloroflexota bacterium
CGGCGGGGGCCTGCGGCGGCGCCGCGGGGCGCAGCCAGGAGGGCAGCCCCGTGGCGCCGACGCCGTCGGGGGCCAGCCGCTGGCCGCAGAGCTGGCAGAAGGGCAGGCTGCTATCCGTCTCCTGCCCGCAGTGAGGACACACTATCATCACGCCTGTTCCCATCACTCTCTCGATTCCACACCGCCTGGCGCGCCCGCGCGCGCCGGGTGGCTTCCGTCTCCCATTATACTGAGCCCACCGCGCTGGGGGCGCGCCCGCCCCAGTATAACGCACGCTGCTGACTGGCGCGCGCCGCGCTTGCGCCGGTTCGCTATACTCCAGTATTCGCGCGTGATCGCCGCGAATACTGGAGTAAATACTGTGTAACCGCATCCCTCATAGTTATGACGAAGCTACGACAAAAAATAGCGGCCATCCGCAAAGGATGGCCGCTATGGTCGGGGCGAGAGGATTTGAACCTCCGACCCCCACAACCCCATTGTGGTGCGCTACCAGGCTGCGCTACGCCCCGATACAGGTCTAGAGTAGCACATGTTTCGCACGCCAGTCAAGCCGAATCTAAAAAGGGGAATGGTCCATACGTTGAGGAGGACTTTGCGTGCGACATGCGCGCCTGTCACCAGTTTTCCATGGAGCGCCTCACGGGAGAAAGTGTGAACTCTCTTGGCGCACAAGCGCCAGGCAGCCGTTGATCGTATCCAGCGGACGTTTGCTGCGGTTGCGATAGCCGCGATAGGAGCGCTCGGTGATTGGAGTGGAGCAGCCGCGCGCCGAGATCCGCCCATATCCTCGGGCGTCGGACCCCGCTCCATGGAAGCGTCGCCTGGTCCTCGTAGTACTGGGCGCGGATGCCCCTTGCTGCCGTCAGATCTCGCTTACGCCGCCCAGGGTAGCGCCTACCCCAGCACGCTCAGCCGCTGCCGTGTCCATTTCTCCGTCGTGGCGCTGGACGCTGCGTTCGCCGCCATCTTTGCGCCCACCGCCATGTTGCCTCCCTTTCTTCCCGCCAGCCTGCTCCTCCTGTCAGCGATCTGGCATAATGCATGATGAAGAAGGCTAAGCATGTGTTCAAGCGTCTTGCGCGCGCCAGTAGCGTTCGCCTGCCCATAACGATAACCACTCCCTGTGACTCGGCTCAGTTACTCCTTCTGATGATATCCGTCTTGAACAGGGGTATAAATGAGGATCGGCGATTAATAGAGGGACATGGGAAAACCATGAATGCGCTGCCTGAAGATAAAATATGGACACTGCCTTCGCTTGCCATTCCTGACCGAAATCACAAGCCCATCGTCATCCATGAATGGAAACAGGACCTTGGAGGGTATGTTCCGGGGAAAAACTCGTTCGTTCAGGACCTCCATTTGAAGGAGTTGCTTGGTTACGCGGTAGTGTTTTGCCTGATATATTCCATATGCTTCCTCGTGCCATACGGTATGACAGACGCATATACAAAGTTGTACGAGTCCATACATGGCACACTATGGTACGATGATCTGGTCACAATCGAAGGAGGCAGGCCTTTTCTGGCGTTGCTGACAGATGTATCTTTTGGCCAGCTTCACTCATACGAAGATCTGCGCTTTTTAGCCGTGGTCTCCATTCTTGGCATCATTGTTCTGGCGTGGGAACTCCATCAAACACTGCTCTTCGCTGGAGTGGGCAAGTACCCCGCGGTCATCATTCCGGTACTCATTTGTGTAGCGCCTGCCTTTCAGGTCTATGCGTCGTGGGCTGTCTGCGCCTATTATCCGTATACTGCGGCGCTGGCAGGCATCGCGTTGGTAACTGTAGAACAGGGCCACCGGTCCGCGTCGCTCAAGACAAAGCTCACCTCTAGCGGCGCCGGGTTTATCCTGTTCCTCAGCGCGCTGCTCATCTATCAACCAGCCGCTATGATGTACTGGGTGTTTGCGGCCATATTTATCCTGACTGGTCGAGCGAATTTTCGCGCAACCTGGAGCAGGTTCATTCACTACTCATTGATCGCGGGCGCTGGGCTGGGGGCTGATTTTGTAGCCATCAAAATAGCCCCCATCGTTCTCGCAGACAAGTCGGCTGTGGCGCGTAGCGCCCTGGTCACGGATTATATAGGTAAATCACAATGGTTCATACGAGAGGTGATGTTCAACGCATTGAATCTATACAATGTGACGCCTACTCTCAGCATTGCCATGATCGTCGCTATTGGTATCGCGGCAGGACTGCTGATTTGCGTGGAGGGTTCCATAGCGGCTCAGCTTTCCAAGCTGGCGCTCGCAGCGATACTGATTCCTCTTTGCTACCTTCCTAACCTACTTGTAGCCGAAAACTGGGCGTCTTATCGAACACAGATCGCGTTGACATCGCTCGTCATTCTTTATCTCTCGTTTGCGATCCTCAGCCTGAGAAAGGCGCATATTCCAGCAGTCACGCTCATGGCATACAGCGTGATGCTCATGCTTGTGCTGGTTGGTGGATATTCAGCCGCGCGCAATGTGGCTGTTGATTTCGCGATACCACAGTATGAAGAACTGGCATTGATGCGAAACCAGCTCTCCTCACCCAAACTGGACACCGCGACAAGCGTTTATTTGATCCCGGCGACGTGGGAGGACGCCTTCGCGCCAGTGGTCCGGTATGATGAATATGGGGTGGTGTCGTCCTCAGTAGCCTGGTCCGAACAGCCCATGGTGTATTTTGTGCTCCATGACATTAATCCAAGCCATGACGAAATTCCAGTGATAGTGGCTCCTGCGGATGGTCCTTTTAACCCTCCTCCTGGGAGCATCGTTGTTGATATGCGATCCGTCAAGAATCTCGCTCCCTTCCCCCCGAAATACGGGTGAGGCCAGATAGACGCGCGCGACTTGAGGTATATCACGAACCTACTCATGATGTCCGGACAGAGGAGCGATGCAAATGGACGCCATGCCATTCGTGACACTGATTATTCCAGCGCACAATGAAGAGCAGCGACTCCCTCAGACCATTTCGTCTGTAAAATCCTTCTGTAACGCGCAAAGACAGCCATGCGAAGTCATTGTTGTAGACGATGGTAGTACTGACAAGACGCGAGACGTAGTCATGTCGGCATCCGCATCCTGGGCAAGTCTGCGCGTTGTCCAGGGACCTCATCGGGGAAAAGGGGGGGCTATTCGGGCCGGAGTGTTGGCGTCTCACGGCCAGTTCATAGCCATCGCTGACGCGGATATGTCAATGCCGGTTCATGAATTCGCACAATTCAACGCCAACGTTTTCTCCCAATGCGACATCGCTATCGCCACGCGTGAGGGCCCTGGAGCTCACAGATATAATGAATCTATCCTCCGTCATTTGATGGGGCGTATATTCAATGCGATGGTACAGGCCATGGTGCTTCCGGGCATCAAGGACACGCAATGTGGATTCAAGGTTCTGCCAAGACAGGTCGCCCTTGAATTGTGCCGCCAGCAGAGTATTGATGGTTGGGGGTTTGATGTCGAGTGGCTGGTCATCGCGCTCAAGCACGGATATCGCATTGGCGAGGTGCCAATCAATTGGTATCACGATGGAAAAGGAAGCCAGATCTCTCCCCTCAGAGATTCAATGCGCATGATGAGGGATCTGTGGATGATACGGAAGAATCTTCTGCGGGGAAAGTATGACCCGGATAGTGGCGATGATGCGCCAGATTATTGGCGAGAAAGCGATCTAGTTGGCACTGAAAAACGCCTGGCGGTAGCTGGCAAGGGAAAAGACGTTTCTGAGGCGGCTGTTGGTCAGATTGGGACGGCAGGTTCAAAATAGCCCGCCCGCGCCTCGCATCCTCCGTCGCTACACCAGCCCACATGCCGGCGGAATCGCCTCCAGGGAACTGTATAGCGCGGCCCCCTTGCCTTGCAAGGCCGGCGCGCGACGAGTGGCGTAGGCGCCCGATTTTCGCGCCCCTCGAATACGCGCGCCAGCCACTCATACCCGCGCCCCGCTCCTCGCGCCCGCTTATACCCGTTCGATGATCGTCGCCGTCCCCAGGCCGCCGCCACAGCACATCGTCTGCAAGCCATAGCGGGCATTGCGACGCTCCAGCTCATGGAGGAGGGTGACCATCAGGCGGGCGCCGGACGCGCCGAGCGGGTGGCCAAGGGCAATAGCGCCGCCGTTGACATTGACGCGCTCCATGTCGGGGCGCAGTTCGCGCTTCCAGGCCAGCACGACCGGGGCGAAAGCCTCGTTGACCTCGAACAGGTCAATATCATCTACCGTCAGCCCGGCGCGCTCCAGGATCGAGCGCGTCGCGGGAATCGGCCCGGTGAGCATTGTCACCGGGTCCACGCCGACGACACGCTGCGCCACGATGCGGGCGCGCGGGCGCAAGCCCAGTTCCGCCGCCTTCTCCGGCGTCATCAGCAATAGCGCGGCGGCGCCGTCGCTTACCTGGCTGCTGCCGCCCGCCGTCACCACCCCATCGGGCTTGAAGACCGGCTGGAGTGCGGCCAGCTTCTCCAGTGTTGTGTCGCGGCGCACGCCTTCATCGCGCGTGAAGCTGGAGCCATCGGGCAGAGGCGTTGGGATGATCTCGCGGTCGAAGTAGCCCGCGTCCTGCGCAGCGGCGGCCAGTTGATGGCTGCGCAGGCTGAATTCGTCCAACTCTTCGCGCGGGATGCGCCACTGCTCGGCGATCATCTCGGCCGAGATGCCCTGATGGGTCATCGGATAGACCTCCATCAGCGACGGGGGGAAGGGATTACCGCCGGTTGAGATGGAGGAGCCGATGGGCAGGCGCGACATATTCTCGACCCCACCCGCGATGGTGACATCGCAGACGCCGGACTGAATCAGGTTGGCGGCGAAGTGGATCGCTTGCTGGCCGGAGCCGCACTGAAGGTCCACTGTCGTCGCTGGGACCTCAATAGGGAACCCGGCTGCCAGGACGGCGTTGCGCCCGATATTCAGCCCTTGCTCGCCTACCTGGCTGACGCAGCCCCAGACGACATCCTCGACTACCGCAGGGTCCACCCCAGCGCGCCGGGTCAACTCGCGCAGCGCATGCGCCGCTAGCATCACCGGGTGCATGTCCTTCAGCGCGCCGTTACGCCGACCCACCGCCGTGCGCACAGCTTCAACGATCACAACCTCGCGTCCAGCCTGTGCCATTACGTGACCTCCTTTGGCTCGCTTCTCTCATAACGCGGCTAACTCCGCTGATTTGGGTCGCCATGTCCATTCTGGGCGGCCTTGTCAGGCGCGGCGGGCGCGCCAGTCCGCTCCCGTGTCGTCAAGTCGGTAGGCGCGAGCGTGTGGGAAGGGGTATGCTCGCCAGCCTCGCGCCGCGCGCTCGCGCTGGGTGGTATGGAGGAAGGCCCTTCACCTGTCGGGGCGCCGCTCTGGCGCTCCCATGCGTGGGCGGCTTCGGCGGCGCGGCCCACCGTTCGCTCGTTGTCACGAGCGCCCATCGCATAACCGAAGCGGCGGCTGCGGCGCATGATGATGTAGCCGCCCACGATGAGCGCCAGCGTGAAGGCGGCGATCAGCAGGAAGTTGGTGGAATTACTGGTTGTCGCGCCAGAAGGATAACGGGCTAGCTGGCTGGCGGCGACGTAATACACCCGCGCGCCATGCCCATCTTTCGCCAGGGTGACAGCCTGCACAAGATCCGTCAGCCCCTGCGCCACCGGAGTCCAGCTCACGCCATAGTCGCTGGAAGTGTATACGCCGGAGCCAATCGCGACGACCACCCCACCGGGCTGGCCCGCGATCGCCGTAACTGCCAGCGCCGAGCCAGAGGGCAGCCCGCCTGACGCCCTCTTCCACGGCTGTCTATCGCCATTTTCGTAGTAGAGCCCAGCGGATGTCGCGGCGAAGCGCAGGGACCCGCCGCCGCTATTTTGCTGGCTTATCAGCGCATTAATGTCCGCTCTGGCGGGGATGCCCTCATCCGAGGGCGTCCAGGTTCGTCCATCGTCGCTTGAGAAGAGGCTGTGACTGGTCGTGTTCTGCAGGCCTAACCACCACTGCTGATCCACCGGGTCCCAGGCGAGCCCTGTGACAGTCGCCTGCGCTGGCAAGCCATTCGAAGCGGGCGTCCACGTCGCGCCATTATCGGCGCTGCGGTAGATGCCCCGACCATCCATGCCCGCCAACATGAGATTGTCGTTGGGTGTGGAGGCTAGCGTCAGCGCGGCGATATCGGGGGGCAGCCCAGAGCCAAACCTGTTCCACCGGTCACCGTAGTCGTTACTGCGGTAAAGGCCCGCCGTTGTCCCGGCGAAGACTCGTCCAGGAACCTTCGGGTCGGGAAGCAGGCTGGCCACCACCGCGTTCGCCGGGATACCCTCGCTGGGAACCGCAAGGCCCGTCTGATCGGCGCGCGCTCGATAGACCATGCCATTATCAGCCCCGGCGTAGACCAGCGTCAGGATGTTCGGATCGCTGGCGAGGCTGTAAATACGGACCCCAGACGGGCTGAGCAGCCGCCAGTCGCCAGCCTGCGGCCCGCATCCGGCCAGCAGCGCCAGGATCGCCAGCAGTGGGACGAGCGCCAACGCCTGGGCCAGCCAGCGTTTTCGGAAAGCGCGGCGGCGCGGCTGACCGCGATAGAGACGCGCGGCATGCTGGCTCATTTGATCCCAATCCTCACGTGATAACTGACGTACCAGCGCGGCCCGGTCCCGCCATATTTGTCGAACGCGCGGCGCACATCACGCTCGAACGTGGCGATTCCCATTTCATCTACCGCCAGCGCATGAGGCGCTAGCAAGTGAATGGTGACATTCGATAGCGTAAGGCCTATGAAGCGTTCCGCATCGCCGGTCTCTACCCCATGCAGCGCGATCTCTTTCGTCAGGCGGAAATGACCGCTCCGGCGCATGCTCTCCAGATGGCCTGTTTTCTTCCAGCCGGGGGGCTCGGCGGCTATGCCTCGCGCTTCCGCAATTCGCCACAGGTTTCGCATGAAATCATGGAATAGCAGGTCGGTCTCTGGCGTGATGGTGGGAGGCCAGTCATAATCATACGCCGCGAAGACCCCACCAGGCCTCAGGATGCGCGCGACTTCGGACAGTGTGGCCACTGGCTCCATCCAGTGGAAGGCCTGTGATGCGGTGACGATGTCCGCGCAAGCGTTGGGCAGTCCGGTATGCTCGGCGGTCGCGGCGATAAAGCGCGCGCCACTCCGTCCCTCATCAGGGACCGCGGCGAGACGTGCTTCCGCCTGGCGACGCATGTCATCATTTGGCTCGATCCCGGTTACTCGCTTCGCGCGGCTCATCCATGCCAGGGTGGTGAGTCCCGTCCCCGCGCCGAGGTCCACGACATGCGCAGGGATGGGTGTTCCCGCAAGCTGGGCCAGCAGATCAGGCAGGACGCTGGGCGCGGATGACCGGAAGGCGTCGTACTGCTCCGCAACGCCATTCCAGCGGGCGATACGGCGCCGCGCGGCGGCCTCAGTGGCGCGGTCATCCGCGGGGGTGTAGTCTTCCATATTCCCGTGTTCCGCCTTTCCCGCGGCCATAGCGCCTGGCGCCGCTACGGCAGAAGCGCGATCTCCTGGCCCAGTCCGCGTTCGCGCGCTAGCTTGTAGATATGCGCCGCTGTCGCGATGTCCTCCGCTCCGATACCCAAGGACTTGAAGAGCGTAATGGCGTCGGCGTCTGGGCGGCCCAGTGTCTTGCCCGCTACGATGGCGCCGAGCTCTACCAGGCGTCCGCTGGCTCGCGCCTCCTCCAGGCTGAAGGCGCCCTCACGCTCCGGGATGAGCAAATCACCTGCCTCGATGCGCGCTTGCGCCAGATCATCCACCGCGATAAGCGCGCTTCGGGTGACGGTCTCGGTGTCCACCTCGCGGCGGTAGCCCCAGTTGGAGCCCATCGCATTGACATGCGCGCCGGGGCGCAGCCACTCGCCGCGCATGACAGGCTCCCTGGCGGTCGTGGCGGTCACCACGATGTCAGCGGCGCGCACAGCTTCCTCCGCCGATGGGGTGGGGGTCGCCTCCACGCCAGTGATGGAGGCGATGTCCGCGCAGAACGCCTCGCGGCGCGCGGCGTCGCGAGAGTAGACCAGGAAGCGGCTGATCGGGCGGGCGGTGGCCATCGCCAGCGCCTGCGTGCGCGCCTGTCCGCCCGCGCCAAGCAGCGCCACCACGCGGGCGTCCTCGCGCGCCATGTGACGGGTCGCCACCCCGGAGGCAGCCCCAGTGCGCATCTGGCCGAGCAAATCAGCCTCGATGATCGCCAGGAGGCGGCCATCTTCCGCTGAGGAGAGCAGCACGACAAAGCGTACCGCGCCGCCAACGGCGGTATAGGTCTTCAGCCCGACAAAGCCCTGTCCGGTGGCCTCAGGATCGCCTGGCTGGCCGGGCACCCAGGCTGGCAGGGTATGCGCCACACCACGCCCCTCTGGCAGCACGATGCGCACGCGCGGATGGTTGATAACCTCACCAGCGCCCTGCCGCCGGAACATGCCCTCGACGACGCGCATCGTGTCAGTCATGGTGAGTGTGTCGCGCACATCCTCTTCACGCAAGATCAGCGTCATCGCGCTTCCCCTTTCGCTTTTGCCCTGACACCTTTGGCAAACGCCTTTCGCCGCTCATCCCGCCCGCGCGGCGATCAACTCATCCAGCGCGGAGAGAATCAGGTCGTTCTCCGCGACGGTGTTGAAGAAGCTGGGCGAGATGCGCAGCAGGCCGGGGCGTGAGTCCACAATGATCCCGCGCTGGCTGAGCGCGCTCACCAGCTCCTCTGGTCGCTCCAGCTCCAGCAAGACGATCGAGCTGCGCTGGGAGCCATCGAGCGGGCTGCGCAACGTCCAGCCGCGCTCCATCACCTTGCGGGCCAGATCGTCCGCCAGCCAGCGGGTGCGCTCGCGGATACGCTCGACGCCAATCTCCAGCACGATATCCAGGGCGGCGCTGGCGATATAGACACTGGGCATCGGCGGCGTTCCAGCCTCCAGACGCTGGGCGTCATCACGATAGGCGAACTCGCGCGTCCTGAACTGGAACTGGTCACGCGCGGCCCACCAGCCTGTATGCGCGGGACGCAGACGCGGGATCAACTCCTCGCGGGCATAAATGAAGGCCACGCCCTGACCACCCATCAGCCACTTCAGTGTCCCCGTCACCAGGAAATCTATGTCCGCCGCCTTCACGTCAAGCGGAATCTGGCCCGTTCCCTGATAATCGTCTACAAGCATCAAGGCTCCCTGCTCATGGGCCATTTTCGCTAGCGCCGCGACATCCTGGATGTAGCCGCTGAGGTAGAAGACATGCGAGGTGGCGACGAGGCCGGCATCGCTGTCTATCGCCGGGCGGAACAACTCGGTGGGCAAGGTGATCTGGTCGGGGCTCTCGACGAACGCGACGCGCACGCCGAGCCGCTCCTGCGCGAGCCACTGATAGGCCAGCGTGGGGAAATCCATGTCCGCCATCACGACTTTGTCGCGGGCGCCGAGGTCGAGGCCGCTGGAGATCTCGCCAAGCGCGACGGAGACGCTGGGGGCGATAGCGATCTCATGCGGCCTGGCGCCGATCAGTCGGGCGAATTTCTCTCGCAGCGCGGCCAGTTCGCCCATCCAGATCTGATACCACGCCTGCGCGCCATGTTCGTTCCAGAGCTCCTGGAAGCGGTCGAGCGCAGCCATCGAGCGGCGCGAGAGCGGGCCGAGTGAGCAGTTATTGAGGTATGTCTTTTGGGCGAGAATTGGGAACTCCTCGCGCCAGGCCAGCAGATCGGTGTGCGGCTCGTTCTGGCGCGCCGCCGCGCTGTTCAGCTCCGTCGCTGAGGTCGTATCGTCGGGCACGGATCATCCTCCAGGTCTGGCGCGTGTGACGTATCGCGCGGCGAGCTTCAACGCCGCCGCTATCGCCAGAGTGTATCACGGCTGGGCAGGCGCCCTCACCTTGGCGCTGGTTTCGCGATGGATGCGCGCCATGAGTTGAGACGGTCCCGGCTATGCGCATGTTACACTGCGAGAGAGCGCGCGATGTGTGATACGACAGGAGATGTGAGATATGGCAAGCACTGTGATCGAGCTCGAGGGACATATTATAGATTCGCTGATCCTACCGCGTGTGTGGGGCGCGATTGAGGACGCGGGCGCGCACTTTCATGTCCAGGAGATGCGGGTAGGCGCGAGCGAGCTGGAGGAGAGCTACGTCCGCATGGAGGTCAGCGCCGAGACCGAGGAAGCGTTGTCATCACTGATGGGCGCGCTCCAGCGTCTGGGGGCGGTTCCATACGCCGAGCGCGACGCGCGGACAAAGCGCGCGACGCAGGACGGCGTATTGCCTGACGACTTCTACTCGACCACCAATATGCCTACGTTTGTGCGCGTTGACGGGCGCTGGGTAGAGGTTGAGGGCATCGAGATGGATGTGGCGATTGTGGTAGACCGCGAACGCGGATCCGCACGCGCCTGCCCGATGCATGAGGCGCGCGCGGGTGACCAGATCGTGGTGGGCTATGAAGGCATTCGTGTTGACCCCCTGGAGCGGCCGCGCCAGCACGAGGCGTTCGGTTTCATGCAGAGCGCGGTTTCTTCAGAGCGCGCGAAGGCGCTGGCCATCGCTGACGTGGCGGAGGCGATGCGTGAAGCGCGGGCGCGCGGTGGCAGGACGCTGTTTGTGCTGGGGCCAGCGGTGGTGCATACGGCGGCGCGCCAGCATGTGGCGGCGCTGATCCGCAAAGGGTATATCCAGGTGATCTTTGGCGGCAACGCGATTATCGCGCACGACATCGAGGCGGCGATGTTTGGCACGTCGCTGGGGATTGACCTGGCGACAGGCGTTCCCGTCGAGCATGGACACCGCAACCACCTGCGCGCCATCAACGCCGTGCGCGCGGCGGGCTCGCTGGAGGAAGCGCGGGCGCGCGGGCTGCTGGGTGATGGCATCGTGGCGGCGGCGCTGGAGTGTGGCGTAGAGCTCGTCCTGGCGGGCTCGATCCGCGACGACGGGCCGATGCCAGGCGTCATCACCGATTCGATGCGGGCCCAGGGACGCATGCGTGAGGCGTGTCGCGGCGTAGAAGTCTGTGTGATGGCGGCCTCGATGCTGCACGCCATCGCTACCGGCAACATGCTCCCGGCGGCCGTCAAGTGCGTTGTCGTGGACATCAGCCCGGCGGTTGTCACCAAGCTGGCTGATCGCGGCACGGCGCAGGCGATGGGGCTGGTGACAGACGCGGAGCTGTTCCTGCGCGCGCTCGACGCGACGCTGGAATAGGCCCGCTTTCTCCCGAAACCCGCCAGTTTTTTTACCCCTCTTGACAGGCGCGTCGCGCGCTGGTACGCTTTGATCGTTCAAAATATTCTG
>JAKAIY010000123.1 GCA_021814145.1 Chloroflexota bacterium
CTCGGAGAGCTTGCGGTCGAGCGTGATCTCCATGTTGCCGGTGCCCTTGAACTCCTCGTAGATTACCTCATCCATGCGGCTGTTGGTGTCTATCAGCACGGTGGCGATGATCGTCAGCGAGCCGCCTTCCTCCAGGTTGCGCGCCGCGCCGATGAAGCGCTTGGGCGGGTTGACCGCCGCCGGGTCCAGGCCACCAGAGAGCGTGCGTCCGCTGGGGGAGATAGCCAGGTTATAGGCGCGCGTCAGCCGGGTGATGCTGTCGAGCAGCAGCACGACATCTTTGCCCATCTCCACCAGGCGCTTGGCGCGCTCCAGCGCCAGCTCGGCCACATGGGTATGCGCGTCGGCGGGCTCATCGAAGGTCGAACTGAATATCTCGGCGCGCACGCCACGCCGCATTTCCGTCACTTCTTCGGGTCGCTCGCCGATCAGCGCCAGCATCAGGTGAACATCAGGATAGCCCAGCGAGATCGCGTTGGCGATGCTCTTGAGCATCAGCGTCTTGCCGGCCTTCGGCGGAGCGACGATCAATCCGCGCTGGCCGCGACCGATCGGCGCGATGAGGTTGATAAGCCGCCCGATGATGTTGGCGGGGTCGGTCTCCAGGTTGAACATGCGATCAGGGAAGATCGGCGTCAGGGTGTCGAAGTTCGGTCGGCGCTTGGCGGCTTCAGGGTCCATTCCATTCACGGCGTCCACCCTCAGCAGCCCGTAGAACCGCTCGTTTTCCTTTGGTGGCCGCGCCTGGCCGGAAACCATATCGCCGGTGCGCAGGCCGAAACGCCGTATCTGCGTCGCCGAGACGTAGACATCCATGGGACTGGGCCGCCCGCCCCGGCGGCGCAGATATCCCAGCCCCTCAGCGGTCACCTCCAGCACACCCGCGCTGAACGCCGGGCCTTGCCGGTCAGCGGCGGTTTGCAAGAGCTGGAAGATCAATTCTTCCCTCGTGAGCGCGCTGTAGCCCGACATATCCCAGTCGCGGGCGATGTCGCGCAGCTCATTCAGCGTTCTGGTTTCAAGATCAGTGATGTTCATGGTAACGCTCATGTTCGTCAATCAGTGAGAGTCAGCGGCGGACAGCGTGGACGTATGCTGAATATTCAGGACACGTGAAAAGAGGCGCGCCTGAAGCGCGTTCGCCGCCGTATCTCCTTTCGATGAGGATAGCTGAGGATTATGGAACGCAAGGCGCGTCGCCAGAAATGGAGAAACGCGCGCTTGATGAAAGACTGGCGAAGATATGTGAGCCAGCGCCCGTAACGCGCTAGCGGATGGGGGAATGCGGCGCCAGGAATGCTGCGCCAGTGAGGAGTGGATTCGCAGCGGAGCGGCGATTAACGGAGCGCCACACATGCGCGCATGCGTCACGCCTGCCTCACGCCTACCCGAAAAGTATCCCACGGCGTATCAGGTATGTCAAGTGGAACGATGCGCTTGCTGACAGGCGCGGACGGACGTTGGCGGCGCGTCTTACTGCGCGTCAGGCTCAGCGGGTATCTGCGCCGTTGGTGTAGGGCCATTCGCTGTGGGAGGCGCTCCCGTCTGCGTGTTGGGATAGGAGGAGTGGCCGTTCCCTGACTCGAGGCCACTGGCGGCGGCCCAGACGCTCGCGCGCCAGAGCTGCGCGGTATCCCCAGGCTCACTGGCTACGAGCGCGGAAGGCTGGCCGGGATTGGTGGGCTCCAGGCGTGGCGCCGGAAACACACCCTTCGCGGGTGAGGGCATGCGGAGCGCGCTGTCGTTCGGATTGTCCGTCGCGACCGGGGGCGTCGTCCGCAAAGGCTGTCGCGTGGAGCGCGGTGACTGGGCGCCACCAAGTGTCTGAACCGCGACCGTGTGTGTGACTTCGCTGATGAGCTTCTCGAGGTCAGGGCGCGCCGCGACATTTGGATCGGGCAGGCGGTTCCAGATGCGCAGCGCATCTTCGTATTCGCCCTCACGATAACAGTAATAGCCCAGCAGCGCGCGCGCGTCGAAGACACTGAGCCGTTGCCAGAGCAGCAGCGGCTCCATTGGCGGCTGGAGCGCCGCGCTGGTGATCGAGACGCTGTCAATCCTGCGGTAGAGGGGCAGGCCGAACAGGCGGAATGGCGCGCCATGGCACAGGATCAGGCGCCGGGGCGCTTCAGGATTGGCGGGGTCCAGCCGTTCCAGTCCGATGAAAAAAGTCTTCGTCAAGGGACCCGACTGCCAGACGGCGATCAGCAGCGCCAACCCGGCAAGGCGCGCAAGGTAGCGTTCCCAGGTGAAGGGGCCGACCGCGCTGGCGATGCCCAGGATCGCCAGCCCGGCGCCCAGCAGCCACGCCGCGTAGACCAGCCGCCGGCGATCTACATTGAGCAGATCGTAGTGATGATGCATTGGTGTCGCCAGGAACGGCAGCGGCAGCTCGGTATGCGGGAACCCCTTGCTGGCGTTGAATCGCTCGACAAAGAGGAATCGGCGGTAGAACTTCACCAGGATACGGGCCGAGATCAACGCCGAGAGGCCTTCCAGCACAAACGCGCCGCCGATAATGATCAGCAGCAACTCTTGCCGGGCGACAATGGCGATCAGCGCCAACAGTCCGCCTAGCGCCAGCGAGCCCGTATCGCCCATGATGACCTTCGCCAGGCGTTTGCCCTTTGGCTTTGGCCCGCCCTTCCACGGTGAAGGCCAGTTGAATGGCAGATAGCCCGCCGACGCGCCAGCTACCGCCAGCGCGCACGCGATCAGCGGCCAGCGTTCCATTCCACCTTCATCAATCAGGATGACCGCGTAGGCCAGGGCCGCGCTGATCATCAGTCCGCCCGCCAGGCCGTCCATCCCATCGGCGAAATCCACCGCGAGAGCGGTCACGCTGGCGATAAAGATGGTCATCAACAGGAAGAAAATGACCCATGCGAAGTGCTGCTTCACCAGCAGCGAGCCGATGATCGGCGCCTGATTGTAGGGAGGATACGCCAGCCGGGCGGTTATGTCTTTCGTGATGATGAGGCGATTGAGCAGGACGGCGGCCATCGCGGAGACCATTACGACGCCAGCCGCCTTCTGGATCTCGGAGATGCCGACGCCGCGATAGACCTTGCGCATGTCGTCAATCAGTCCGACCACAGCATATCCGATGGTCGCCAGCATCAGGATCTCGGTCAGCTCCCACTGGCTGCCGGAGAAGTTGACGAGAAAACCAGTGGCGACGCAGCCCGCCAGAATCGCGAGGACTATCGCCGCGCCGCCGACGAGCGGCAGCTCGCTGGAGCGGGCGCGCACGATACGCGGACGTTTGCCGCCTGCGCGGATCTCGACATGATGCATGCCACTGCTGGATGACTGGTCTGGCTTGAAATCGCCCGGCTTGCGCTCGCCACTGCGGAACCAGGAGAATACGCGCTGCGCGATGAGCGAGGCGATGGCGCTGACAATCGCTGCGATGGCGAACGCGCTGAGCAACATGACGACCATGGACACTCCCCGCTCTCTCTCCACGCGCTGAACGGCATGCTCCCCAACTGGCGTTCGCGCGTCGTGTTACCACTGTACAACGCTGCCTTGATTTACCCGGTAACGACGGTTAGGACGCGCCACCATGCCCACTGGCTCCCCAGTCACAGCGCCGCGCCCGTCTTCTCAGGCGTCATTCGCCCCGGTTTCCGCCGCGCCGCCATATCCCAGCGCGCGTAGCTCGTCGCGCGCCACACGGCGGTCATCCCAGGGTAGCTTCGCCTCGCCGATGATGATGCTCTGCTCATGGCCTTTGCCCGCCAGCAGCACAGTATCGCCTGCATGCGCCATCGCAAACGCGGCGCCGATGCCCTTGCGGCGGTCTACCACGCAGCGGTATTTCTCGCCTTCGCGTGCGCCCGCCGCGTCGGCGCCCCCCGCGATCTCGCGCAGGATGCTCATCGCGTCTTCTGTGCGAGGGTCTTCATCGGTGATAACAGCGAAATCGGCCAGTCGCGCCGCGACGGCCCCCATCGCCGGGCGCTTCACCCGGTCGCGGTCGCCCGCCGAGCCAAAAACCGCGATCAGCCGTCCGGTGGTCAGCGGGCGCAGCACATTCAGCACTTTCTCCAGGCTATCCGCCGTGTGCGCGTAGTCCACCACGACCGAGAACGGCTGCCCCATCTCGATGCGCTCCATCCGGCCCGGCACGCCGGGGAACGCCGCCAGCGCCGCCGCCATGCGCTCCGGCGCGACACCGAAGAGATACCCCGTCGCGATGGCGGCCAGACAGTTCGAGACGTTGTACCCGGCGACCAGTGATGTCTCAACTGTGAATCGCGTCCTGTTGGGCAGTCGCACATCGAAGCGCGAGCCATCGGCGCGCAGCTCGACCCGCTCCGCCCGCACGTCCGCGCCCTCGCTCAGGCCATAGCTCACCACAGGCGCGCGGCAGAAGTCGAGCAGGTAGGTAAAGGAGCGATCATCCGCGTTCAGCACGCAGGCCTTGGGAACGCCGGGGAAGCCGGGCTTCACGGCGTCAGGATCAATCGCCTCGCAGAGCATCGCCTTGGCGCGCCAGTAGGCCTCCTGGGTGCCGTGCAACTCCAGGTGCTCGGAGGTGATATTGGTGACGACGGCGACATCATAGGCGACAGCCCAGACGCGATGTAGCGCCAGCCCGCTGGAGGTGGTTTCCAGCACAGCGCATTGCGTCCGCGCGTCCGCCATGCGCGCCAGCCGCTCCTGCACCTCCGGCGCTTCAAGCGTTGTGAAGCGGGTGTTGTTCTGCGAGCGCTCGCCAGCGATCTTGAAGTCCACCGTGCTCATCAGCCCGGTGCGAAAGCCGCCCGCTTCGAGGATCGCGTCAACCAGGTTGGTGACGGTTGTCTTGCCATCTGTCCCCGTGACGCCAATCACAGCCATGCGCTCCGAGGGCCGCCCGGCGAAAGCGGCGGCCAGCGTGGCCAGTTCACGGCGCGAGTCCGCCACCCGCGCGTAGACGCGGTCAGCGGGGAAGTCCGCGGGAGCGGGATCGCTCCCAACGACCAGCAGCGCGCCAGCCCGCAGCGCGTCGCCGATATAGGCGTGGCCGTCGCGCCGCTTGCCTCGAATGGCGAGGAAGCAGGCCCCCGGCTGGACTTCAGTGGAGTTGTAGGTGATTGCGGTAATCTCGCCGTCCGCCGCGCCAGTCACTTCCGGCGCTGGCAGCGCGGCGAGGGCTTCAGCGATGTTCACTGGCGCTCTCCCTGCTCTGCTGGAACGCGGTAAACCGCTTCATCGGGCAGGATGAACCCGCCCGTTGCGACAACGACCGCCGCGCCCGCGACGCGCACATGAATCACAGCGCCCGCGCCGAACTGGAGCTCGACAGTGATTTCGCTACGCCGTCCCATCTCGACACCCTGCACGATTGTCAACGCGCCACGCCCGTTGGCTCCTGTCGCCAGCATGTCGCGTCGCGCGAGGTATACACCCATCGGGCCGGCGGCGGATCCCGTCGCGGCGTCCTCCACGATGCCCATTCCCGGCGCGAACATCCGTGAGCGGACAGGCGCCTGGTCATCCGGTGGATCTGGCGCGACGAACAGATAGACTCCCGTGTGCGGCTCTTCAGCCGCCAGCGCGGCGCTCAGCCCCGCGCCGGGAGCGGCCTGCCCCAACGCGTCCAGGTCGCGCAGCGGAACATAGATGAATGGCACGCCCGCCGAGCCACGCTCGATGGGCAGATCATTCCGCAACGCGGCGCCATCCAGCCCCAGCGCCGCCAGCAGCGCCGCGCGGTCGCCATCCCAGGGCGTAAAAGTGGGGACTGGCTGCGACATCCAGACGAAGCTCAAGTCGCCGTTCATGAAAACTGGCTCAACCACCAGGGGCCCGACGCCAAGCTCTAGCGTCGCGGGCGCGTTCTCGGGAGTCAGGCGGCCTGCCTGCGCCAGAGCGACGGAGGTTCCAATGACTGGATGTCCGGCGAAGGGTAGCTCACCGCCTGGCGTGAAGATGCGCACGCGACAAAGAGCGCGCGCGGGATCACTGGGAGACAGGACGAATGTGGACTCGGAAAAGTTCATCTCGCGCGCAATCGCCTGCATCTCGCTGGCGTTGAGCGAGTCCGCGTCGAAAAAGACCGCGAGCTGGTTGCCGCCGAACGGCGTGGTGGTAAACACGTCGAGCTGGGTGTACGGAATCCGCCGCATGGAAGTGAGTCCTCACGAATGGCGCCCGCGACGCCGCGCATGTGGGGCGATTTGCGCTCACTGGGCAGCGTACACGATTCGGGCGCGTCCGTCGCCTCCCCTAGGACTTCGCGTGTAGCCCGGTCAGCTATCGAGCGACCAGAGCGTATCCGCCTGGAGCAGTTGCCTGAGCGCCATGAGCGGCGTCAGCGGGCCAACACCGCCCGGAACTGGCGTGATCGCGCCCGCCACGTCCGCGACCTCGGCGAAGGCGACATCTCCCACGATGCCGCCTTCCGCCACCACATTGATACCCACATCCACCACTGTCGCGCCGGTTCGGACCATGTCCGCGGTGAGCAGGTTGGCCTTGCCCGCGGCGACAATCACGATATCGCTTTGCCGTGTCCACTGGCTGACCGAGCGGGTATGGATGTGGCAGACGGTCACGGTGGCGTCGCGACTGAGCAGCATAAACGCCAACGGCTTGCCGACAGTGTTGCTGGCTCCGACGATTGTGACCCGCTGGCCCGCGAGGGGGATCTCGTAGCGGTCGAGCAGTTCGACCACGGCGGCGCAGGTGGCGGGGACGAAGCTGGGGTAGCGCAGGAACAGGTTGCCCGCGCTGCGCAGACTGATGCCGTCAATGTCCTTGCGCGGACTCATGACCTCGGCTACCACACGCGCGTCGAGATGCGGCGGCAGTGGCGCCTGCGCCAGCACGCCTTGCACGCTGTCATCGGCGTTGAGGGCCTTCAGCCCCGCGCGCAGCCCCTCATCGTCAATGTCGTCGGGCAGCGCGACCAGATCACCGCGCACGCCCACGCGCTCCGCTTCGCGCAGGAGCTGGCGCACGTAGACATCCGACGCGGGGCGCGTCCCGATGGTGACGACCGCTAGCCCGGCGGCCCTGCCGTGGCGCTCCTGATACGCCGCCGCCATCTTCCGCAATTCCTCGCGCACGGTTTCCGCAATGGCGCGACCGCTGAGCAGCTTCGCCGTCATCACAACGTCTCCACGCCCATACGGCGCAACGTTGTAGCGTGCGCCTGGTTGCGCAGCGCCTCAGCCTTCTCCAGCAGCGCCCGGACCTCGGCGCGCGTAGCGTCCGCCAGCGTGGTATCACGCAGCAGCGTGGCGTTGGCGAGGACGTTGAGCGCCGCCGCGCGCGCCGCCGCTTCGCCCAGCAGCGCCGCGCATCCCGCGTCGCTGATGACCGTGCCATTGCCGATGGCCGCGATCTCCGCCGCCAGCTCGACCACCGCGCACGCCGCGCGGACCGCGCGCAGGGGCGGCTGCATCGCTGAGGCCAGCGCCGCCTGGATAGCGTCTTCGCGGGTGGCGCGCTCCTCCGCCGTCGCGCGGGGCAGGTGATAGGCGGCGGATACCTCCTGGAAGGCGCGCTCGTCATCAGCCGCCAGCGCCAGCAGCGTCGCGCGGGCCTCCTCCGCCTGATTCAAGACCGCCGCCGCCCGTTCCTCGACATTGCGGTACTTCTCGCGACCTACCGTGAAGCGCGCGACCATCTCGGCCAGCGCCGCCGCCAGCGCCCCAGCCAGCGCGCTCGCCGCGCCGCCGCCAGGCGCGGGCGCGCTGGAGCCAAGCGCCTCTACGAACGATGCGATACTCTGGTCGCTGGCCATCCTGTCTTATTCCTCCCCGTCATATCTGACGCGACGCGCAGGCCATGCGCGCGCCCCGTGGTATCCTACCACGCGCGGCGCCCGCGCCTGGCGGCAAGGCGGCGCAAGGCGGTATGCTGGCGCGGTGAGACCAGCGGGGAACAGACCGTGGGAGAGTGAGCGATGACGACATGGGGTGGCGCGGCAGGCGAACGGCCAGCGGAAATGGAGCCCGAGACCCTCGTGGAATGGGTCTACGAGCGGCTGGTAGAGGCGTATGGCGTTCCGCCGTGGAAGCCAGATGGCGACGCGCTCGGCGGCCTGATCGCCACCATCCTCTCGCAGCACACCTCGGACATCAATTCTGACCGCGCCTACGCCAGCCTGCGCGAGCGCTTCCCAACCTGGGAGGCCGCCCGCGACGCCCCTGAGGAGGATCTGGCGGACGCTATCCGCTCCGGTGGCCTGGCGCGTGTGAAAGCCGAGCGCATCCAGCGGACGCTGCGAGCGCTCACCGAGCGCGACCCTGTGGCGCCGTTTGACCTGCGCTGGCTGGATACGGAGAACATCGAGCGGGCGCGGGCGCAGCTCACCACGCTGCCGGGCGTGGGCATGAAAACCGCTTCATGCGTGCTGCTTTTCTCGCTGGGCCGCCCCGCATTCCCTGTAGACACGCATGTCTGGCGCGTTACCCGACGCCTTGGGCTGATTGGTCCCACTGTCAGCGCCGACGCCGCGCACGCCACGCTGGAGGGGCTGGTCCCGCCGGACTGGCGTCATACGATGCACATCAACCTCATCCGTCATGGCAGGCAGGTCTGCCACGCCCAGAGGCCCGCCTGCGATCGCTGCACCTTGCGCGCCCGCTGCGCATATTACTGGGCCAGGCAGTCCGCTGACGGCGGCATGTAGGATGGGACCCGCGCGGCCGTTCGCTACGCCTGAGGTGGCTGGGGGCCATTGGCCGGCTTGGGCAGTAACTCTGCTTCCAGCGCGGCGATGCGGGCGTCGAGCGCTGCGCGATCAGCCGCCGAGAGCTCGCCAATCCGCTGCCAGGACTGGATCGCGTAAACCGCTGGCATGAACAGGCAGCCAAAGAGCCACAGCGTGATCGCCAGCGTCCACCAGAGCCGCTGCCTGCCCTCGACGCGCCAGACGTTCCAGGGAATGACGCCGTGAAAGCTGGAGAAGTCGCGCCAATCAAGCGCGGCCAGCGCGATGGACTGCGCGGCGATCAAGAGCGGAATATTGAAAGCGAACGCCAGCGCGAGCCCCAACGCGAAGACCGCAAGGTTCGTGATGGCTCCTAATGGCGTGTGCAGCCAGCGCGCTGGAGCGGATAGCGTCGCCAGATGGCGCGCCTGCGCTTGTGACTCTTGCAGGCGAGTCTGTTCGATAAGCTGCGCTGGTCAAAGAGGCCGCGATACGAGCGGGTGACCGTGCGTCGCGTTGACGTGGTTATTTTCCTTGCTCAATGCGCCTTGCCCTGGACTTGCGTTACATCCATGGTGGCGCCGCCTCCCTGCATTTTTCTAGCATTTCTGTCAACACCGTCCATTTCCCCGGCAATCCGCTGAGGTCAGCGCATGCGGGGAGCGGTTGTTACGTATCATCATGCCATGCGTTTCCTTCACAAGAGCGCCTCAACGTCGAGGGTCATGGCAAGGATGACACGCGCGGACGCTTTGGGAGTGGCGTCATACGGGAGATAGGGTCAGCGTTCATGGCCATGCGACATCCATTCACCTCAAGTTCACACTGGCGCATGCCCACCCCAGCGCGCCAACATGCGCGGCGCGCCATGACGCGTGGGTATGCTGGCGCCCATGCCCTTGACCGTGAATGGCATGCGTGGTCGGAGCGCCTGCGCGGACATGCCAATGCGGTGGGATCCGCAGCCCTGGCGCTGCTCATTCTGGGAGGCGTCTCCGTCGCGCCGCTGGCGGCGCTGGTGGCGCTGGTGGCGCTGCTTCTACCGGGAAACGACGGCGTGCGCGCGCTGGCCGGCCCGCTCATCGTAGGCGCCGCGATCTGGCTGACGCTGGCGATCCTCTGCGCGCACGCCCTGCAGATGGAGGAAGGGCCTCACGGCCGCGAGCGGTAAGGCCCTTGTTACACGGACTCGCGCCGCTGGCAAGCGCGCGAGTTTCATGCGGGTCAGCGGGCCTCAGGATGATGCGCGTCCCTTCGCTACCATGCTTATTTGCGTTGACACGCGGCCATAAACGCGCGAAATGGGGCTGATCAGGCGTATCTCGCCGCTTGCGCGGAAGCGTGGAATCCAGTGAGCAATTGCGGGCTTTGCGCTTGCGACTGGCGCTGGAGCTTTGCGCCGCGACACAATAGGAGTGTGAGCGCGTGACATCTCGCGTCGCGCGCGACGCGGAGGGACAGGATGGCGCAGCGCGTGAATGCGGATAGTGGCGGCGACTCGATAGACGGACTGAACGGGAAAGAGTCGCGGGAGCCGCGGCCGGGGGATTACTACGCGACACTCGGCGTGAGCGCGGATGCCAGCCTGCCTGAGATCAAGCAAGCGTATCACCGCGAGGCGAAACGCTGGCACCCTGACCGCTATGTGAGCGCCGAGCCCGCGCTGTACGCCCGCGCCGGGCGACGCATGCGCCAGCTCACGGAAGCCTACCACACCCTTAGTGACCCTGTGGCCCGCGCCGCGTATGACGCCAGCTTGCGCGGCGAGCCGGTTACACCAGCCGCGCCAGTCACACCGGGCGGCGTGTCGTCCTCGATTGTGGGCGGCTATACGGGCGCCGTCAGGCGCGAATGGGGCGTGGGCGAACATGCCACGCGCAACCCAAACGGCGCGGGCCAGTTCTTCGCCGCGCTAGCGGTCGTCGTGGGGCTGGCGTTGCTGGCGGGCCTCCTTAGCGGCGGCCCAACTTCCAGCGGTCCCGTCTCAATAGCGCTGCTGGCGCTGCTTCTTGTCCTGATCGCCGCCGCTGTGTTGTTCATGGCGGACTCTCCGGCTTCGCGCTGGGCGACGCGGGTGATGGAAGGCGAGCCGCGTGGCTCTACCGTCACGCCGCTGCGCCAGCGCACGTCTCCGCCGCCTGATTTCGCGTTCACCACCCCGCCGCCGGAACCTGAGGACGATGAGACGGCGTTCGAGCGGCTGGTCGCTGAGGCGCTCATCGCTGTGCCGGACGAGTTCGTGTCCTACATGCGCAATATCGTGGTCGAGGTCGAACAGGAGCCCAGCGAGGAGACGTTGCGCCAGTCCGGCGTGCCGGAGGGCTACACGCTGCTGGGCCTCTATCGCGGTGTTCCACTGCACAGGCGTGGCATGGCGGAGACCGCGCCTGATGTCATCACCATCTTTCGCGGCCCGATCGAGCGGCGTTGCGGTGGTGACCCGGACCGCATCCGCGAGCAGGTCCGCGCGACCACATTCCACGAGCTTGCCCATCACTTCGGCATCGAGCATGAGGAGATGCCAGAGTGGGTCAAATGACGGGGCGCCGCTAGAGTCATTCCTGGTCTGGAGC
>JAKAIY010000124.1 GCA_021814145.1 Chloroflexota bacterium
CGCGCCCTACGCCCTTGGCGGCCTGCTCCTCGCCGATGTCGGCCTCGCCGCCGCGCTCACCGTCGAGATCGCCGGCGGGCTGCGCGGCCTCCTTGTCCCCCAGTTCTGGCGCGCCACCCTGTTCAGTGGCCAGTTTGGCTCCTACTGGTGGATGCGTCAGGCCGTCGCGCTCGCCGCCCTCATCCTGACCCTCACCGCGCGCCAGCCCGCCGTGATCGCCTCCGCCGCTCCATCCTCCCAGCCAGAAGTGGTGGAAGGCCTCATCCCCAGCTGGACGCGCGAGCTGCTCGCCACCCTGCGCCAGGTTCCCCGGCTGCCCATGCGCCTCCTGCGCGGCTGGCTGGCCCTGTCTGTCACCGGGCAGATCGAGGTGGCGCTGGGCCTCCTGCTGCTCTTCGCCTTCGCGATGTCTGGCCACGCCGCCGCCACCCCGCCTTCCGAGCGCGTCTACGCCGTCGCCGTGGACCTCTTCCATCTGCTCTTCAACGCCATGTGGCTGGGCGGCCTGTTCTATATCAGCGTCGTCCTCATCCCCGCCTCAAAGGCGCTCCCCGACCGCGCGCGCGCCCTGCTCCTGGCGCGTGGCGCCCCCGCCTTCAGCGCCATCGCCATCGTCTCCGCCACCCTGCTCGCGCTCACCGGCTCGCTCAACACGGGCGTCCGCCTCGCCTCCATCGAGCAGTTCATCACCACCGTCTACGGGCGCACCCTGACGGTCAAGATCGAGATATTCCTCGCCATGGTCGCTATCAGCGCCTGGCACGCCTTCTATCTGCGCCCGCGCCTCTCCCACGCGCTGGCGGCTGAGGAGGCGGCGGCGCACCCACCCCTGCGCCTGGGCGCCGCCGTTGGCGCGGGTGACGCTGACCGCGCGCCCACACCAGCCGATACCGCCCGGACGGGGCCATCCACCGCGCCCATTTCCTCACACGCCCGCGGCCTCGCCGCGCGGATAGAGGACTGGCTGCGGCGCGAGGCGCTGCTTGGCGGCGCTGTCCTGCTCTGTGTCGCCCTGCTCGCCATCTTCGCCGGCACTCTCAGCCCCGCGCAGGCCAGCGTCCCGCCCAGCTCCGGCGCGTACACCGCGACCAACACCGTCAGCGGCTACCACATCCGGCTCGATGTCAGCCCCGCCACATTCGGCTCCAACACCTTTACCGTCACCGTCACCGACCCCCAGGGCAAGCCCGATAGCGACGCCTCTGTCCTGATCATCACGGAAAACCTCGACATGGACATGGGCCAGCAATCGCTACAGCTCCAGCCCGCCGGCTCCGCCCAGCCTGGCGCCTACACCGGAACCAGCGACCTCACCATGGCTGGCCACTGGCAGGTCACCGTCAAGGTCCTGACCCATAACGCCAGTAACTATCTCACCACCGGGTTCAAGCTGACCGCTGGCTCGTAGGCGGGGACGCTCAGTACTCCTTGCGCTCCACGACCTCGACGACGCGGGCCTGTGGGCTCATCATGATCGCGCCTTCCACGCGGCTCCATACGCCGCGCATCGCGGCGAGGAGCGCCTCGGCTTCGGCCCTGGTGTCAAACTCAAGGTCAATCATGACGTAGTTCGGGTCATCCATCGCGCGTGAGATCTGGTAGCGGCGGACCCCCGACCGCTCGCGGCCTACGGGATCGCTGTCGAAAGCCTGTTTCCACCCCTCATAGCTCGGGACGGGGTGTTCGATGCGCAGGACCGGCATTTTGACGCCTCTGCTTTCGTGATGAACATTTTCACTGAGAACCCGCTGGCTCATCACGCCAGGACACGAGAGCGCGACGCCACACGCTCTCACCGATTATGCGCACGATCTACGCCCGCGATATCATGAAAAATGCTGAATTAAAGCGCTGAGGCGCCGCCAGCTGTCCCTTCTGGCGACGTCCCAGGTCTGCTTCTTCCTTGCCCGCCAGCGACCTGCGCTGCTGGCGTCGCGCGAGAACCGCGCTCCTTGAAACACCAGGGAGTATACCCGCTCCCGCGTGATTGCGCCCCACGGTTAACCGTAGTTTTTTCACCAGATTGGGGCCAGTTTTTCGCCCGGCGGGGTCCCAGCGGCGGTCAGGCGCGGGGAAGGAGACGCTCGAAGCAGACGAGGCGCAGGTCCTCGGCCTTGATGGCCTCGATGGTCGCCACATCGGCGTCGCTCTCGATATAGAGGGCGTTTTCGGTGAAGAAGGCGTCGAGGTCCTCCACCAGCCGCGCGAAGTCGCTGCCCTGCTCGTAGGCGGCGATGAGGCGGCGCATGGCGGGGTCTTTCTCGAAGGGGCGCAGGGGGACGGCGCTGAGCACAGCGTTGAAGCGGCGCAACTGCTCGGGATCGAGGCTGGCGCTGGCGTCCCAGAGGTTAGGGCGGTTGAGCCAGTTATACAGCTTTTGCGCCGCGCCGGAGAGCGGGACAGGCGCGCGGGCGCGGGTCTGCTCGCCCTGGAGCGCCTGGAGCGCGTCGCGAGTGGCGCGCTCGATGAGGTCATAGGGGATGGGGCCGGGATTGGCGCGCGCTTCGGCGCTCTCGCAGGCGATCATGGGGTAAATCGTGCGGAGCTGGCGTTCTGGCTCGGCGCCGTCATCGGGGTAGAAGCGCCAGATGTGGCGGTCACGGGCGGTGAAGGCGATGAACCAGCCGGGGCGGGCGTTGCGCGCGACATAGCCGCGCCCGCTGTGGATGCCCATAGGGATCTCTTCGACGACGCTCTGGCCGGTGCGCTGGATATAGGCCATCAGCGGCAGCTTCATGTCTTCGGTGGAGATCAGCTCAGCCTGGCGCTCCAGGTCGCTGAGCACGGCGCGGTCGTTGCGATGAAGCTGGCGCAGCTGCTCCAGCGAGCGCTCGGAGACGGCTTCGCCAAGCACACTGGCGTCCAGCCCAACGCTCTGGTCAATCGCCTGGATGCGCTGGGAGAGCCGCCGCACGAGGCCCAGCAGGCTCTCCAGCTCGTCTTCGGGGAAGACGTTGTAGAGCGTGATGGTCTCGAAGTCGCTGCCGATGCGGTCTACACGCCCGGCGCGCTGGATGAGCCGCACGGGGTTCCAGTGCAGGTCGTAGTTGATGATAACGCCCGCGTCCTGCAGGTTCTGGCCCTCGGAGAGCACATCGGTGGAGATGAGCAGCTGGATCTCCGCGTCATCGGGACGCCAGAAGGGCTGGCCCGCCGGGCGGTTGGCGTTGGGCGCGAAGCGCTCGACAATGCGCGTGCGCTCCTCGGCTTTCGTCTCGCCGGTAATGGTGGCTACGACGGGATCTCCCGCGCTGGCCTGCCAGGCGGTGTCGCCGGCCAGTTCCTTCCGTATGTACTCGGCGGTGTCGTAGTAGCTGGTGAAGAGGAGAACCTTGCGGCCCTTGAGCGGCCCCGCGAGCAGGGCTTTGAGGCGGCGCAGCTTGTTATTGCCATCCTCAGCTTCGGAGGCTTTGCGCGCCTGCCGCACGAGGCCGGCGATGCGCTTGAGCGCCTCCAGGTCACCGCGCACCCGGGCGGCGATCGCCTCCATGTCGTAGGCTTCAGGCGCGATCTCCGGCAGGCTGGCGATGATCTCTTCGGCGCGCTCCGGGCGCTCTTCGTCGGCCTCGACGGTGAGCAGCTTGCGATAGTGGCCGCCATCGAGCAGCTTGCCATGCTGGAGCGCCTCATGGAAGCGCGCCTGAAACTCGGACTGGCGGGTGATGCTGACCTCGAAGGCGGCGGCGGAGCTCTCCAGCCGCTTGAGGTAGAGCATCTTCATCAGGGCGATGAGGGCGGTGTTGCGCTGGTCGGCGCGCTCGACCTCAGCGGTGCGGGAGCGGGCGAAAGCGGCGAGGTTGTAGGCGACGAGGTTGAGCCGTTCCAGCGTGTCCACGATCTCGCGGTAGAAGCCAGAGTAGGAGCCGTCGAGGTCGTAATCTATGCGCTCCAGCCGCCGCTCAGGGAAGCGGATGGGCTTGCCGTTGACGGCGATCTGTTCGCCGGCCTCCTGCCTGCGGCGGATGTCGGAGCGGCTGCGGCGCACGGTGGTCTCTTCGAGCAGGTCGAAGATCTCCAGCCCGCCCTGACTGGCGGCGCGGAAATAGCCCTTGAGGTTGCTGATCCCCGCCGCGCGGTAGTGGCGGTCATCACCGCGCGTGAGCAGCAGGAGCTGGGCGTAGAGGTCGAACAGGCTGTTGTTGACGGGAGTAGCGGTCATCAGGATGACGCGCTTGCGCCGCCCGCTGGCGATGATCTTCATCAGCGCGCCGTAGCGGTTGGTGGCCGGGTTGCGGAAGTTGTGGCTCTCGTCCACCAGGACGACATCCACCTCGCGGTAACGCCTCCAGTCGAAGCCCGCGCGGCCTGTCTCCTCCTGGCTGAGGATGTCTGCGGAGATGCTGTATTCGTTGAGGCGCGGCTGCCAGACGAGCTCGCGCAGCTGGGCGGGGCAGATGATGAGCCCGCGCGGCACATGCCCGCGCCGCCGCTTGTGGACGATCTCATGCTCCAGCAGGCCCAGGCCGATGTAGGTCTTGCCCAGGCCGACGGCGTCGGCGACGAGCACGCCGCCCCAGCGGTCGAGCAGGCGGATGGCCTCGTTGCGGCCTTCCTCCTGGAAGCTGGCGAGGTCTACGGCGGCTGACGCTGATTCGGGGGCGAGGGCGATGCGGTCCTTGAAGTATTCGTAGAGCGCCTTGATGAAGACCTCGTAGGGCGTGTAGGGCTTGGAGCCAAACTTGGATTCG
The DNA here is from genome assembly GCA_021814145.1 of Chloroflexota bacterium. Lineage (GTDB taxonomy): Bacteria > Chloroflexota > Ktedonobacteria > Ktedonobacterales > JADMIN01 > JAKAIY01. The sequence goes on from JAKAIY010000124.1 coordinate 4,689, forward strand.
CGCAGCGTGGCGATAAGATCGGCCTTGTAGTCGGGGCTATCCGCCCACTTGGACTCGAACCACGCGCGCAGTTGATTCGCCGTTCCCTGACTGGTGTTCGAGAGCGTCAGCTCGGAGTTGCGCGTGAGGCCGGAGGGGGTGAAGTTGCTGGAGCCGACGAAGCTGACGCGGTCGAAGATGTAGGCTTTGGCGTGCAGGAAAGGCCCGCTGAAGAGGCGCACGGCGACTTCATCGCGCTCCAGGAAGGCGAGCAGGCTATCCACCAGCCGCGTATGGGCGGGGTCGAGGTCGAGCGCGGCGAGATCATCGGCGATCTTGCGGCGGTAGTGGCGGCGCAGGTCGAGCGTGGCGGCCTGGGCGTACTCCACCTCTGGCTGCTCGCCCAGCAGCAGGCGGAACGCGCCCAGCCTGGCGAACGCCTCGCCGACGATGTCCCAGACTTTAGGGGTGAAGTAGCCGGTAGCGATATCCAGCCGCCGCTGCCCCATCTGGGTGGCGGTCTTCACCAGCGCCTCGGCCAGGCTGGCGCTGTCGTTGTCAATGATGTCAGGGGGTAGGTAGGTCATGGGTGGCTATCACCTGCAATCGTGTGGTTGCGAAACGGGTAGCGACCTTGGCGTATAAGGTTCTCGCGCAGTGTGAGACGCTCGCTCTCATTGAAGCGAAGCAGGGCGGTTGTCGCGCGGCCAACCGCGGTCAATGGCGCAATCCACGCGTCCGCCCAGCGAAAGTGCTGTGTCCAGACGTCGTTTCGTGGGTGATAGAGTGGCGCGATGAGGCTCGTATCAGGATCAATTGAACTGAGATTCGGGCCTTTATAACGATTGCAGCGAAAACAGATGTAGGCGAGATTATCGAGATCCGTCAGTCCACCATGTTGCGTAGCGACAATATGATCGGGTTCATGCGGTAGCCGCAAAATATCATCTGGCAAACCGCAATATTCGCAGCAGTTATTGGCGCGCACAATGACTGCTTGCCGCAACGCTCCACGAACCCGTTCGCTCACCATCAAGCTCCAGACGCATCAGGGGAAAGAGGAAGATGCGTCTTGATGAGGCCGATCATGTCATCGAGCAGGATGAAACGGTCCAGTTCCCGGCTTTCTTCGCTTGTCAGCGTTCCGGCCTTGTTCTTGTCCATCAGCTCATCCGCGCGTTCAAGCGCTGCGCTGGAAAACCGAAACGCCGCTAACGCTTGCGCTGATGGGAGTTGCGCTAAAAACGTCGCCAACTCGTCAACAGGGTTTACGCCTGATACAGAACTCATGCGCAACCTCTCGCGATCGCTTATGGTCTGCTAGTTCCGCGACATTCTACACAGTGAAAACCCGTTCCAGACAGTATAGCACGCCAGGAGCGGGTAGCTCAGCGAATCCCGGGATTCGCGCTCAGGGCTTGTGAATTGTTGAGCTTTCCGCACTGCGCGCAGGAGATTGAGCCGGCGCAGGCCGGCTTTGTGGCCGCCAGGCCCGTAGGCGCGGCTTGAGCCGCCAGCCGGCGCACGGCGACCATTCACAAGCCCTGGCGTTGCGGTCCTCGCGCGGGGCCCCTAAGGGCCTGGCGGTCAAGAAGCCCGCCTGCGCGGCTGGGACGTGGGTGCGCCACAGGATACCATAGACAGCTTCCAGGCCCTCACCCCACCTCCTCCGCGTCCCGCTCCTCCCGCAGGTAGATCACCAGCTCGCTTTCGGGGATGCCGAAGTAGGCCAGCAGGCGGCAGACGTTAGCGGTAATGCCTCTGGCGGAGACGTTGGCCTCGCAATACAGGTCGAGGGCGAGCGGCAGAGGGACATGGAAGCCTTGAGGGCCGCGCTCAAACCGGCTGGTGAGGTTATCGCGGAAAGGCGATATATCAGGCAGCTTGTTGTAGCGAGCGGGGTCGCGCTCCGCCAACTGCTGGCAGACAAACTGGTAGACGCGCCTCCATGTGCGGACGTCAGCATAGGCGCGGCCTATGAAGACAAGCCCGAACGGCCGTGTTGAGGTGAAATCCTCGGTGAGAGAACGCGGCTGCATGCGCTGGAGTTGCGCAAGGGCGCGCTTATTCGCTTCATCGGTGCGTGGGGTTGTGCTCTCGACCTCGCGCCTCATGTCCACGCCAGTGATGCGCTCAATAAGCTCGCGTAACTCACCAGACACCGCATCAAAGGCGTCGAGCTTTTCCGCGTACTCCGCTAAACGGCGCGGGCCTTCGGCGCGAGCGACGCGGTCGCGTGGGTCAATGTTCCGCTGGATGTCTTCATAGAGGTTGAGCAGGTCTTCGTTGATGCCCTCAAGATCGGTGAGGATACGCACGACACGCTTGGTCTCGATCATTGCCCCGCCTCCTGTTCCTCATGTCTTAGTCCTCGCGCAGGTAGATCACCATCTCGCTCTCGGGAATGCAGAACATCTTTAACAGTTTGAGGATATTCGAGAACATGGGTTTCACATCCATCGAACCCTTGCAATAGATAAAGCCCTCGTCGCCACCTGGCAGTTCCAAAAGGGGACCGTGATTTGAGTTGGATTTATCCTCAATATCTGCGCGTATCCTTGTGAATCGCCTGGTACGTGGTGTGCGTAGACTGCGGTTGAAATAGTCTGTCTCTGGCAATTGGTGGAAGAGGCAAGGACAACGCTGTTCAAGCTCGCGGAGGAATCTGTCGTACAGTTCCACCCAGTCTTCGACGTAGAACGTCTTTCCGGGTAGGATAAAACGATCCGGCTTTTTCTTCGCTTCATCCTTCTGATGCCGGAAATGCTCCCACTCGCTGGGAGAATACCCGCGCTGGCTGGTCATTGTCCCGCCTCCTGTTCCTCCGCGCCGACATCATCGCTATCGCCCGCCGCTAGCCCCCTCTCCTCTGCGGAGGAGAGGAGGTTGGGGGTGAGGCCCCCACCCTTCCCCAGCAGCGCCCGCCGCTCGGCGTGCCAGCGCTCGATCTCCGCCACCTCCTCCGCCGTCAGCCCATACGTGCGATACACCATCGCGTCCACCTCGCGCTCCAGCGCCTCCGCCTGGGGGCCGGACCCGCCCAGCGCCTGCAACTGGTCTACCAGCGCCTCCAGCCGCCGCTTGTCCGTCTCCGCTGGCTCGATGATGGGCAGCCGCTCAACATAGATTGTTAGGTGTGCAAGGGTGCTTCCATGCATGGAGCTACACAGCGACGCTAAAACCAATGCTGCTACGCTCGAGTTGAGGAGTCCGACCAACCAGGTATCAGAAACACCCAATAGGTAGATCTTATTGCCCACGTAATGCCCGCCAGTGTCGAAAGTAAATTCCGGCCAAGGAGCGAACTCAGGATAGACAATCTTCGGCCCCTCAAAGGCTTGCACATAGGCGTATTGCGGCTGCTGAAGCTCGTACCACTCCTGCTTGGTAGCTCTGCCCGCCAGTGCTTCTTTGTATGGCGCCAGATGGGCTTGAATTGCAGGATAATTGGCGATGTTAAGGCCATGATAGGTGTAGATCAGCCAGGTTCCTTGCCAGTTGATATGGTATCTGCTCACATCCTTACCGCGCAGGAACGGTTTGAGGACGTCCGCGCTGCGTGGGTCTTCGGCGATCAGCCGGTCGCGCGTCTCCTGGTCTACGACGAAGGCTTCGTTCAGGCCGGTCTTGATGCCGTAATACATCTTGCCGCCAGTGAACGCGCCGAGCGGCTGGCCCAGCGCCATCAGCCGCTTGACCAGCGCGGAGGTGGCGGCGGAGCCGCTGGGCGGCTGCACGCCGTCGGCCTGCGGCAGGCGCTGGCCGTCGCGGTCCAGCGTCAGGCCGATCTTGTCCAGCACGATGTCTGGGCCAGCGATCAGGCCGCGATAGGCGTGGCCGGCGGCGGGCGCGCCCTTGTCGGTGATGACGACGCAGGGATAGGCGGCGGCGTCGAAGACCGGGAAATCGCCAAAGTCTATCACCGTTCGCGCGCTGGACTGACTCGCCAGCAGATGGAGCAGCCCTTTGCCATAGTTGGCGCGGAAGAACTTGTTGGACGAGATGAAGCAGAGCGTCCCGCCGTCGCGCAGGAGCTGGAGCGCGCGGGCGTAGAAGTAGACGTAGAGGTCTGCCCGGCCAGCCGCGACCGCTGGATACGCTTCTTTGAGCTGCGCCTTGTAGGCGGCGGCCATATGCTCGATGCTGACATAGGGCGGGTTGGCGATGACGATATCGAAGCCGCCACGCTCCTCGAAGACGCTGGCGAAGTGCAGACGGTAGAGGAAGAAGGGCAGGGAAGCGCCGGACGCCAGATCGCGCCGCGCGGCGTCGGTGGCGTCAATCGAGCGCTGCAGCCGGTCGCGCTCCTTCAGCAGGTCGGGCGGCTCCGGGCGTGGGCGCAGGTTCGCCAGTTGCTGGATGACCCCTTGCAGGCGCGTCTTTTCATCCGCGTAGCGCTGGCCGTAGGTGACATCCAGCAGCTCGCGCTCGGTGGTGTGGATGTCGCGCTTGAGCGCCGCGCGGTCGTCGCCGGGCTGGGGCTGGAAGTAGCGCCGCTGGAGCTCCTTTAGGCGCTCGATCAGGGCGCGCCGCTCCTCATCGCCCATCAGCGTCGCCTGCGCCGGGCCATCCGCCGGGCGGGTAGGGTAGATCGCCACGCCGTCGAGCGTCTCGATCAGCGAATCACCGTCCATCAGCTTGTAATCGAGGTTCGGCAGCGGCTCCATCGTAAAGGGGTCGGCGTCCACCACCAGCGAGAGCCACAGGCGCAGGCGCGCGATCTCGATGGCCTCGCGGCGGATGTCCACGCCGTAGAGGCAGTCGCGGATATACTGGCGCTTCCAGTCCTCCACGATGCGGGCGTGCGGCTCGATGCGGTTCTCGCGGATGCGGTAGAGCGCGCGGCGCACGCCGGTCAGCAGCGCCAGCATGCCCAGCGGGAAGGCGCCGGAGCCAGCGGCGGGATCGAGGACACGCACCGCCTGGAGGGCGCGCTCGATGCGCTCGTGCAGGTCGAAGGAGATGTCGCGGTAGGTCAGGCGCTCGTGCCCGGCCTCGTCGCGCGCGGGCTCGCCGGTCTCGGCCTCATCCAGCAGCCAGCCGGCGCGCTCGGCGCTCAGCCCCTCCACCGCGCGGCTGAGGTAGGCCGCCAGCGCCTCGCGGCACATGAAGGTCACGACGGGGCGCGGCGTGTAGAACGTGCCACTCTTGCCCCGCTCCTCAGCCTCCAGCAGGTTCTCGAAGACCTTGCCCAGCATCTCCGGGTCCAGCGCCACCTGGGTCTCCAGCGGCGTATCTTCCTCGATGGTGAAGTTGTAGCGGTTGAGGAAGGAGAGCAGGCCACGTTCGCTGTTCAGGTCGAACAGCGCGTTGTCCAGGTAGACCACGCCCTGATGGTCATCCTCGTCGGCGGCGAAAAGGCCACCGTTGAGATAGGGGATGCGGCCAAAGCGCGAGGCGGCGTCGGGGCGCGGCGCGTTCAGCGTCTGGAAAAACAGCGGCTCCAGCGCGTCCTGATAGAAGTTCTCCCCGGCCTTCACGGCGTCGAGATAGCGTGTGGCGATGAAATCGTGCTCGCCGTTGAGCGCGCCTTTCTTCTGGAGGAAGTAGAGGAACATCAGGCGCCCAAAGAGGCGTTGGGTGAAGGTGTGCAGCTTCGCGTCATCGTAGAACGCGCCGATGCCCTTGTTGTCCTCCCGGATGCGCGCCATCGCCTCCCGGAAGCGCAGCGCGTACGCCTTATAGAACTCATCGGTCAGCCGCTCAACGTTGAAGGCCTCGCACTGGCGCTGATAGAGCGTGTCCGCGCTCATGCCCGGCGCCATCGCGATGGCGTTGAGCGTCTCGGCGTCGTGGCGCGTGGGATGGTCGCGCTCGACGATCAGCTTGTGGAGCTTGAAGCGCACCACCGCGTCCTCGCCCAGCCGCCGGGGATTGATGATGATCAGCCGCTGGAAGTCGCCCGTCTGCCCGCCAGGAACAGCGAACACGAGCAGGTGATCGCCGAAGAAATGGCGCGCCCAATACTGCGCGATACCGCGCGCCAGCGCCATCGGCCCCGCCTTCTCGGTGGGGCGCAGGACGAAGAGCGTCACATCCAGGCGCGGATCGCCGGGCCGCGCGCCGCCAGCGGTCGCGAGCTGATAGCGGGCCGCGGCGCCATCACGCAGCGCGCCGGGAAGGCTGTCGTCATCGAGCGGGAGCGCGACCGGCTCTTCCACGGGATAGCCCAGCTTGCGGAAAAGCGCGAAAACGTCGGTGGGGGTGAGGCAGGCGCGCAGATTGGTCGGCGTGATGGCGTGCGGGGATGCGGCTGGGAGACGCGTGGCCATGCGGGTATTATCCTTCCGTGAGCGGATGCGGCGGTCAGTGATTCGATGGCCACAGGATACCAGTCACACTGCGATGTGTCAATGCGCGCCTGATATGCCGGGTGCAGTGCTTGTGAATTGGTGAGCTTTCCGCGCCGCGCGCAGGAGATGGAGCCGGCGCAGGCCGGCTTCGTGGCCGCCAGGCCCTTAGCCGCGGCTTGAGCCGCCAGCCGGCGCACAGCGACCATTGACCAGCCCCTGATATGCCGGGTGCAGGGCTTGTGAATGG
>JAKAIY010000125.1 GCA_021814145.1 Chloroflexota bacterium
CGATCTCCGCCGGATGAGTCGTAGCCAGCGATCACGCCTACTCGGGGTGAGTGAGGATGGCAGGTCGTTCTATAGGGCCCGCTGGCGTCTCGACGCGCCACACTGGCCATCCGTCCACCATTGACAGCGTCTCAGCGCCATCATCGGTGAGCAGGATAGTGTCTTCCGATTTCGCTCCCCCCAGTGAGGGATTCCAGGCGAAGGCCTGACCCGGCTCGATGCGCCAGTCGCCCGCTGGCGTGGCGAGCGCCTCGCGGGCGAGATACGCGATTGGCCCGCCCTGATGATGCCGTTCGATAGCGTCCGCCTGTCCTTCATCCGCGTAGGCCTGACGCGCGAGCGCGAACATCTCCGCCAGTGAGCGGCCAGGGTGCGTTCCGGCGATCATGCGCGCGTCAATCCGCGCCACCGCCCGCGCCGTCTCGAGCAGGTTGTCTGGGAGCGCGCCAAAGTGGACCGAGCGCGTAAGCGCCGTTACCAGCCCGCGATAGCGGAAGCAGAGGACCAGCATGACGTAGCGCTCGACCGTTTTCGCTGTAGGGAGCGGGTGCCGGTAGCGGAAGATACGCTCATCACTGCCGACCAGGGTGACGATAGGCGCGCCACCCCGGCGGCGGCTGGCCGTCATCAGGGACGCCGCGACCTCGTGCTCTGTCATCCCAGTGCGTACAGAAAGCGCGGCCTCCCGCATCGCCGCCGCGGCCAGCCGCGCGCCCACGCGCAGACGATCCTGCTCACCTGACGTGAGCGTTGCGCGCAGCCTAACAAGCTCCCGGCGTATATCGCCTCCCCTGCCGTCCTCAGGGTGATCAGACGCCATACGCCACCCGCGCGTCAGGCGCTCCAGCGCCGGGCCGCGCGAATGCCAGGGCTCTACGACGAAGGTGAATCCCAGCTTGTCGAGCCGCTCTTCATCACGCAGGCGCGGCTCTTCAATGGGATCGGTCAGAATATAGGCGTCCGTCGTGGTCACCAGTATACTGAACGCCGCCTCGTCTACCGACTCATTCACGTATGTCGCTGCGCCAGCGGTCAGCCAGGCCGTGTCCGCGATACTCGTCAGGAGCGCAGCGTCCAACCCATGCCGCGCCATCAATCCGCGCATCGCCTCCAGTTTCGCCGCGACCTCCGCTAGCCGTATGGTAAGCGTCTCCTCTGGCGCTTGCTCACTCATATTCGCCTCACTTCATATCTTGCGCGCCCATCGCTCACGCTTTCGAATGCTCCACCACAACCAGTCTATTTTAAAGCGTGGGGCGCTGTCTCGGAACAATTATTACCCTGGAGGTCCATTGGCGCCTGGAGTGCTGCAAGCTCTTCAGTCATCGCCAGGCTGGCCATCATGTGAAGGAACCCGGGCTACCGTGGAAAACTCGCGGCGAGGACAAGGCGAAATAGGGATCAGGAGGAGCGCGACGATGCGTACACAGCAGACGCTAGATATCACAGTCTCGGTTGCGACACTCGATCAACTCTTCAACGCCCCAGCGGTCAACCCATTTTCAGAGAAAGAGATTGAGGCGCGTGGTGAATCAGGAATGTCCTACCTCCTGCGCCAGCTGCAAGGACATATGCGGGATTGGCGTGATCTACGCCTAACGGTTCGCCTGCCCCTCGATCAGATAACAGATGGGTTGCAGCCCCGCTTATCGCAGGCCGTGCGCCGCTACTGCCAGGCGAGAATCGAAAACAACACGCTGGATATTCACATGATCCGGGTGAGGAGCTCTACCGGGTTAGGCATCCTGCTGGCGATTGTAGCCGTTCTCGCCATCACCGTATATGTCCTGTTTACACAGGTCATACCTGACGCTCCACAGGCCATCCAGTTCGCCGTTGTGGCGACACTTTCTCTTTTCGCCTGGGTCAGCCTGTGGGACCCGCTGGAGGCGCTCCTGTTCAATCCGCTGGAGCCGATGCGAGAAAACCGGTTGCTGCGCAGAATCATGGAACTAAACGTTATCGTTGAGCCAGACACGGGAGCGGCCACACCGGCACATCCGCGCCCATCCAGCGCGGACGCGCGCACGCTTCCCACGGAGGCGTGACCACTCCCGATTGGAAGCGAGAGCGCATAGGGGCTGGTGGCGCGCCTGACAGTCAGCGCCAGCGCTTCCCGCGATTATCCCCTGTTGCGCGCGCTGGCCCGTTGCCAGGGCCACTGGCCATCAATTTCAACCTCCAGTGACCAGCTCAAGAACGTCCGTATGAGCACAAGAAGGCCAAGAGCCGCGACACTTTGCAGGCTCGCTTCGATCGTGATGGAGTTGATGATATCCGCAATGACCAGCAGCTCCAGACCAAGCAGGATCGTTCTCCCCAGATTCTGGCGAAGAGCGGTGTAGGCGAAACGCTCACCGAGTGGCGTAGAGCGTTCGAGAAACCATGCCCTGCCATATATAACGCCAACGATAATTGTGCCAATGACAAGCACGGCGACTCCCGCAAACTCAAATCCGTTGATGGCCAGTTCAAAGATCTGCTTCCAATCCATCCCCGCCTCCTGGCCAGAACTCACGCGATGATGAGCGCCGAATCTCGCCAGTCGCGCTAGGCTAACTTCCCGCGCCTTGCGGATGCGTGACGCGCGTCACGTGCGAGCGATGGCTATCGCCCCGCCTGTTCAGCAGTGGCCGCAACGGCGCGACTGGCCCTGAGCGCGGCTAGCGACTCCCGAGTAGGAATGGCCACTCGATTTTCCTGTTCATGCTGGCGCAGTTTGCTGCTGTTGCGAGACCTGCTCATGAGGGAGAAAGAACGCCGCGACCAGGCCAATGCAGGCGATGACGGCAGTCACGATCAACGCGAGAGCGTAGTCCCGGTTTCCTGGAAGGCCAGCCACAACCAGAATCGAGCCAACAATCGCGACACCCAGAGAAGAGCCCAGATTTGACACGCTTCGCGACAAACCAGAGATTTCACCCTGATCTTTCTCGGGAAAAGCGGACTGAACGACATTTACCGACGAGGTCAGCATGACGCCGACTCCCGCGCCCATGAGGAACAGTCCGGGAATGTAGGCGAAGACGCTCGATGTGGCGCTCGACATGAACAAGAGCAGGATCATGCCAGCGATTGTTGAGATAAAGCCCGCCTCGATGAGGGTCCTTTGTGGGCGCCGGCGCGCCAGCCTCCCCGCGGCCGCCGATGAAAGCAGGATGCCAACGGTCGCCGCGGTAAGGATCAGACCTGTCTGAATGGCGTTATATCCGCGAACGGTCTGCAGAAAGACCGAGATCACGAAGAAGCTCCCTTGCAGGATGAGCCACTGGACATTTTGCGTCACCAGCCCAAGGTTAGAGACGCGGTTGCGAAACAGCCTGGTAGAGATCAGCGGCGCTTTGCCAGCGCGCTCTCGGTTGCGTATGTGGAAGAAAAACCAGAGCAAGAAGAGAGCGCCAACCCCGACGAGCAGCCATACCGGGGAGACCCCGCCCTGCTGGATGATTACCGTGTTCCCGATGGAAAACGCTTGCTTTGCGGTAACCCATCCATATGTTCCGGATTGCAGCACGCCGAACACGACGAAGAACAGGCCAACCGCTGACAGAACCGCGCCAACAACGTCAAATTGCGGCTTGGGGCCCTGGACACCGGGGTCTGGCAGCTTGCGGCCGAGCCAGATAATTGACACGACGACCAGAAACTGGAGTATAAACGACGATTGCCAGTTGATCGCGCTGGTAATCAATCCTCCAACCAGCGGCCCCAGCGCGGCGCCGATTCCAGCCGCTCCGCTGATGATGCCAAATGACCGGGCGCGTGACGGCAGATCAGTAAAATACACAGTGATCAAGATATAGATGGGTGGGATCATCAGCGCTGATCCAATGCCTTCCAGCAAGGAATAGCCAAATATCAAGACGCCCAACACTGGAGCGAGCGCGGCGATGAGCGCGCCCGTCCCATACACCGTCAGGCCGATCATGAAGCAGAATTTGCGGCCCCAGATGTCCGTCAGCTTGCTACCTGGAATCATCAGGGCCGCCATGGTGAGCGTGAAGAGGGTGATCGCCGCCTGAACGCCCGCTACGGTTGTCCCAAGGCTGCTGGCGATCGCGCTGATGGCCACGTTCATATTGGAAGCGGCGTAACTGGCGATGAATTGCCCCAGCGCCAGGGGGAGCAGCAGCGACCAAGTTGATGAAGCGCGCGAAACGTTCGCCGCCATTGCGCCACCATCCTTTCACTTAAGGATATCCCAAACACCTTGCTTTTGATTGATTTCTTGCTAGTGAAGCGTCGCAAGGCTTCGCAGGGAAGGCGCCAACATAACAGTATGCGGCCATATGCGGCACATATGCGCCGCATGACGCCGTGTCTTTCCCCATCAGCGCCAGACCCGCTCTGGCGTTGTCTTGTCTCCGTAGATTGGCGAAGAACTTGCGCTCTAGCCGCGACTGCGATGTCGGACATTCCACACAGAAAAAGGATGGCGTTCCCAAATGGACAAGTATCCACCCATCGCCAATCACGGGCTGATCGGCGACTTACAGACTGCGGCGCTGGTCACGACCGATGGCTCAATTGACTGGTATTGCTGTCCGCGTTTTGACTCGCCCAGTGTCTTCGCATCGCTGCTCGATCTCCAGCGTGGGGGCCGCTTCCGCATTGCCCCAGATGGGGGCGATTACGTCAGCTCACAGATCTATTTCCCGGAATCCGCCATTCTCATCACCCGCTTTATGGCGGCGGACGGCGTCGGCGAAGTCATAGACTTCATGCCGATACGCGATCCGGAGAAGGCGACCGATCGCCACCAGTTGGTGCGGCTCGTTCGGGTAGTTCGGGGACAGATGCGCTTTACCCTTGAGTGTCTCCCGCGCTTTGACTATGGACGTGAGGCGCATACACTCCAGATGGCGGAGAACGGCGCTGTGTTCAGAGCGCGCGATCTGACCATGACCCTCCATACCGGCGCTTCACAGAATGCCGAGCCCATCCATCTGACCCGCTCTGAGAACGACGTCTTCGCCTCTTTCTCCTTGAAAATGGGGCAGATCGCGGGCGTTGTACTGGAATCAGCCTCCGAGACTCCGCCAGGCGTCATCTCCGCTGACAATGTGCGCCAGATGCTGACTGAAACGGTCGCCTACTGGCGCAAGTGGCTCGATCGCTCGACGTACCGGGGACGCTGGCGGGAAATGGTCAACCGCTCCGCGATGACGCTCAAGCTGATGACCTATGCTCCATCGGGCGCGCTAGTCGCCGCCATCACCACCGGACTTCCCGAGCAGATAGGCGGCGAGCGCAACTGGGATTACCGCTTTACCTGGATTCGCGACGCCTCGTTCTCGGTCTACGCGCTACTCGGTCTAGGCTACACCGAAGAGGCGATCGCCTTTGAGCGGTGGGTAGGTGAGCGCGTCAACGAGCATACCGGGCGCAATGGCGCCGCGCGACCGCTCAAGATCATGTACCGGGTGGACGGTTCCTCTGACCTGCGGGAAGAAATCCTCGAGCACTTTGAAGGCTATCAGAGCTCACGCCCCGTCCGGATCGGCAATGGCGCGGCTGATCAGTTGCAACTCGATATCTATGGGGAGTTTATGGACAGCCTCTACGAGGGAGACCTCAAAGGCTTCCATATCGGGTATGACGGCTGGACACGCCTACGCTCAACACTGGATTGGCTGTGCAAACACTGGGACCAGCCAGAGGAGGGCATCTGGGAGACACGCGGCGGGCAGAAGGACTTCACCTATGGCCGGCTCATGTCCTGGGTCGCGATGGATCGAGGAATACGCATGGCCGAGCATCGGGGTATTCCGGCAAATCTCGAGCGCTACCGGACCGAGCGGGACAAGATCTACCAGCAGATCATGGAGAAAGGCTGGAACACAAAGCGCCGCGCGTTTACACAGCATTACGATACGGATGTGCTCGACGCCTCGCTGCTGATGATGCCGCTGGTGGGCTTTGTCGGCCCTCAAGACCCGCGCTGGCTTTCGACGCTGGACGCCATGGGAGACGAGCTGGTGTCAGATAGCCTCGTCTACCGCTACAACCCAAGCGCCTCCCCGGACGGATTGCGCGGTCATGAGGGTACCTTCTCCATCGCCACGTTCTGGTATGTAGACGCTCTGGCCCGATCTGGACGGCTGGAAGAAGCCCGCTATGTCTTCGAGAAGATGGAGACCTACGCCAATCACGTTGGCCTCTACGCCGAGCAGATCGGGCTGACTGGTGAGCAGCTGGGCAACTTTCCCCAGGCTTTCACTCACCTCTCGCTGATTAACGCGGCGATGAATCTCGACTACCAGCTCGATCATGGCTCTGGAGTCGTGGATATCGCGCACTTGGCGGCGAGGCCCGCTAGCTCCTGAGCACGCCGTTCGGGATCACCCCCCATCTACAAGACGCGCCCCTGAGTAAAATCAGGGGCGCGTAGTTTCACCGGCTACAGCGGACAGGGTTACAAACCAAGGCCAATCGCGACGATACCGGCGACAATCCCCATCAGAGCTGTCAGGGCGACCAGCGCGAAGATAACCCGCTTCGGGAATACACGCCAGACCATCGCCAGCGATGGCAAGCTCAGCGGCGCCAGGGTCAGCAGCAGTACCCCGGCCCCGCCCGCGCCAAGCCCGAACGCCATGAGTGTCTGGATGATCGGTATTTCGCCCGCGGTGGGTATGACGAATAGTGTTCCTGCGATCGCCAGCCCCAGCATTACCAGCAGCGCTGGCCCGTGCAGAATGAAGCCCGCCGGGAACAGCCAGGCGCGCGCCGCGCCTAGCAGCAAAACGATAATCACATATTCTGGGATGAGTGTGAGCGCAAGCCGTCCAAACGACTTCAGCCACCGCAGCGCCCAATGCCCGCCAGGAGTTGCGGTAGGCGCGAGCAGATCAGGAGGGGCGACAACATCCGTTCGTTGTCCTCGTGTGAGCCGCATAGCCAGCGCCGCGCCACCGATCACGAGCGCCAGGCCCAGCGCCAGCCGCAGCGCCGCCCATTGCCAGCCGAGCGTGAAGATGAGGAACACCAGCACGGCGGGATTCAGCGTCGGGTTGCCTAGGAAGAACGCGGTAGCCGCTCCCTCAGAAACGCCGCTCTTGCGCATGCCAACGATCACCGGCGCGGTGCAGCAGGTGCACATCATGCCGGGGATCGCGAGCAACCCGCCCAGCGCCGAGGAACGCGCTGAAGAGCTTCCCATTACCCGCGCGATCCAGTCACGCGGGACGAGCGTCTCGACCGTGGCGGCGAGCAGCAGGCCGAGGAGCAGCGCCTGCCAGATGGACAGATAGTACGCCTTGGCATAATTCCACGCCGCCCCCAGCGATGGCGTCGGAGGGGCTGCCGTCTTGCCAGAGATCATCGAGGCGCCCAGCGTATGATGCGCCGCCGCGATGAACGCTTTCTGATAGTATGGCTCCCACTTGACGATGAAGAGGCCCACTATGGCGATGAGCAGCAGCAGGCCGAAACCACGCAGGTACTCGCCCCGGCTGGCCTTGACGGGAATCACTGACGCCGAGGAGGGCGAGACGAGATCATCCATGAAGCGCTCCTGTGACTACTCCCCCACAGGTTCAGGTCAGGGGAGATTTCTGAATTGATCGCCGCTCACAGGGCAAATCCTGGAGCGGCGCGCACAATCACTGGTGGCTTGAGGAGTTCGCCACCGCTCCACAGAGGTGAGTTTCCACAGGTCCTGCGGTATGGAGGCAGTATAGCACAGCAAGGGGAGCGGCGCTTCATCCGCTCCCCCAAGAATCCAGAGTTCACGCTCCCAGTCTCACCGATGAGCCGGGTAGCCGCCTGGCTCGATGATGGGCACGAGCAGGATCGGCGCCTGGGTGCGCTTGAGCAGCCGGGAGGCCACTCTGGGAACCCATATCGCCTGGAGTCCCGCTCGCCCGTGGGTTGCGGCCACGACCAGACCATCGGCGTGTTCGGCGGTGTCGGTCGCCAGTTGGGTGACCGCATCACCCCGGCGGACCTCAACGACAACAGGAACGCCAGTCGGGCGAATAGATTCGGCCAACCGCTCCAGATACGCCGTGGCTTCGCGCTCCTGAACGTCCAGGAGCGCGCGGGTCGCGCTCGGAAGAAACGTCGCCGTCGCGACCTGCTGGCCGACGACGGTTTCGGGTGTCGCGACGACCATCACCAGGCGCAGCTGCGCATGCATTATGCGGGCCAGCGTCGTGGCGATCGGGAGCGACGCCTCCGCCGCGGCGGAGGCGTCGAGTGGCGCCATGATGGTGCGCGGGGCGAAGGGGGCGGTCGCGGTAGTTGGCCGCGCCTGGACGAGCAAGATTGGACGGTTACAGAGTTGGAGAACCTGTTGGGCGATAGATCCCCAGATCACATCGCGCAATCCCCCTTCTCCGTGCGTGCTCAGCAGGAGCAGATCGGCCTGCCGCTCCTCCGCGTGCTTCGCAAGGCTCTGGGCGACGTTGCCAACCGAAGTCTCGTGGACGTGGGTTTCAACGCGCGAGGCGCCGTCCAGCTCTCCCGCGAGCCGCTCCGCGACCTGGGCCAGATACGCTTCCGCCTCCGCCCGGTTCGTCAGATGGTGTTCTCCGTGAACACGGGACGGGGCGTCCTTTTCGATCACATGGAGCAAGGTGATCGTCGCGTCGAACAGCGTGGCCAAACGCGCGGCGATGGGGAGCACAGCTTCAGCGAGATGCGAGCCGTCGAGCGGCACGAGAAGCCGTCGCCCCATCCATGATGGCGGAGGGGTGGGAAGGGGCGGCTGCTCCCGCTCCGGGTTGTTGGCGTGGTTGCCGTTGGTCATGGTCATCCTCCTCATCGCCGTTGGGCCGCGATCATTCAGCCAGGGATCAGAGCTGGCCGCCGAACGTCTGATACAGCAAGACGACGTTCAGCGAGAGAATGACCAGCGCGCACAGGCTCGCCAGCACGGTCGTCAACCGACTATTGACAAGCGTTCCCATGATCTGCCGGTTCCGGGTAAACATGATCAGTGTAATCACCGGGATCGGCAGCGTAAAGCTCAGGATCACCTGACTGATCACTAGCGTCTCGGTCACATTGAGTCCGAGATAGATCACCACCAATGTCGGAATCATCGTCAGGATCCGCCGGAGCCAGATCGGAACACGGAAGCTGACAAATCCCTGCATCACGACCTGTCCCGCCATCGTTCCGACGTGCGAGCTCGAGATCCCTGAAGCGATCAATGAGATCGCGAATACCGCGGCTGCCGCCCCACCAAGGAGCGGGGTGAGCGTCTGGTAAGCCGTCGTGATGTCCGCGACGTCGGCGTTACCCGTGAAGTGAAAAACTGTGGCGGCCATACAGAGCATCGCCATGTTAACGAGACCCGCTGTAGCCATCGCCAGAATGGTGTCGATCCGCTCGAAAGCGAAGATCTTGCGCCGCTCCGCGTCACTATGGGGAATTATACGCGACTGGGTCAGACCTGAATGGAGGTAAATCACATGGGGCATGACTGTGGCGCCGATGATGCCAACCGAGAGGAAGAGCGCGTTGGCGCCCGGGAGGCTCGGCACGACCGTATGGAAGAGCACCTGGCCCCAGTCTGGCTTGGCGAAGATCAATTCAATTACGTAGCTCCCGGCGACGATACCAACCATCGCGGTAATAAACAACTCGAGCCCCCGGAACCCCCCTCCCTGTATCGTAAGGATCGCGAATACCCCAACGCCAGTCAACAGCGCTGCGAGAAACAATGGGATACCCGTGAGCAGATTGATGCCAATCGCCGCGCCGAGAAACTCGGCAAGGTCGGTCGCCATCGCGGTCACTTCCTGAGTAATCCAAAAAAAGTAGTTCACCCAGGGCGGGAAATGCTCCCGGCAGATCTCGGCCAGGTTCTTGCCAGTGGCGATGCCCAGCTTGGCGGAGAGCCCCTGGAGCAGCATCGCCATCAAATTCGCCAGCAAAATGACCCAGAGCAGCGCGTAGCCAAACTGGGCTCCGCTCGAGATATTGGTGGCGTAGTTGCCCGGGTCTATATACGCCACCGAAGCGATAATCGCCGGGCCCAGGAAAGGCAGAAGCGCACGGATACCGCGACGCTGGCCGAGAATCGCCTCGCGCGCTGCGCGTCGCAGCCTGGGGCTGGCGGCATTGTCGGCATTATTGGCATTGGCGCCATCGGTTTGCGCCGTGCGATCCTTTTCCCACGTCATGCGGAAGCCCCCCGATCCTCCAAAGTCATCACCGCGCGGCGCCGCTGGCGGGTCATACGCAAGCCGGCAGCGCACACAACGCCAGCCTCACTCAAAGGAAGATTCCAAGCAGTTATCAGGCCACTAATCCTGAGTATAAAGGGTTGCTATGTCGCTATACGCAGCCAGCTATCTCGCACGCCTCCTCTCAGCAGGTTTAGGCAAGAGCCCGCGAATCCAGATTTGAGAATCGGGGGTGGTCATTCGCACCCATGGCGTCAAGCTAGCGAGCAATAAACACAACACAAACATCACAAAACGACTCTTATGTTGTCAAGTGAATTTATTGCTCGCAAAGTGATGTTTGCGTATAATACACATAATTGTATCGCACGGATAATATTGTTATGTAATTTTATAAGCATGTTTCATATATGAATCTTCTGTCCCCTTGATACCAGAAACCTGTGGCGCCCCTTCGCGGTTCAGCGGCAGCTCCTTGCCATCTTGCCGTAAATAAAAGCTGGAATCAGGCAGCCGCTTTACCATGCGCGGTCAGCTTGTCACGATCTCGCGCCTTGTGGGTTATGACGCCAGCGAAGCTGCGTTACGCGCTATCCGCGCACGACATAAACAAAAGTACAATTCGCATGTGCCGTCAGGACCATTGTCATGACTTGTGTACATATTGGGTCGGCGTTATTGCCCCCAGTGTTATAGTCGAGCCCGTGCCCAGCGCATGAAGCGCAAGCCTGCCAAGGCTCTCTGGCGAGAGCGATGGCGGATGCGCATACCACCCGCTAGTTTAGCGGGGTCTGACACGCTGGATCGGAGTCAGGGGGTATCCTACCCCGGTCAAGGAGGTAGTAAAGTAGTCGCAGCTCACCGCGCTGCGAAGGCTCCAGGCGCTGGAGCCACAGTATGTGTCCAGGGGAGTGTGGGCTTTGGTGATTCCCCTCGGTTACTCAGTGGCCGTGGCGTTGACCGCTAGCTAGCGGTCAACGCCACGGCGCGCGCCT
>JAKAIY010000126.1 GCA_021814145.1 Chloroflexota bacterium
CTCATAAGTCTCCAGCCACAGGCCTCCCAGCGCCCCATCCACAGCGGTAAAAGCTCCCTAGCGTCGCATGCGCCGCATATGGGCAGTCCCACGTCGTCCCGGCGGGTTGCGCTGTCTACACCACCCCAGGCGCTTCTGTATAGCGCCAAAATACGCTGTGCGCCTTCGTCTGCACTTCCTTCCCCTTAGAATTCGGGTAGCGGCGACTTGCTCACAGGCGCCCAGAATGAGAGTTCCGAGTGGTTTCGCCATGCGACGCCGCATAGCTGTAAGTGGGAAGTGGAGGGAGCGTGGACGTTCTTGGCTTCACGCGCGGCGCCTTGCTGGTCGCGGAGACAATCGCCGGCTTTTTTGTCCTCTACCTGTGTGTTGTGGCGGGCGCGGCGGTGGTGGCGACACTCGCGCGGGCCGGTCGCTCTCAACGCGGTGACGGCGGGTCGGCGCGGACTGTGCCTGATTTCGTCATCGTCATTCCCGCGCACAATGAGGAAAAGACGCTTGGCGTCCTGCTGGATAGCCTGAAGCGGCTCACCTACCCCCGCGAGCATTATACGGTGTGCGTCATCGCGGACAACTGCACTGACGCTACCGTCGCGGTGGCGCGAGCGTACGAGGGCGTGCGTGTCTATGAGCGGCGCGACGAGGCGCGGCGCGGCAAAGGCTACGCGCTGAACTGGATGTTTGAGCGGATCGAGGCCGAGGGGATGAGCTACGACGCCTGCCTGTCACTCGACGCTGACGCTCTGGTTGAGCCCGATATACTGGAATCATTTGTTCCCGCGCTTGTTCGCGGCGCCCAGGCTGTGCAAGGACGCTACCTGGCGCTCAACCCACAAGCGGCGCCTAGCGCGGCCTTGCGCTGGGTCGCGCTGGCGCTGTCCAATCACGTGCGCCCGTTGGGTCGCTATACGCTGGGTTCTTCCGCCGCGATCTCCGGAAATGGGTTCTGCCTGACGCGCGATCTGTTGCTGGCGCATCCGTGGCGCGCGTTTGGTCTTACCGAGGACTATCAGTATTATCTCAGCCTGGTTGAAGCGGGCGTTCGGGTGCATTACGTCCCTGACGCCATCGTGTTATCGGCAATGCCAACCACCTTCCGCGACCTGCGCACCCAGGATGTGCGCTGGGAGTCTCTGGGGGCCGGGCAAACGCCGACGAGGGTGATCGCGTGGCGGTTGCTGCGAAGCTGGCTCCGTACTCGCGACTTCATGCGCTTGGAGGCGCTCATCGAACTGATCACGCCGCAGCTTTCGCTGATGTGCCTGTCGAGCGTTTTCCTAGCTATCGCAGCCGTGGCGCTACAAGATCCTGCGGCGATTGTAGGGGCGTTTGGGCTCATTGTGGGGCTGTGCCTGTATGTCAGTTCCGCGTTCCTGCTGCTGCGCCCGCCTGGCGAGGCATACCGGGCGTTGCTGTTCGCGCCGTGGTTCGCGTTGCGCAAAGTCTGGATCGTCCTCGTCGTAAGCCGGCGGAAGAGCGAGACAAGCGTCTGGGCGCGCACAAGCCGTGAGGGTTGACATCGTGGGGCGAAAAGAGGGGATGATAGTGGCCACAGCGCTCGGTGGAAGAGCGAGCCGGGCGCTGTGAGGAGATAGAGAATGCGAGCAGGCGCCGGGCTGGCCAGCCCGGCGCCTGCTCTTAATATGGCGCTATTCCGCGATGAAGAGTCGGGCGGAACAGCGCTTTGATTATGGCGCTTGCGCCAGCGAAGGGCGCGCTGGCAGCGCGAAGGCGCTCCAGACAGGGCGTAGGCGTGTGATGGCGAGGTGGCCAATGATCCGGGGATAGAGGAAGGCTGGGACGCCAGAGGTGAATGAACGGCGCGACATGGCGGAAGCGCCCCGGCCCGCGAGACTCGCTTGCATCCACGCCGCCGGCGCCACGGGGCGCTGGCTGATCTCGCGATGCGCCTCGCCGCCGGTGGTTGTGTCAGCGGAATCCTGATCCGCTGGCGCGGGCGTATCCAGGGATGGCAAGCGCATGATCGCTCCCATCAGCAGGCCCAGGAAGAAGATGTTGCGATAGAAGTACAGCTGATAGTCGCCATAGGCCAGCGGGATCTCGATCAGCATCGCGCCGATGCCGAAAATCGCCAGGAACCGCAGATCAGGATCACGTAGCTTGCGCGCGATGATGCCAGCGCGGATGAGGAACGCGGCTATCAGATACCAGAACGCCGCATATCCTGGAGGGCCGAGGCGCATCCAGATCCACAGGATGTTGTTATGGGGGATGTAGAGATAATACGGGTCGAGCTCGAGAATGTTGGGCAGGACAAGCGGCTGGAGGAAGGGCTTGCCGAAACCGTAGCCAATGATCGGGCTTTGTTTTTCGGTGTATTTCAGATCGTAATCTTCGAAGTACCGGTAGAGATTGGAAGCGAAGTCGCGCTGATCGGCAGAGCTGGGATGGAAGACGGATACCACGGCGGTAGCGACTGAGCCGAGTGATCCGGCGGAGTTTCGGAACGCGATCACATAGCCGCTGAACAGGACAACGGAGATGAGGCCCGCCGTGATGAGCGCTTTGCGCCGTTCAGGGCGCAGAACGATGGCGAAGAGCCACACGCCCACCAGACCAATGAGGAAGGCGACATAATCAGCGCGGCGGTCGTTGGCTACCAGCGCGATCAACAGGAACGGCGTCGAGAGCAGGGAAACCCACATGAGCGGACGCATGCGCTCTAGCATAAGACTGAGCAGAATGATGAGCAGGACAAGCACGAAGAAGAAGGACTGCTCGTGCGCCATGATGTCATTCAAGCCTGAGATATGACCGTGGAGAGGACCAAAGACGATGTACGTTCCCTGGAGCGCCTTGAAGAACGTGCCAATGACAGTGATCCAGAGCAGGCCGATCGCATGGCGCTTGTGGGTAACGAGGTTATAGGCGAGCAGGTAGGTGATGAAGAGATACCAGAAAGGCCGGACTTCCAAGACGATGATGCGCGCGTCGCCGCCGCTGGTGAGGCCATGGATGACGCCGATGGCGACGCAAGCGAGGAAGATGGCGAAGGGCCAGAAGAGTGGGCCGAGCTTGACGGGAGCGCCTATGCGTCCGGCTAGGTTTCGCGCGACGACCAGGAGGAGCACGAACAGCGCCAGGAAGCCGATAGGACGCTCTGGAAGCCCCTGGAGACTTACAGGCCAGTAGAAGACATACAGATGATCGGTGATGATTGGATATGGCAGGCTGCCCTCTTCCACGACGACAGCGCAGATTGCCATAGTATAGATACCCGCGACGGGCCAGAAGAACACGATGACGACCAGGATGCTGGCGATCAGGAGGCCGAGCGCAAGCCCAAATCCCACCTGTAGCTGCATGAAGATCATGACAGGCGTCAGCGCTACCGTCAGGGCGATCGCGGCAAGGAAGAGCCAGCGCTCGGCGCTGTGCGTCTCACGCTTGAGGCGCGGGATGGCCAGCGGCGCCTGGGTGAGGCGAAAGGCTGGATGTGGCGCGGTTCGCACGTTCTCCACCTCAGTGAACCTCAGTGATTGGAGCGCCTCGGGAGCGCTGCGGGTGAGCGGTATGGTCGCGCGCGGGCGTGGATGTGGGCTAACCGAAGACAATGAGTATGGCGATCATGGCGATCAGCCCTGCGAAGAGGAGGCCGCGCACACGCCAGTTGAACTCGCGCGCGAAGAGGGCGAGCACGAGGACGCCCCCCATCATGGCCGCAATGGTCTTCATGGCATTGCCTCCGTCACGACTAGCGCGTTAGAGCAGGCGCTGGAGCCAGCGCGGGATGGAGCTGCGCGTCGCGTTGAGGATGGCTCCTTCCACCGGCGAGTCCACCAACTCGCGGCTCGCTTCGGCGATGTAGGTGTCCTGTGTGACGCCAGCGCGGACCACCAGCAGCACGGAGTCCAGCAATTGAGGGAGCAGCGCGCCATAGTCGGAAGTCAGCACAGCGGGAAGATCGGCGATGAGCAATTCTTCAGGCGTAGCCAGGAGCGCCTGAGCGCCGACGGCGCGAAAACGCTCGGCCAGCGCCAGCGCGTCCTGCGAAGCGTCGCCACCTGGTATCACAGTCAGATAGGGAGTGATGACGTGACGGATATCCGCCAGTTCGCACTCATCGCGCAGCCACTCCGCCAGCCCTGGCGTATTGGGTATGTCGAAGCGCTCGTGGAGGGTAGGGGCATCCCAGTTGCAATCCACGAGTGTGACGGAGCGATGGGCGCGCTCAGCGAGCGCGGATGCGGCGAGCGTCGCCAGGAAGGTCTTGCCCTCACCAGAAATAGCGCTGGTGAAGCCGAGGCTGCGCGTGGCGCGCTGGGCGCGGTTGAACAGGCTCAGGCTCAGCTTCAGGCACTGATTGCGAAGCAGCCGCACGCGCGGATCGTTAGGGCTGATATCTTCGCTGGCGGCTTCCCTCCCACGTTGGGGACTCAAGCCTCGTTTGGCCTTCTGAGGAAGAATGCGCGTAAGGGCGTTTTTCGCATGCTGGTTCGCCGCCACGCTCTCCCCTGTCGTTTCCTCACGGTTCGTTTGGATGACGCCCGAAACCGCTTCCTGCGTTAAATTGCGTGCGAATAATTCCGCGACTGTTGTCGCGATACGCGATACTTGTGGCACTTGTGCACCTGCTCCCTAATAGATTCCGTTTCATCCCTGTCATGTGTGTGGATCGCCGGACGCCTACTCTCTCACTCGCGGGCGATACCCGCTCGCGCTGGTAGCGCGGGGTGAATCCGCAAGCTGGCTGTGATGAAGGCCGGGGTGAGCCTCGGCAACTCAAGCGCTATGGGGAGATTGGTGATACGCGTCAGGTCTTCTGGCGTATATGCGGACCGGTCTCGCCGCGTCAGCGTCACGAGAAGGAGCGTCACGGCGAGTAGCCCAACCCCCACGCCAATGCCTCCGCCGAGCGCCAGTGTCTTTACGCGTGAGACGGGCTGGCTGTTGACATTGGGTGGGTCAACGACGCTATAGAGCGCCGAGCTACCGCTGGCGACCGTGACGAGCTCCAGATTGAGCTGGGTGATGTTGCCCTGAATATTGCTCATATTCGTCTGTGCGCCCTGAGCCTCCAGGAGCAACTGGCTGTAGGTTGGGTCATTTTGCGCGGTAGCGTGCGGATGCGCCGCCAGATAGTTCGCCGCGGCCTGACTCGCCGCGTAGGCGTTCTTTGTCGCCGGCGCCAGTTCTGTCTGATAAGCCTGAATCAGCCGCTTGGCTTCCGCGGACGAGAACCCTGTCGCCACTACGCCAAACTGGTCCACGACGGCGGTGATCACTTGCTGGGCGATCTTGGGATCCTTATTGTCGTAGATGATCTGGAAGAGGTTGTATCCAACCGGAGTCGCGGTGACTTTGGTTGAGAGCTCCTGCTGGATTGCGTCGTCCAGTTTGCTCTGGTTAGCGCGCGTGGCGGCGTCGAATGTGGAAGCGAGGCCAGTCCCTTTGGCGGCGGCCAGGTCAAAGCTTCGCGTCTGCAGCAGTTCCGCGACCGCGGTCGCCTGGGTGGTAGCCGGCGTGGCGGTGAGATCCGCTTCAGGGCCGGTGGCGCCAATGATGGAATAGCGTTGAAGCGCCCAGAGTGTCGCGCTCGCCTCATACTGGCGTGGCTGGACCCATGCGATAGCGAGCGCTACCAGAATGGGAATGATGAGAAGCGCGGTGACCTGCGCCCAATGGCGGAAGGCCAGTTCTAGCGTTCGTCGCATGTCAGACGCTCTCCTTAGTAGAAAATATCCGTGTGCGGAACACCCGTTATTCCGTGACTTGGCGTGGTAGCTTTATCGCTTTCCAGCGCACACGCGGCATCATCATATCGCATCGCCCCCCATGACGCAGTATCGCTTGTTGTGTACGATTTGTATCGCTTATCGGCGCGAGGTGTATGTAGGGTAGACATAGGCGTGGCGCGTGATATTCCCTGGCCTGGCGAGAGCGTGGCTAGCGCGGCGGATGCGCCTATAGCCTCGTTTCTGATCCAGGTTTTCGTGAACTCTACACGTGAGGCCTCCGTCGCGACAGCATTTCTACCGCAGCCGCAATCGGCTGTCCACATCGGACTGATATGCTTCTCTCTGGTTTCATCAGGCTCACGGGGCTTCCCGATTGTTCCTGACGCTACCTTGCCCATCATTCCCCAACATTCATATAAAAGACGAAAGAACACGGCTGATGCGCGCGGATGTCACTGAGCAGACGCCCAGCATGATCGAAGCATCTACCAGCCAGGGTCAGCGTGTGGGCGACGGGCGTGGTCGCCTGCGAATTGTGGTAAACAACACGCTGATCTCATTCGGCGGCCAGGCTATCACGTGGATCTCGACGCTGCTGCTGACGATGGTCTACGGGCGGTTCCTCGGCGCTAATGGATTCGGCGAGCTCTATTTGGCTGTCACACTGACCGGGCTGGTCGGCTTCCCGCTGGAGTTCAGTTTTAATCAGCAACTCGTCCGCGAAGTGGCGCAATACCCCCATCGCGCGTCCCGCTACGTATCCAACGCGCTGCTCCTGAAGGTAGTGTTATGGGCGCTGCTGTCCATCGCGCTTCTTGTCTTGGTGACGCTGCTCCACTATAGCCTGGTGGAACAGATAGTGGTTGGATTGAGCGGGCTAACGCTGTTAATCACCTCAATTGGCTCGGTATTCTCGGCGATGCACACTGCTGTGTACCGTAACTTCGTGCCGGTCATTGGTTCAGTGATAGAGAAGATCCTCGACACCATCGTCGCCTACCTGCTGCTGAGGTTCCTGCACGTTGATGTCATCCCGGTAGCGAGCGTGCTACTTATAGGCGCGCTGTTAAACGCACTATGGCAGGCGGCCTGGTTCTACCGTCTGGAGCGACCAACGTTCGCGCTCGATCGCGCGACGGCGCGTGAGCTCGTGCGGACAAGCGTGCCGTTCCTGCTCTACGGCGCGCTGGGGGTCATCTATTACCGGATAGATACGGTCTTGCTTGGCGCGCTGGACGGTGATGTGGTCGTGGGCCTGTACGGAGCGGGGTACAAGATCTTCGATACGTTGATCTTTTTGCCCGGCGTGATTATGTCCGCCGTGATGTATCCAATGCTGGCGCGGCTCTCTACCAATGACGCAAAGGCCTACCGGATAGCGATTGAGAAATCCACGAATTTTCTCCTGATCTGCGGTATGCCGCTGGCGACTGGCCTGGGGATGGCGGCGCCCGCGATCGTGGGCCTTCTCTATCACCATGATGAGTTCGGGCCTACGGTCACGGTGATGGAAGCGCTGGCCCCTGGCCTGATCTTGCTCTATATCAACTCAGTCATGAGCAGCATCATCATCACGCGACATCACGAGAAATCACTGGTCTGGATGGCGGCGGTCGCGCTCGTCTTGAATGTCAGCCTGAACCTGTGGCTAATACCGCGTTACCACGAAGCCGCGGCGGCGGCTGTGACCTCGATTACCGAGCTGGCGCTGCTGGTGATGGGGCTGATCGCGATTCCGCGTAATCTCATTCCCTGGGGCAGTCTGCCGACTCTGACGAAGGCGTTCGCCGCGAGCGGGGCGATGGCGCTGGTCATCCTGGCGCTGAGCCACTTCACGATTTGGGTCATCCTGCCTGCCGCCGTGGTGACATACACCTTGACAGGGCTGGTGATGCGACTGGTTCCGCGCGAGGATGCGCTGGCGTTAGTTGAGGCGATTCGCCGCAAGACCGGCCGTGAAGTGGTCGCGGTTGAGTCGCTCGAAGCCAGCGATCCAATATCCGCGATTCATGTGGCTATCGCCCCGCGCGTCGCTGCGCGCGCCAGCTCGTCGCGCTCGACGCCGCTCGCGGAACTCTATGCGTCAAGCCGGCCCGCTGAGCGGGCGCGACTGGTCACACGGGCTGGCTCGCGCGCTATGCCCGCTTCCACGCGTGGCCGGCGCACTGGAGCGCCAGGCGGGCGGTCTCACCGCGCGCGTCGCGTGGCGATACACCTCGCCTGAACGTTACGCGTTTCACGGAGCGAAGGTTTGGCATGACGCGCTGTTCAGGGCAGAGCGAGGCCAGTGTCTCCAGTATCAGCAGTGAGCGGGAGGAACCCTGGATGATTACCGAGCGGCACAGTGCATCTACTGACGGAGCGAACAGCACGTCATCTGGAGCGTCCGCGCGCGCGGGGGTCGCCAGCCAGGCGCGTGATGTGGCGCGGGCCGCGATTAAATACGCGACGAATCACATAATCGCGCATATCCCGTCTTTTACCATTCGCCACTGGTGGTATCGGCGGGCGCTAGGCTGGTCACTGGACCCGACGGCGAGCATCCTGCTGGGGCAGAAGGTGCAGATGGCGGGATTGCGGGAGAGTGGAAAACTCGTTTCAATCGGCGCGGGGACGGTCATCAACGCAGGGTGCCTGCTCTATACAACGGGTGGGCTAACCATCGGGCGGCAGGTGAGCGTGTCAGCGGGGGTCTGGCTGGTGACCGGCACGCACGGGATAAATGACCCCGACTTCCTGGCGGCGTTCTATCCAATTGTGATCGGTGATTACGCGTGGATTGGGTCGCGGGCGATCATTCAGGCGGGAGTGACGATTGGCGAGGGCGCGATAGTGATGGCGGGCGCGGTCGTGACGCGCGATGTGCCGCCCTACGCGATTGTTGGCGGCGTCCCGGCGCGGCAGGTCGGTGAGCGGGCGCTGCGTGACCCCAGCTACCAGATACGCTACCGACCGCTATTTGAGTAAGATGGCCCGCTTCCTGTTGCTGAGATTGACCCCGCTCGCGGCGGCATGAGCGGAGGATGCGCGATATCGGTGTGGAGGTGATGACAAGCATGAACCTTGTAGCCTATTCGATGAAGACAAAAGGCGGCGCGGCGTTTGGACGGCGGCTATGGACAGTCTTCACGCGCTTCGGGCTGACAGAGGGACGGACGAGGCGTTCATTTCAGGAGATAATCGAGGCGCTGCGCCCGTATGGCTCCGCTCCGACGTTTTTTGTCCCCGCCGCTGTGCTGGAACGGAGTCCCAGCCTCATCCGGCGGGCGCAGCGCATGGGTGTGGAGATAGGCGTACACGGCTATGTCCACAACGACTATCGCGCGCTGCCAAAGCGTGAGCAGGTGGCGCAGATTAGCGAGGCGGCAGCGCTTTTCCGCCGCCAGCAGGTCAGCTTCGAGGGGTTCCGGAACCCCTATCTGGGCTGGAACGAGGACTCGCTAGCGGCGTTTCGGGAACTGGGATTTGTTTATGATAGCAACGAGGCGGTCATCCACGATGTGATTGACCCGGCGACACTGCCGCCCGCACTGGCGGATAGCTTGCGCCGCTCGCTGGATCTGTTCCAGGCGATTCCCTACACTGAATACAACCTGCGTCCGCACACTGAGGACGGGCTGCTGCGTATCCCCACCAGTATCCCGGATGATGAGATGCTCTTCGACCGGCTGCGGCTGCCTACTGGCCAGGTTGGCGAAATCTGGAGCGAGATCATGCGGCGGGTCTATGCCGCAGGAGGGGTGTATGTGCTAAACCTGCACCCGGAGCGCGGCGCGCTGGCGCGTGAGGCGCTTGACCGGCTACTGGCGACGGCGAGCGGACAATCACTGCCGGTTTGGATGGCGCGCCTCGGTGATATCGCGGTCTGGTGGCGCGAGCGGGCGGCGACGACCATTGAGGTGGCGCCAGTAGATACGGGACGCTGGAAGGTGACACTGACGGGCTCTCAACGGGCGTCGCTAATCGTGCGGAATGGCGCTGTATCGGGCGCGGACATGATAGGGTGGCCGGACGGCGACCAACTGGCGCCGGGCCAGCGCTGTGAGATGAACGCGGCGGTATTCCCCGGGGTGGCGATCTCGCCGCGCACGCCCGCCAGTGTCGAGGAGATCTTGAGCGAGCAGGGTTACCCGGTCGTGCGGGCGGTGGCTGGCGAAGCGGCGGGCTACGCGGTGTATGTGGACCGGCCCGAGGGATTGGGGCGGACACGCCGCGAGCGGCAGGAGGCGGCGAGCGCGCTGGTCCACGACATCGAGCGCGGCGCGGCGCCTCTGGCGCGGATCAGCCTGTGGCCCGATGGAAAGCGGGCGGCGCTCTCGATCACGGGTGATGTAGACTCGGTGACGATTCAGGACTTTTTCCTGCGCATCCTGGAGGTGCGCCGTTACACGCCAGCCCGGCAAGAGCAGGTAGCGGCCCAAGCGGGCGCGGCCAGCCGCCAGGGAGTCTCTGAAGCGTGGTGAAAGCCAGCCGCGCCCGCGACTTGACTAGCCGATGACACGCGGGCGCGTGCGCCCTTTCGCGGCGCCCGATCACGCAGCCCACGGCTCACGGCTCACGGCGCCGTCGCCGGAGTGGGCGGAGAAGCGCGACTGGTTGGCGACTGTGTCATAGGTGATGCGCCTGTTCTGCGGGGTGTGGCGCGTGGGACCGCAGGCTCAGAAGTAGCGGTGGGCCCAGCCGCTCAGCGCGGCAGTGGCACCCAGCGGCAGCCGCTTCCAGGTGGCGTGCAGCAGGCTCCCGGCCCAGCTCTCCGACTCCATGACGCTGATCTCCGTCTCCCGCGGAGCCGGGTAGTAGGAGCGGTAGAGCCAGCGCGGGGTCGCGCCCCACTTGCTCTTGAACGCGGCGAGGCTGGAATGGCTGCTGGTGACCTCGCCCAGGTCGTAGCGCCGGAAGCCGGCGGCGCAGGCGTCGTGAATGGCCTGCCACTGCAGGATGTCATTGGGATGGTAGGCGAGGTCATCGCGGCGGCGGCCGTTGAAGGCATAGAAGACGGTCTGCCCGTACATCAGGAACAGCGAGCCGGCGAGCAGCTCGACGCCGGCGGCGGTGTGGCGCTCGGCCAGGAGCAGGCGCAGCAGGCCCTGGGGCTGGAGCAGGCGCCAGAGCGCGGCGAAGAAGGCGTAGGGGCGCGGCGGCACGAAGACCTCGCGCATCGTCTCGAGGTAGAGCGGATACCAGCGGCGCAGGTCGGCCTCGGACTCCGCCGGGCGGGTGACGACGCCCAGGCGGGCGGCCTTGTGGACGGCCCAGGTGAGGCGGGCGTGGTCGCGCCCGGCGCCGAGGCGCAGCTGCTCCAGCCGCTCGGGGAGGGTGAGCTGGTAGGTGGGGCGCCAGCGGGCGCCGACGAGGCCCGCGACCAGGCCATCGAGGGCGTCGGTGGGGGGCTTGAGCTG
>JAKAIY010000127.1 GCA_021814145.1 Chloroflexota bacterium
TGCGCTGGTCCACGGCGCGCGCGATCTCGCCGAGCGTCCAGAGGGCGCTACTGAGCCGCTCCAGCTCGGCGAACAGCGTGCGGACGAGCTGCGCCTTGCGCGCCATTTGCGGCTTCATGAATCGCTCCACAGCCAGGCAGAGCGCCAGCCGGTAGGACTGCCCGGCCCGCGCGCAGACGCGCTCCAGGATCACCAGCGCGTCATCCAGTGGCAGCCCTTCGGCCAGCTCCAGAACGCCGCGATGGCTATAGCCTGTCGCGCCCGTCGTCCTGGCGTGGCGCGGCCATGAGCGCACGCTGCCGCCTGCGCGGACGCCCCCTCCTGTATTGGTTTGTGGGACGGGGACCCGCGCAGGCGGGTTTGGTGGCGGCGGGAGCCGCCTTCAGGCTCGGTTTCAACCGCCCTGCCGCTACGCGGTCGGAATGGCGACGCCCAGCTGCGCCAGGATGCCCTTGACGCCACCTCCCGGGGTCTCATGGACATGGTAAGAGACCAGCTTGTCGCCACGGAACGCGCACGTGCAATCCTCCGCCATGAGCTGGACGCGCTTGCCGGTGGGCGCGATGGCGGGGATGCCGGGGATCGGCAGCGCCAGCTCGCGCGTCTGCGTGCCTGACGGCCGCACCCGCAGGCGCACGCCGCCCTGCTCCTCCCGGATGTCGCTGGCGTTGAAGCTGAAGTCGGGCATCGCGGCGGCGAACGCCTTGTGCACCGCGAGCCAGGCGTCGGCGCCGACCGGCTGGGGCGTCGCGCCACTGAACGTGAAGTCGTCCGCCAGGTATCCGCGCGCCTCATCCCACCGCTGCGCCTCGATAGCTGACAGCAATGCGCGCACCGTCTCGGTCATCGTCATGGGTCTGTCCTCCATTGCGTCCGCCGGAGCGCGTCCGCCCATCAGATCGGGCGTCATCGCGTCGCCACCGGCTTCTGGAGAGCAGTGTACGGGCGCCCGCTGGCGCCACCGCTTGCGGCGCCGCTTGTACTGGCGCTTGTACGCGGTCGCCGCGCGAAAACTCGTGGAAACTCGTGGAAACGCGCGCAAGCGGGTGGAGGTCTAGAGCGCCGCCCCACTGCGTAGCGCCTCGGCGAGCGCCGCCGTCTCCGGCGCGGGCTCCGTCGCCAGCTCATCGCGCAGCAGCCGGGTGAGCGACTCGAAGTGGCGCAGCGCCTGGGCGCGCTCACCCAGACGCGCCAGCAGCAGCATCAGCGCGCGATGCGCCTGCTCCTGGTAGGGGTCAGCCTCGATCAGGCGGCGGTAGACCGTGACGGCGCGGGCGTGCTCGCCAGCCGAGACATAGAGCGCGGCGAGCAAAGCGAGCGCGTCCAGCCAGCGCTGGCGCAGCCCGGCGCGGTAGGTCGCTACCCACTCGCCAGCGGTATCGCCCGTTTCGCCCGTTTCGCTCGCGAGAAAGTCGCCGTGGTACATGCGCATGGCGCCCTCCAGCAGCGAAATGGCCCGCTCCCGCGCGTCCGGCGCGTCCGGCGCGCGTGCGAGCGCCTGTCGCGCCTGGGCGAGCGCCGTCTCAAAAGCGGCGACATCATAGCTGTGGGGCCGCTCACGGTTGAAGCGATACCGCCCGCCCTCAAAGAGCACCCACGCTGGGTCGCCCAGCGCCCGGCGGAGAGCATGCAGCGCGGGGTGCAGCTGCTGGCGCACATGGGCGGCGTCCGCGTCTGGCCACAGCGCCAGGCCGGCTTGCGCCTTGGTGGCCGGGCCATGCGCCAGCAGGAAGAAGAGCAACTCGCGGGCCTTGCTGTAGGTCCAGTCAGTGGGCGCCAGCGGCTCGCCCTGGACATAGACGCGCGCCGCGCCAAGGGCGGCGATGCGCAGCGCCACCGGCGGGCGCGGCGCACGTCCCACGTCTGGCGGACGCGGGCGATCAGCCGGGCCATCCACCAGAGCGGGCGTGGCGGCCACAGGCGCGCGGCCGGCGTCCGGCGCGCGGGCGGCGGCTTCAGGCGAGAGCGCGCGGCCAGCGTCCAGTTCACAGGCGAATGTCTCCTCGCCCAGCAAGTCGCGCGCGACGGCGATCCAGCGCTCGGTGAAGGCGCGGTCGAGCGCGTGAACCGGCGCGCGGGCGCGCTCGCGCGTGGCCATCGCCGCGCCGAAGCGGCGCGCGGCGGTCGCGCCATCGCCCGCATGCGCCGCGAGCGCGCCCAGCCCTTCCAGCGCGGCGGCCTGCCCCTCCAGATCGCCAATCGCCAGCCGCAGCGCCAGCGACTCCTGAAAGTGCGCGCTCGCGTCGGCGGGCCGCGCCTGCGCCAGCGCGACACGGCCCAGGTACAGCAGCGTATGGGCCGCGCCGCCCTTGTCGCCATGCAGACGGCGGAGCGCCAGGCTCTCCTCGAAATGGGGCAGCGCCTCCGCATACAAGCCCTGCGCCAGGAATGTGACACCCAGATCAGTCAGGGTCCCGGCGATGTTGCGGATGTCGCCCGACGCGCGCGCCAGCGCGACGCTTTCCGTTTCCAGCGCCTGCGCCCGCGCGTACTCGCCCAGATTCAGCGCGGCCTGCCCCATCGAACTGAGTGAGAGGACGGCGCCATGCGCATAGCCCACCCGCGAACACAACGGCAGGCTTTCCTCGAAACAGGCCATCGCCTGGGCGTAGTCGCCGTGATCGAGCGCGAGAACTCCCATATTGAGGATCGCGGTCGCCAGCCCCTTCATATCGTCCAGCTCGCGGTAGATCGCCAGCGCCTCACTGGAGGGCGCGATGGCGGCGCTGTAGCCCTCGTGGTAGAAGGACAGGATGCTCAGCGCCAGCAGCGCGCGGGCGCGCGTGGGGACGCGCTCCGGGACCAGTTCCAGCGCCTCGCGCAGCCAGCGGCGCCCCTCACTGAGATAGCCGCGCACGCCCCAGAACCGCCACACGCCACGCGCCAGCCGGGCGGCGGAGTCATCACGCGCCCGCCCGATAGCCCACCCCAGGGCGGCGCGGATGTTGTCATGCTCCTGCTCCAGCCGGTTCAGCCACCGGAGCTGCGCGGGCCCTTCCAGTTCCGGCTCGGCGCGTTCGGCCAGCCCGAGGAAGTAGTCGCGGTGGCGGGCGCGGACCACCTCCGCCTGGCCCGACGCGGTAAGCTTCTCCTCAGCGTATTGCCGCAACACTTCGAGGAGCCGGTAGCGCCGGGCGCCCCCATCCGGGGTGTCCTGCTCGCGCTGGACCGTCACCAGCGACTTGTCGAGGAGATGGCCCAGCAGGTCCAGGACATCAGCGGATTCAACGCCCGCGCCACTTCCCACCGCCTCCGCCGCTTCGAGCGTGAACCCACCCGCGAAGACCGCCAGCCGCTGGAACAGCAGCGCCTCCGCCTCAGGCAGCAGCGCGTAGCTCCAGTCCAGCGTCGCGCGCAAGGTCTGGTGGCGTGGCGCCGCCGTGCGGCTGCCGCCGGTCAGCAGATGCGTGGCCGCGGTCAGCCGTTCGGCGATGTCCTCCAGCGAGAGCACACGCACGCGCGCCGCCGCCAGTTCAATGGCCAGCGGCAGGCCATCGAGACGGTGGCAAATGGCCACCACCGCTGGCGCGCTTGTCTCGTCCAGCGTGAACGCGGGCGAGACCGCCGCCGCCCGCTCCATGAAGAGCTGAACGGCATCAGCCTGGCGAACGGCGTCGAGCCCGGCGGAGGTGGTGATCTGGCCAGGCGAAACGTCAGGCAGGCCCAGCGTCGGCACAGTGTAGACAGCCTCGCCCGCGATATTGAGCCGCTCGCGGCTGGTCGCCAGGATAGTCAGCGCGGGACAGGCGGTGAGCAGCGCCTGCGCGACCTGGGCGCAGGCTTCAATGAGGTGCTCGCAATTGTCGAGGATGAGCAGGCTGTGGATTGGGGCGAGTCGCGCGACCAGCGTGTCTCGCAGCGCCTCACCCGACTTCTCGCCAGCCTGGCAGGCGGTAGCCAGCGCCTGGATGATGAGCGCGGGATCGGAGATGGGCGCCAGATCAGCCCACCAGGCGCCGTCGGGCCAGGCGTCCAGTGAGGTTGCCGCCACCTCGCGCGCCAGGCGCGTTTTGCCGCAGCCGCCGGCGCCCACCAGCGTCAGCAGCCGCGTGGAGGCCAGGCTCTGGCTGAGCGCGCTAATATCCTGCCGCCGCCCGATGAAACTCGTCAGCGGACGTGGCAGCGTATCCGGCGCGCGGGCGTGGATTCTCTCAGCCATACACCCCCCGGTGTCGTCGCCGCCTCACACGCGATCGCTCCCATCATCACCCAGCGACGCTCGCCACATTCCTTCAGCGCATTATATATGCCCGCAACGCTCCTTGCGTCCACCACCTCAACCGCGATCAATCCACTCCAGCGGTAGCGCGCGTGCGCCCTCCGTTCGCATCCGCTGGCCGGATTCCACCAGCCTCACCCAAACCCGGGAGTTGATGACTGGAATGCGTTGTGCGGATAGCCGGAGCGATCAAAACGACCCGGAGCCTGGCGCCTCGTAACGCTTTTCGTGACGATCTCGGGACGGCGCCTCGGCCATAATACCCCATGAGATGACAGCGACACATCCCGGGGCGTCGCGTACCGTTCTGCCGCCACGCGGCGCTCCCCCTGATTCCGCCTTCCTCAAAGGAGCGCAGCCGTGCGATCATCGCCCGATAGGTTGACCACACCAGCGCCAGCCACGCCTCTGTCTCGCGCGTCTTCCGGGCGCATCCCCCGGCGCTGGCTGCCTGCGCTGCGCGGCGCATGGCTTGTATGCGCGCTGCTCCTGCTGGCGAACATGGCGGCGAGCATCCCCGCGTACTACCAGACGGTGAGCGCCGTGTGCGCGCTTCCAAACCAGGTGGACTGTTCGACTGATTTAGGGCAGCTGGCGGCCACCTCCGCCCTGACGCTGACCCAGTGGGGTCTCTCGCTGAGCGCCTATGCCGCCTGCTTTGTGGCGTTGAATGTGCTCGTGTCCCTGCTGCCCTGGGGGATTGGCCTCCTGCTCTTCTGGCGCAAGTCCGATGAATGGATGGGCCTGTTCGTCGCGCTGTTCCTCATCCTGCTTGGCGCCAATGGCGTCGGTAACTCGCTCTCCGGCCTCTGGGCGCCCACCCCTCCATCGCCGTTGTTCAGCGTCCTGCTCACGGCCAACTCAGCCGCGCAATGGATTGGACTCGGGGCGTTTCTCCTGACCTTCCCGACGGGCCGTTTGGCGCCGCGCTGGTCCTGGATTATCCTCTTGTTCTGGATCGCGGCCTTTCTCCAACCCTCCATGCAATCGCTATCTTCCACCGACCAGACAGCAAGAACGCTGCGAGGCGTGGTCTACCTGTTAGAAACCGTGGTGATCTTTGGTGGAGCGCTGCTCGTCATCGTCTACCGGTATCGGCGCGTGTTTGACGCCACGCAACGCCAGCAGACGAAGTGGGTGGTGTACGCGGCGGTGGCCTGGTTCATCGTGTATGCGGTTGGAAGCACCCTGTCGAGCGTCTTGCCAGCGCGATCGCCCTATCAGGTATTCGCGCCGGCGCTGACGCTGCTGCTTCCCGCGGCTATCCTGTACCTGGGCTTGGGCTTCTCGATCCTGCGCTATCGCTTATGGGACATAGACACCGTCATCAACCGCACCCTGGTCTATGGGACCCTGACCGCTGTCCTGTCGCTCGCCTATGTAGGGAGTATCCTCCTGGCGCGGGGTCTCACCCAGACCTTCACCCAGCCGCAGCTCGGCGATTCACCGCTGGTGATTGCCGGCTCGACGCTGCTGATCGTTGCGCTGTTCAACCCTCTCCGGCGCCGCATACAGACCTTCATTGACCGCCGTTTCTACCGGCGCAAGTATGATGCGGGAAAAGTTCTGGCGGCGTTCACCACCACGTTGCGCACCGAGGTTGACCTCACCAGCCTGAGCGAACACCTGGTCCACGCCGTCGAAGAAACGATGCAGCCTACGCGCATCTCGCTCTGGCTCCGGCGCGACCAGGACCGTCGCGATCAAACGCCATCATGACCTTCTCGGTAGAAAACACGGGCGCGTTGGCGCCAGGCGCGTCTTGCCGCCCAGCGCATCCCCGCGATCCAGCCTTTCTCGCGCGCTCTTCCAGGGCCACCCGTTCGCTGTCCCCTCTTGTGGCGAAGTCGCCGTCTAACAGCTCTTCACGACCGTCGCTTGCGCTGTCAGAGCGGTTGGTGAGGTTGTAGCGACCTGCATCCAGTAGGTTCCATTTGGCGATGTGCTCGTCAAACTGGTGCTGATGGTCCCGGACACCTGCGATGTTGTCGCGTCAGGCCCATCCGTCGCCGGCAGAATCGCCTCGAACCCGCCAGGCGCCATCCAGGTGTTGACACTCCCCACGGCTGAAGCCGGGGGATTCTCGGTTCACTGCCGCAGCCTACGCCACGACTCCCCGAAGGGCCTGCCCGGCCCATTGGATGTTGCGCGCCGCGTTCTCGTCTCTATCGAGCACGAGGCCGCAGGACGTACAGACATGGGTGCGCACACTCAGACTCTTGGGGATGCGCGCCCCACAGCCGCTACAATCCTGCGAGGTATAGGCGGGTGGCACGGCAATCACCCGACGCCCGGCGCATGCTGCCTTGGCTTCGAGGATGGCGCGGAACCGCGCCCAGCCCGCGTCCGCGATGGACTTGGCGAGGTGGTGATTCCGTACCATGTTGGCGACCCGCACATCTTCGAGATAGATGGTGTCGTACAGGCGCAAGAGGTTCAGCGCCGTTTTGTGATGGAAGTCGCGGCGCTGGCGCTTCACCGTCTGGTGCGCCTTGCCCAGCCAGCCCACCGCCTTGCCGCGCCGCTTGCTGCCCTGCTGGCGGCGGCTGACGCGCCGCTGCGCCTTAGCGAGCTTCTTCTCTGCTTTGCGCTCGTGGCGCGGATTCTCCACCGTCTCACCATCCGCGGTGATGAGAAACACCTTGAGGCCCACATCAATGCCGGTCTCTTGGCCCGTGGGCGGCAAGGGCTGGGCAGGGACACCGGCGCAGGAGATGATCGCGTACCAGCCGTCCGCCTCACGCGAGATCGTGACGGTTTTGGGCGTCCCCTCCAGCGGGCGCGACCAGCGGACGGCGATACGGCCAATCTTCGACAGGACAAGAAAGCCGTTATCCAGCCGCGCGCACCTATGTTCACCTACCTGCGGATAGGTGAAGGAGTGGTAGCGGTGGCGCCCCTGAAAGCGGGGATAGCCTGCTGTTTCACCCGCCTTCACGCGGCGAAAGAACGCTTGAAACGCCCGCTCGACCCGCAAGACCACGTCCTGCGAGACCTGGCTATTGACCTCAGCATATTCGGGCATGGCCTCTTTGATGCCGGGCAGTTCGGCCTTCTGCTGGTAGTAGTTGACCGAGACGCCGCGCAGGCGCCACGCTTCCCGGCGCTCGCCAAGGGCGGCGTTGTAGATGTGGCGGCAGAGCATCAGGGTACGCTCAAGCTGGCGCTCTTGTTCGGGCGCCGGCTTGAGCTTGTACGTGTAGCTCTTGCGGGTCGTTGGTTCGTCCCAGTCGTCCACGACTCAGCGTCCCTTTTGGCTTTCCACGTAGCGGTTCAACGTTTCGCGTGTCATACCGCCCACCGTGCTGACAAAGTAGGAGTTCGTCCACAGCGACGGGAGCCGCCGCTTCAGCGCGGGGAACTCGGCGCGTAGCGCATGTGACGAATGCCCTTTCAGGAGCTTCACCAGCCGGTGAATCCCGAATTGCGGGTCACACCCGACGAGCAGGTGAACGTGGTCAGGCATGACCTCCAACTCAATGAGGTCTTGCCCCCAGCGTTCAATCTGCTCGGCAAGGATAGTCTTGAGCCGTTCATCTATTGGCGGCGTCAACACCTTGCGTCGGTATTTCGGGCAGAACACCACATGATACCGGCAGATGTAGACGACGTTGTTGTTGCTGCGCATGTCTTTCATGCAGGCTGTATACAACAATAGATAGCGGCGTGACAACTAGTAGTACCGTTGGCGTCGCCTGCGGGCGACAGGGCTTTCATCCCCCTGCCTCAAGGCAGGGGGATGAAAGCCCTGATTTTGCTAACGTCAGTATAGCAGGATAGCTGCGTTTGACCAGCCGCTCTAGCCGTTTTCATCCAGCGCCTCGGCGATCGCCTCCTCCAGCGTCAGCTTCTGACCCGCCGCGACCGCCACGGCCCACTTCGTCTCACCCAGCGCCGCCCGCGCCGGGGCCACCGCCTCCTCCAGCTCCGTCTGCTCGTCTGGTGGTTGCGGCGCGCCCAGCGTCTCCCGCACGCTCGCCGCCGCCCCTTGCAGCCGCGCCGCCCGCTCCCCCTGCCCCGCCGCTCCAGCCGTCGCCGCCAGGCTCTCCAGGCATTCGGCGCACACCCGCGCGTTCCCCAGCGCCCGCGCCAGCGCGAGCGCCTCACGCTGGTACGCCGCCGCCTCGCGCAGCGCTCCCCGCTTGCGCGCCACCCTCCCCAGATTGAGCAGGATAACGGCGAGTGCGCTATGGCCCCCCACCTGACGGGCGAGCGCCAGCGCCTCGGTGAACAGGGCCGCCGCCCGCGCCAGGTCCCCCTGGAAGACGGCGCAATCCCCCAGATTGCTCAGCGCCGTGGCGACGCCCCCTCGGTCGCCCCGGGCGCGGGCGAGCGCCAGAAACTCCTCAAAGCGCGCGACCGCCCGCGCCCAATCACCCTGCCGCCCAGCGACGATGCCCAGGCCGTTCAGGGCGTTCCCGGCGGTCTGCTGGTCGCCCGCCGCCCGCGCCAGCGCCAGCGCCGCCTCCAGCCTGGGCCCGGCCACCGCCAGATCCCCCTGGAAGAGGGCCAGGATCCCGCTCACGAACAGGGCGGCCGCCCACAGCCCCGCTGACGCGCCGTCCGCCTCCGTCCCCGTCGCGGGCGCCCAGGCCAGCAGCGCGTCCGCCCACGCCCACCCCTCACGCAAGTAGCCACGTAAGTACCAGAACCTACCGAGGGCGGCCACCAGTCGCAGCCCGGTCTCCAGGTCATGCGCCGGTTCTCCCGAACCACCCCCGGATCACCTCCCCGGCTACTCCCCGGCCCGCTGAGCGCCCAGGCGAGCGCGGCGCGCAGGTTGTCATGCTCGCGCTCCAGCCGCTTCACCCATACCCCCTCCTCGGGCCCAAAGAGCACCGGCTTAGCTCGCTCCGCCAGCGCCAGATAGTAGGCGGCGTGCGCCCGGCGCAGCGCCTCGGCCTCCCCGCTGGTCTCCCCGCTCGCCGCCAGCCGCTCCAGCGCGTACTCGTGGATCACCTGCAGCATGCCGAAGCGCGGCTCGCCGTCCTCCCCCTCTTCCGCGCGCTGCTGCACGAGGCTCTGGTCCACCAGCGCGCCCAACCCCTCCAGCGCGTCCAGGTCTAGCGGCTCGGCGCCCGTCGGGGCCAGGCAGACCGCCTCCACCGCCTCCAGCGTCGCGCCGCCCGCGAACACCGCCAGCCGCCGGAACAGGGACCGCTCCTCCGGGGTGAGCAGGTCCTCGCTCCAGGCGATGGCCGCCCGCATCGTCTGCTGCCGCTCCTCCAGGTCGCGCGCCCCGCCCGTCAGCAGCGTGAGGCTGTGGACGAGGCGCGCCAAGAGCGCCTCAGGCGGCAGCAGCTTGACCCGCGCCGCCGCCAGCTCGATCGCCAGCGGCAAGCCATCCAGCCGGGCGCAGATCTCGGCGATGGCCGGGGCGTTGGCCGCCGTCACCGTGAAGTCCGCCCGCGCCGCTTGCGCCCGCTCGATGAACAGCGCCACCGCCGCGTACTGCGAGAGCTCCCGCGCCAGCTGGCCGCTCCCACGCTCGGGCAGCGGCAGCGGCGCGAGCGCGTACTCGCGCTCACCGCGCAGCCGCAGCGGGATGCGGCTGGTCACCAGCGCCTTCACTCCCGCGCACGCCTCCAGCAGCCTCGCCACCTCAGACGCCGCCGCCACCACCTGCTCGACGTTGTCCAGCAGCAGCAGCAGGCGCTTCTCCGTCAGGTGCGCGCGCAGCGTCTCGGCGAACGGGGTGGAGCCCTGCTCCTTGAGCCCCAGCGTCTGCGCGATGGTGGGCAGGACCAGCGCGGGGTCCACCAGCCGCGAGAGCCGCACGAACCAGACGCCATCGGGGAAGTCCTCGATGAGTTCGGCGGCGACCTGGACGGCGAGGCGGGTCTTGCCGATGCCCCCCGGCCCGGTCAGCGTCACCAGCCGCGCGCCGTCACGCCGCAGCAGCGCCGTGAGCGCCGCCACCTGCTCCTCACGCCCCAGCAGCGGCGTCGGCTGCACGGGCAGGTTGCTATGGTGGAGGTCGAGCGACTTGAGCGGGGGGAAGTCGGCGGGCAGCCCCGCCAGGACGAGCTGGGAGAGCGGCTCGGGCCGCTGCAGGTCCTTGAGGCGGTGCGCCCCCAGCGCGCGCAACTCACAGCCTGCCGGTAAAGCCTGCGCGGCGAGCTCGCGGGTGGCCTGTGAGAGCAGGATCTGGCTGCCGTGGCCGGCGGCGGCGATGCGCGCGGCGCGGTGGACGTCCAGCCCGATGTAGTGGCCGCCGACCAGTTGCGCCGTTCCGGTGTGCAGCCCCATGCGCGCCCGCAAGGAGGCGCCGTCTGGCCAGGGATGGCTGGCCAGCGCGCGGGCGCCCTCGGCGGCGGCGGCGACGGCCTGTGGCGCTGAGGAAAACGCGACGAGGAAGGCGTCACCCTGGGTATCGACCTCGGCGCCGTCATGCGCGGCCCAGGCCCCGCGCAGCAGCGTCTGGCTCTCGCCCAGCGCGCGCGCGTAGGCGTCGCCCAGTCGCTGGAGGAGGCGCGTCGAGCCCTCGATATCGGTGAAGAGAAAGGTGACGGTGCCGGTGGGTAGCTGTGTCATGGTGGTCTCCTCACGCTGATCGCTCTCGCCTGCTAGTGAGGACAACGGCGTATGCGTGGTATCGGTGCGCAGAGCGAGTGAGAGCACCCTCACATGATATGATATTTGCCAGACAACCGGCGTCATGCGGCGTCATGCGGCGTGGTGTGGCGCTGGCCCGATCCGCGTGACAGTTCGCCTGAGGACTGGCGCGCCTGCTACCCCACCTCCACCCTCGGCCTATACTGCAGCGCCTCCGCGATGGGCGGCGCGGCGGCGCCTCCGCCCCCGCCAGGTCAGCGACCGTGCGCGCCAGCTTCAGCGCGCGGTGAAACGCCCGCGCCGAGAGCTGCAACCGCT
>JAKAIY010000128.1 GCA_021814145.1 Chloroflexota bacterium
ATCCCACAGCAACGCCGTCCGTGTCCGCAACCATCACCCACCCGACGCGGACGGCCACATTCACGCCCGGGAGCGGGCCAACCCTGCCAGGATGGAATCTCGTCTGGGATGCGGAGTTCACCGGAAACACGCTCAACACCTCGCAGTGGCAGCCGGTTGATACCATGGTCCCAAGTACGGTCGGCTGCTGTGTCCAATACGCGAATCAGGACTGGAGTCCCGCCAACGTGCGGGTGAGCGGTGGCGCGCTTCACCTCATCTCGGTAAAACAGCCGCAGAATGGCTATATCTATACTTCTGGCGCTGTCACCACGATGGGTACCTATGCGTTTGAGTACGGGCGGGTGGATATCCGCGCCAAACTTTCGACGACCTCCGGCCTATGGCCCGCCGCCTGGCTTCTGCCGGTAACAGGAACCTCACCAGGGTATTCGCCCTATGAGATAGACATGCTCGAGGCGTGGGGAAGCCAGCCTACGACGGTGCACTTCTTCTTTCACTGGCCATCCAGTCAGCTTGGGTGCGAGGCGCAGGGGCCGAATTACGCGGCGGGCTACCATACGTACACGCTCCTCTGGACAGCGACGCTCATCGAATGGCAGGTGGACGGCGCGACTGATTGCGTGGTGACAAGCAATATTCCGCACACGCCGATGTACTTTATCCTGAGCGCGGCAATTGACGGGGCCCTGGAATCCACGAACGCCTCGACGATTTTGCCGCAGTCGTTTGATATTCAGTATGTGCGGGTGTGGCGCACGGACGCCTGATCGTTGTGGTCCCGTCAGGCAAGCCGTGCAGACCGGTTTTTCAGGGATACGCGCGCGCCGTCCGCTGGGAGTGGGCGGCGCCTTGTTCGTCGCGCTTGCGCCGGTGGTATTTATGCGCCTCCACATTGACAGGCTAGTGGGTGAAGGGGAAAGTGTACTGGTTGAGGGTATCCGTTGTACGCCAGTCGCGGGCGCGTGGACTACCAATCAGTCGCCATCGCGTCTGGCGCGCCCGGATGCCCGTGACGCCAAGAACGTGGATCCGGTGACGTTCGAGGCAGTGAGTGAGAGGTGGCAGGTTGGGGACGAGATTTGACGGTAACCAGAGTGGCGAGTTCCGTGAGATCGTTGAATCGCTCGAGACACAGCCCATGCATACGGTTCAGGGGAAAAAGGATGGGCGCGCGGCGCCCCCGACGCGGGCGCGCCTTACGGCAGAGGGCGCCGTCACGCCCCCCACTGTCACCGTGATCATTCCCGCCCGCAATGAGGCGCGCAACCTGCCCTA
This sequence comes from Chloroflexota bacterium, assembly GCA_021814145.1. GTDB lineage: Bacteria > Chloroflexota > Ktedonobacteria > Ktedonobacterales > JADMIN01 > JAKAIY01. Next base: position 1,279 of record JAKAIY010000128.1, read on the forward strand.
TGTGCTGCCTCTCGTGTCCACGCTGGTGACTGAGGTGATCGTCGTTGACGGGCGATCCTCCGACTCGACTGTCCAGATGGCCAGGCTCTTTGAGCCAAACGTCCGCGTCATCCACCAGAGCGGCCGTGGCAAGGGGGATGCGCTACGCTGTGGCATCGCGGCAAGCCGGGGTGATATCGTGGTTCTCATGGACGCGGATGGGTCAACTGACCCACAGGAAATTCCGCGATTTGTGCAGGCGCTCCTGGATGGCGCGGATTATGTTAAAGGCTCACGCTATCTTCCATCTGGGGGCAGCGCCGATTTCACCAGAGCGCGCAATATTGGCAACCGTCTCCTGACGGTGTTCGCGAATCTCGTCCTCGGCGCCCATTTCACGGACTTCTGCTATGGATATAACGCGTTTTGGCGCGATATCAGTGAAGTCGTCCCGATTGACTGTGAGGGCTTTGAGGTTGAGGCGCAGTTGAATTCACGGGCAGCGCGGGCCCGCCTGAGCATCGCTGAAGTCCCGAGCTATGAGCGGCCGCGCATTCACGGGGACAGTAACCTGCGCCCGGCGCGAGACGGGGTTCGTATCGCGCTGACCGTGCTGCGTGAGCGCTGGTGGCGCGCGCCAGAGGCTGACTGGGGTGTGGCGGACCAGCAAGACGGGATCACTGGCTCATCCGCAACGGGAACGCGGACAGCGCCAGACGGGCGCCAGAGAACCGGGACGCCGCCAATGAGCGGAATCCGCGCGATCACGCGGGGCGGATCCCCCATGCAAAAAGTCACTACCCACGGTTGTGGCGCGCGCTAGAGCCGCATGGCAGGGGCAGGTTGTGGGAAAGACGAGCTGGATGCGAGCGGATGAACTGAGCGGGCCACAGGGTTCGGGGCGACAGGGCGAGCGCCCGCTGCGTGTGCTGTATGTCACGGCTCGATTCTTCCCGTATCTGGGCGGGATCGAGACGCATGTCTTCGAGGTGAGCCGCCGCTTCGCCGCACGTGGCGTGGACGTTACGGTTCTGACGACGGACACAAGTGGGAAGCTCGCGCCTGAGGAGGTTATTGACGGCGTTCGCGTTCGGCGCGTGCCGGCGTACCCAGCGGAGCGCGACTACTATTACGCGCCCGGCTTGCGCACGGTGATCGCTGACGCCGGACGGTGGGATATTGTGCATTGCCAGGGCGCGCATACTTTCGTCCCCTTGCTCGCGATGCGCGCCGCCCTGCGTGCGCGTCTGCCGTATGTGCTGACTTTTCACGCCGGAGGTGATGTGACGGCATGGCGGGGCCTCATCCGGGGCGCGCAGTGGCGGGCGCTGCGCCCCTACCTCGCCCGCGCGTCGCGATTGATTGGGGTGACACAGGACGAGGCCCAGCGGTTTCAGCGCACGTTGAATCTGCCGTGGGAACAGTTCGCGGTCGTCCACAATGGCGCCTCGCACATGCCGAGGGTGGCTCCGGAGCCTTCGTTGCGCCGTGGCGCGCCGCAGATTGTGTCTGTGGGGAGGCTCGAGCGTTACAAGGGACACCAGCGTGTGATCGCGGCGATGCCGCACATCCTCCAGCGATATCCGGACGCGCGCCTGAAGATTGTCGGCAAAGGGTCCTATGAAGAGGCGCTGCGCAAGCTGACGCGGCGCTTGCGCCTGGAATCGCGCGTTGAGATTGGCTCTATCCCGGCCGGCGATACCGACGGGATGGCGGCGGCCTTCGCTTCCGCTGATGTGGTGACGCTCCTGAGCGAGCATGAGGGCGAGGGCATTGTGGTGCTGGAGGCGCTCGCGCTTGGACGTCCGGTTGTCGTCGCTTACGCTACGGCATTGCGTGAGTTCGCTGACCAGGGCATGGCCCGCGCTGTTTCTTTACAGGGCACGGACGCGGAGGTCGCGGCGACCATTATCCAGCAAATCGAGCGGCCGCTCGCGCCCGCGCATTTTGAGCCGCCGACCTGGGAGGCGTGCGTGGATGCGCTCTTCCAGATCTATACCGAGGCGGTTTCACCACAACCGGACCAGGGCGCGCTGGCGCATGTCGAGTCAGGTCGCGCATGAGGGCGGCTGGTCGAGCGCGGGTGAGTGGTGCGACAGGGGGTGGGTCTGGCGCCCGCCGCGCCTCCGTCCACGCCAGCGGCGGGCGAGATGGGCTATACATCTATACACTGCCCGCGAACCGGGCGTACCGTGTTGACTATGCGCGAGACACGCGCCGTATGATGAGTTCTCGTGGAAGGCCAGCCGCCTATGCGCATCCGGAGTAAACGCGGTCCGGCGACGCCGCGGGAGCCCATTCCCGATCTCTACGACAGGCTGACGGTATCTCTCGATGTGGCGCCACACCGCCCAGAGCGCGTGGCGCGTCGCTGGGTTGTTCTGCTCTGGCTCGGACCCGCTGCCGGCATCCTCTCGCTCGCGCTGGGAGACGCCGCCGGACGGATGTCAAGTCCGTGGGCGGACACGCTGTACTGGCTGGGCCTGTGCCTGATCTATCTCCCGTCAGTCGCGCGATTGTTTCTGGGGGGCCAGATCAGTCGTAGTGAGGGATTAAGCGCGACGCTGACGGTCGCCTTCGGTTTTTCGCTGGTGCGCATTCTCGCGTATCCGACGGGCTACGCGCTCTTTGACGAGTTCCAGCACTGGCGCTCCTTGCAGGACATCCTGGCGAGCGGGCATCTCTTCTCGCAGAACCCCATCCTGCCGGTAAGCCCAGCGTTTCCCGGGCTGGAGCTGGTGACGGATTCGCTGATCAAATTATCCGGGCTGCCGCCTTTTGTGGCGTCAATGTGCGTTATCGCGCTGGCGAAGCAGCTCCTCACGTTAGCGCTGTTTCTGACCTTCGAGCGTGTGGCGCGCTCGACCAGGTTCGCGACGCTTGCGACGCTCATCTATCTGGCCAATCCGACTGTCCTGTATGACGATGGGCAGTTCGCCTACGAGCTGGTCGGGCTTGCGCTCGCCGCGCTGAGTCTCTATTTCCTCATCTGCGCTACGACCCAGCATGGCGCGGAGCGGACGCCATACCTTGCCCTGGCTCTACCGGCTATGGCGGCGCTGATTGTGACGCACCATGTCAGTGGCATTCTCTTCGTTGGGTTCGTCATCTTTTGGGCGGTGATCGAGCCTCGTTTCGATAATGGCCTGGGTAGCTGGCGCGTTCCGGTCATCGCTATCATGATGGTGGCGCCAATGATGATCTTGTGGTACGTCAAGGTGGCGCAGGTCGTATGGTGGTATTTGGCCCCGTTCCCACAGCAGGCGCTCGTGGGGTTATTCAATTTATTATCCGGGACGGGGAAGTCGCATGTGTTCTTTTCGTCGGATAGTCTGCCAGTGCCTGTGTGGGAACAACTGGCATCCTATGGGACTGTGATTATCGTCGCTGGGGGGTTGGTGTTCGGCTGGTTCGTCGCGGTCGCGCGCTATCGCCTTAGCGGGCTGGGGCGAGTGTTTGCGCTGGCGGCGATGGCGTACTTCGGTTCTTTGGCGCTGCATTTCGTTCCAGCCGGTCTTGAGGGCGCTACGCGCTTGATGGGGTGGTCGTTCATCCCGGCAGGGTTTCTCCTCGCGCTGGATGCCCTTGTGCTGACGCGCGCAGAACACGCGACAGCGCACGCGACAGCCGCGCCGGTCGCCGCTCAGGCCGCGCCGGTCGGGCAGGCCGCGCCGGCCCCACCAGCGCGTGGCGCGCGCAGACGGGGCTCTGGACGCCTGTCACGGCTTGCCGTGTGGCGTGTGGGAGGTGGCGCGGTGATCCCCGTGGCGCTGACGCTGGCGTGCGTCGTCATGCTGCTCGGCAATATCTCGATTGACGCTGGCTTCACCTGGTTCCACACGCCTGGACCCTATCTGCCAGGCGCCGACGCGCGCTCCATCACGCCGGAGAGCACGGCGAGCGCTATCTGGATGCGCCAGACGCTCGGGCAAAACAATCGCCTGGCGACAGACACAGAGGATTCATTGCTCTTCGCCACGTATGGCAGGCAGTTCCCGGTCACCAACCTGTCCGGGTCCTACGATCCCAGCGTTCTGTTCACGGAGTCCCAATATGATGCCCAGGTGCGCCAGATCATTGCGGACCAGCGTCTGCGATACCTTGTCGTTGATGTGCGCATGAGCGAGTATCTTCCAGCGAATGGCAGCTACTTTGGAGGGGGGAAAACGCAAACAGCGCCGCTCTCTCTCTCCGCGCTTGAGAAGTTCAGCAGTGTTGTGGGCATTGATCTCGTGTACGATAGCGGGAATATCCTGATCTATGCGGTGAGGTAACACGTGAGGGAGCATAACGCCGCTACGTTCCTGTTGGTTGGCGGGCTTGGGCTTGCTGAGATGATCGCCGCGATCGTTTTTGGCTTCTCCAATCCTCTCATTGGCCTGCTCTTCGCGTTTGTGTTGCCTGGGTTCGCGATAGCCTCAGCGGTCTTCAGCATGCGCACGATGCCCGTGGCGGAGCGCATCCTCCTGAGCGTTGGCCTCAGCGTGACGGCTGATATTCTTAGCGGGCTGCTGATCAATCTCTTGCCGGGCGGTCTGTCTACTGAGGCGTGGGGCGCCATGCTGGGCGGGATCACAGCCAGCGCGGCGCTGGTCGCGCTCGTGCGGTGGCGAGACGACTGGGCGCAGGGTCTGTGGCCCGGGACACAGGCCGCGCGTGGCGACAAGGCCACGTCGTATTTTTCCTCGATGCTCGCGCGCGGGATGATGCTCGTTAGTGTGGTGATTGTCGCCGGCGCATTCGCGGTTGCGATCTACTCGGCGAATCACGCCCCTTCAGCTGGTTTCACGCAACTCTGGATGCTCTCGCAAGCAAAGTCCTCAGCGGTCGAGGTTGGGGTACGCAATGAGGAGCAAAGCCCGAAGCGCTACACCGTCCAGCTCTTCGCGGCAGGCAGCCCCCTCTATACGTGGAAGAGCATTTCCCTCGCTCCCGGCCAGAGCTGGACGGTGACCGCTCCCCTGCCGGCGCAGGTGGTAAACAGTTCGGCCCGGGTCCCAGTACAGGCGATCCTCTACCTTTCGAGCGCGCCTAGCCAGCCATATCGCGAAACACTGGTTTGGGTTGGCAGCGCCGGTTAGGCGCGCTATCCGGGCCGCTCCAGCCAGAGCGTTTTCGGGTGTCTCGCTGGCCAGCGCAGCCACGCGCCATGTGAACACGCAGCGGGACGGCTGTGGGCGCGACGCGCGGCGAGGGGGCGCGCTGAAGTTGAACATGCGCACAGACCAGCGCGGTGAGGGCGAACGATGGTGAGAAAGCTCGACACAATGGAGGGGGCGCCTACGCGGGCGCGGGCATATCCGCGCCCGTTGCGCCTCGTGTCGCGCGTGGCGCAGATGGCCTGGCAGCGAGCGCAACGCCTGGTGAGCGATTCCCTGCTGCGTAACAGCATGTTTATTATGGGCACGACGGTCGCTACGTCCGGGCTGGGATATATCTACTGGACCGCAGCCGCGCGTGTGTTTCCGGCGGCGGCGGTAGGTCTGGCGTCCGCGCTCATCTCCGCTGTTAACCTGGTTTCCGCGGTTTCTCTCTTTGGCCTGCCGTCGGCTGTCATAGACCTGCTGCCCAAGCAACGCTCAAGCCGCTCGTGGTCCGCGACGGCGGACGCGGCGCTCGGGGTGGTGACACTCTCCGGGCTGGTCTTCGGCGCCGGCATGTGGCTCCTGCTGCCCAATGTGAGCCCGAATCTGCGTCTTAGCGGGAGCGGCGCGGTGGTGGCGATCCTGCTCGTTGGCCTCGTCACGATCTCGAATGTCGTTTTGGTGCTCGACGGCATCTTCATAGCCGATCGCGTGGCGCATTTTATGCTCGCGCGCAATGTCGTGTTCGCGGCGGCAAAAATTCCGCTCTTACTCCTCCCATTGTTCTTGCCTCTCATCAGCCGTACCGCTTCGACGATTCTGTTCTCCTGGATTCTGGCGGGAGCGCTCTCGCTCGCGCTCTCTTTGCTGTGGTTTCTGCCGCGCATGGGGCGCCAGCGCGTCACGGATGTAGCGACGCTCCGCGAGAAGGCCAGACTGCTGGCAAGCCGTATGGCGGGGAACCAGCTTATCCGGATTAGCGGGACCCTGCCGATGTACCTCTTGCCGATCATCGTGGCGATGCGTCTCACGACGGCCGATAGCGCGTATTTCTATACAACTTGGATGGTCGGGGGCATCTTCTTCATGATCTCGACCTCGATCAGTTCGGCGCTGTTCGCGGAGGGGAGCGCTGAGCGTGACAAGCTTTCCGCGCGTCTGCGAACGAGCGTGCGCATCATGGGATTCTGCCTCGCGCCTGTCGGCGGCGCGTTGCTGCTCTTCGGACGGTTGGCGCTGGAGGTTTTTGGCCCGGCTTACGCGGCTAACGGCGCGGTTTTGCTCTCCATCCTCGTCTTTGCCGCGGCGCCGGATGGTATCACGAATCTCGCGGTCAGTGTGTGGCGCGTGCGCGGGCATGTTTACGCGGCGGGCATGCTCAATCTTGGCATGTCGGTCATATCACTTGTCGCGGCCTGGTTTCTGACGCCGATCTTCGGCGTCGCGGGCGCTGGCTGGGCGTGGCTTCTCGGTGAGTCCGCTGGCAGCGCGGTGGTGCTCGCGTATCTCGCCCCTCAACTGCGGCTGAGCATATCCGCGCGCCTGCGTCAGTCCAAGCGCTCATGAGTAGCGAGTCGAGGCCGTCCTACAGACGGTACGGCATGGAATCCGGGGGCGACCCGCGAGTCTTCACCGTTTAAGCCGGGAAGGCGCCGCCACTGAACGGCGCCCTGAACAAACGGGATACAATGGGAGAGCGACGGACCGCGCGCCCATGTAGGCTGGCGCGCGGTCGAGGTAGCGTGAGAAGCGAGAGGACAGCGCAGGACATGGCGACAGATGAGCGGGGCGCGACGCGCCCGGTTCCCCAGGTGGATGTGCGTGAGACGCAGCGGCGCGTGGCGGGTGGCGCCGGTGGCGAAGAAGCGGGCGCCGTGCTGATAGATGTGCGTGAGCAGTGGGAATACCTGCAGGAACGCGCGCCGGGCGCGATACTGATCCCGCTGAGCCAGTTCGTGCGGCGCTACGAGGAGATACCGCGCGACCGTGAGGCGCTGCTGATCTGCCACAGCGGCCAGCGCAGCCTCCAGGCGGCGATGTTCCTGCGGCGGCAGGGCTACGAGCGGGTCGGCAACGTCAGCGGCGGCATGGAGGCCTGGGAGATGGCCGGGCTGCCCGTCGAGCGCGGCCGGGCGTAGCGGGCTGGATGATTTTGGCGCGGGTTGAGCGGAAAAGCGGAGAGAAATCAGACCATGACCAGTGAGGGTGGCGCGGATCGCCGGCGGATCGTGGCGATTGGCGGCTGTGGCTTCGACGCGGAGGGGGGCGACGGCGCGCTCTTTCGCTATCTCATCGGGCTGACGGGCAAAGAGCGTCCCACCGTCTGTTTTATCCCGACGGCCAGCGGCGAGGACCGCGACTACACCATCGGTTTCTATCAGACGTTCAACGCGCTGGGCTGCGCCACGCGCCACCTCAACTTCTTTCCCAACCCGCCAACCGCTGACCTGCGCGGCTACCTGCTGGCCTGCGACCTGATCTACGTTGGCGGCGGCAACACCAAGAGCATGCTGGCGCTCTGGCGCGAGTGGGGCGTGGACGCCATCCTGCGCGAGGCGTGGGAGCGTGGCATTGTGCTGTCGGGCGTCAGCGCGGGCTCCATCTGCTGGTTCGAGCAGGGACTGACCGACAGCATTCCCGGCCCGCTGACGCCGCTGACGTGCCTCGGCTTCCTCAAGGGCAGCGACTGCCCGCACTTCGATGGCGAGCCGGAGCGCCGCCCCTCTTTCCACCGCCTGCTGGCGGAGGGGGCGATGATCCCTGGCTACGCCGCCGACAACCACGCCGCCTTGCGCTTCGACGGCGAGACGCTCACTGAGGTCATCGCTACTACCTCAGGCGCCCGCGCCTATCTGCTGCGCGCGGAAGGCGGCCAGGTGATCGAGACGCCGCTGGAGGCGCGGCTGCTCGAATAGTGGGGGGCCGCTCAGGAGAGCTGGCCAATCTTGCCATTCACCCCATTCTGTCCGGTTGCGCCACTGGCGTTGGACTCAGTGAACCACAGCTTGCCATCCGGGCCGGTCGTGATGGCGAACGGCGCGTTGCCCGTGGTGGAGAGCGCGATATGGCTGATCTGGCCGGTGGTCGTGATGCGGCCAAGCTCCGCGTCGCAGAACCAGAGCGCGCCATCCGGGCCTCGGGCGAGGCAGTTAACCGGAGTATTCACCTGGGTCAGGGTGAATTCCGTGGCCACGCCCGCCGTGGTCATGCGCGCGATGGCGTCGGCTGTCCCCTTTGGGCCGCCGGATGCGACGTACCAGAGATTGTTATCCGGGCCGGTCGTTATCCAGGTCGCCGCGAGATAGGTCGTTGAAGGCAGCGGGAACTCGCTGAAGACGCCCGCCGTCGTGAGACGGCCAATTATGGGCGTTTTATCGCCGCCAGCCGCGCCCATCTGGGTGAACCACAGCGCGCCATCCGGCCCGACAGTGATGTCCTTGGGCAGGAGGTCATGGTTGGGTGGCCGGAAGGTGGTGATGTCGCCTGAGGTGGTGATGCGACCAATCTTTCCGGTCTCCGCCTCGCCCTCGATCATCGTGAACCACAGCGCGCCATCCGGGCCATCGGTGATGCTCAGCGGCGTCACGCTGGGCGCGAGCGAGAACAGGGTGATCGCGCCGCTGGGGGTCATGCGCCCAATCGCGCCGGGCGCGCTCTGGTTGGCCTGGGTGAACCAGAGGTTCCCGTCAGGCCCCTTGGTAATATCGAGCGCGTACGAGCCGCCGGGCGTCAGGGCATAGGAGGTGAAGGCGCCAGCGGTCGTGACGCGGCCAATCTTCCCGATGACTGTGGTGGCGGATTGCGTCTCGGTGAACCACAGCGCGCCATCCGGCCCGGTGGTGATGGCGCCGGGCGCGAAGTCTTTCTCCGGCAGCGGGAACTCACGGATAGAGGATGATGGGGTGGATGTTGGCGTCGTCGCGGGCGCCCCACCGGTTATCGCGCAGGCCGTCAACGTCATCGCAAGCGCCACAAGCGCCGCGAGCGCCTGGCGATGAGGCGCGGCCTGTCCGCGTGATGCGCGCGTCATGGACGAAATCCCCTTTCACACGCGGGGTGGCGCCGCCGGCGAACGCCGGGAAAAGCGGCGGGGCGCGTTCCATCCCGCCCGAGCGATTCCACGCCACTCCCTCGCGGCGCGGGTATCCTTCCATCTTTTCGCACGCCTGGCGCCGGGCCGCGACACATCGCGGTCACGAAAACAGCCGCGCGGGCGCGCTCCAGGCGTTCGCGGCGGGGAGAAGCGGCGCGGGGGCTATGATACTCCCCAAAATTGGATAGCCTCATACGTTAAAGTGGAGGCGGACTGGCTGCGAAAAGGTCAGCTCGCTCTTGTCCAACGGAGGCAGCAATGGGCACCGATTGAATCGGCGCATCTCCAGCTCAGCATCGCGCGGCAGTGTGATCTGCTGAGGATCGCGCGCTCGAGCTAGTATTACGCATCTTGGGGAGTACCACAGAGACGGCTGAGCACCTGGCGCTGATGCGTCTTTAAAGTCAATTGGCAGGCAAGCTATCTAGACGCTGGGGAGTCCCATAACCCCCCGGTGGTGCGCGCTCACTCGCTCGCTTAGTAAGTATTGACTGTCCGCTTTCATCTCTTTATACTAGTGTAATAGCTGTCCATCACTGTTTTTTAAGAAGGCGATGTCTCTGTGCAACACCTCGTTTCCAAACAGGGAAAACAACCCAATCCCACATTTCGCAAGTGGAGATTGATTG
>JAKAIY010000129.1 GCA_021814145.1 Chloroflexota bacterium
CACCACCAGCGAGTACGGCTTCTTCACCGCGCCGCAGGAGTTGTGCGACGGCAGCAGCATCATGCCGCAGAAGCGCAACCTGAGCGCGCTGGAGCTGGTGCGGGCGCGGGCGCACACCGTCATCGCCTTGCAGGCGCAAGCGCTCCAGACGCTGGCCGGGCTGCCCTCCGGCTACAACATGGACTATCAGGAGACAAAGCAGCCGCTGATCGAGGCGCTGAGCCTGACGGCGGCCAGCCTGGAGGTCGTGACGCTCTTCGCCGCCGGGCTGCGGCCGCGGCGCGACAAGCTGGAGGCCGCCTGCGCCGCTGAGCTATTCGCCACCGACCGCGCGTATGAGCTGGTCGCGCAGGGCGTCCCGTTCCGCGACGCCTACCGCGAGGTGGCGGCGAACCCTAGCGCGCAGGAGCCGGGCGACCTGGTGGCGCGCCTGCGCAAGCGTGCGCACGAAGGCGCGCCCGGCGCGCTGGATCTCGATGGCGTGGCGCGGCGTATCGCCTCTGCGCGCGAGGCGTGGCGCCGCCGCGAACAGCCATTCGCCACCGCTCTTGACGCGCTGGCCAGCGGCGGCTTGCCCGCGCCGGAGCCAGATGCGCCCGCCAGCTTTTCACCCGGCGGCGCGGCTCAGGCGACTGACCCAGCCATCGCGCTCGGCATCTGAGCGCGGTTCCTGAAACATCATTCACGACAGACCACAAGATACGGCTGCGCCTGTGGCGCGAAGGGGAGCAAGACCCATTATGGCGGACAAAGTAGTGCTGGCGTATTCCGGCGGGCTCGATACCTCGGTAGCGATCCGCTGGCTCAAAGAAACCTACGGCCTGGATACGATCGCGCTAACGATTGACGTTGGCAATGAGAAAGATATTGACGCGGTGGCCGCCAGAGCGCGCCAGATCGGGGCGGTCAAGGCGATTACCGTGGACGCGCGGGAAGACTTCCTGAAGTATTTCGTCTGGCCCGCGCTCCAGGCGAACGCGCTCTATGAGGGAACATATCCGCTGGCGACCGCGCTGGCGCGTCCGCTGATCGCCAAGCTGCTCGTGGATGTGGCGCGGCAGGAGGGCGCGGTCGCGGTAGCCCACGGCTGCACGGGCAAGGGAAACGATCAGGTGCGCTTCGATGTCTCGATCATGGCGCTGGCGCCCGACCTGAAGATCATCGCCCCGGTGCGCGAGTGGAAGCTGACGCGCGACGCCGAGATCGAGTACGCCGCCGAGCATGGCATCCCCGTCGCCGCCACCAGCGCCAGCCCCTATAGCGTGGACGCCAACCTCTGGGGGCGCAGTATCGAGGCTGGCGTGCTGGAGGACCCGTGGTCCGAGCCGCCCACCGATGTCTGGAGCTGGACCGCCAGCCCGGAGAACGCTCCCGCCACGCCCGCTGAGGTGGTGATCACGTTCAACCAGGGAGTTCCGGTCGCGCTGGATGGCGAGACGATGGATGCGGTGACACTGGTGCAAAAGCTGAACGCGCTGGCTGGCGCGCACGGTGTCGGGCGCATTGACATGATCGAGAACCGGCTGGTGGGTATCAAGTCGCGCGAGGTCTACGAGGCGCCCGCCGCGACGACGCTGCTCACGGCGCACAAGGCGCTGGAGTCGCTGGCGCTCAGCCGCGACCAGACGCGCGTGAAGGATTCGCTCGCGGGTGAGTACGCTCGCCTGATTTACAACGGACAGTGGTTCACCGCGCTGCACGCCGATCTGATGGCGTTCATCTCCAGCTCGCAGCGCTTCGTTAGCGGCGACGTGCGGCTGAAGCTGCATCGTGGCCAGGTGATGGTAGTGGGGCGCCGCTCGCCCAACTCGCTCTACCAGCACGCGCTGGCTACATATGATCGGGGCGACCAGTTCGACCATAACGCCGCCCTGGGATTCATCGCGCTGTGGGGGCTGCCAGTCAAGACGCAGGCCCAGACACAGCTGCTCACCGGTGAGGCGGGCGGCGCGGCGCTCAACCAGCTCGCTGGCCCCACGCTTCCCGCGCCCGGGTCCACCGACACACCCGCGTCGTAGGCGCGCCAGGCGCCCGTAAGGCGCGGCGCGCGCATGAGCTCATGAGAGGCAGGGTTCATCATGACAAGCGCGACACATTTGACGCATCTGCTCACGCTGGACAGCATTAGCCCGGAGGAAATGGAGAACCTCTTCACCCAGGCCCGCCTGCTGAAGCTGGCGCGCGCGACGGCCTCAAAGTCCGCGCAGCCGCTGGCGGGGCGCACAGTGGCGCTGCTCTTTGAGAAGCCTTCGCTGCGCACGCGCATCTCGTTCGAGGTGGCCGCGCGCGAGCTGGGAGCGAACAGTCTGTATCTCTCCTGGCAGGAGGTGGGCCTGGGCCAGCGCGAGGCGGTCAAGGACGCGGCGCGGGTGCTGGGGAGCTACGTCCATGCGATCGTTATCCGCACGTTCAGCCATGCGCTGGTTGAAGAGCTGGCCCAATGGTCGCCGGCTCCGGTCATTAATGGGCTGACTGACAGCCATCACCCCTGCCAGGGCCTGACGGATGTCTTTACTATCGAAGAACAGCTTGGCGGCGCGGCGGGGAAAACGCTAGCGTATGTTGGCGATGGCAACAACTGCGCCCATTCGCTGGCGCAGGCGGCTGCCAAGGCGGGCATGCGCGTGCGCATCGTCACGCCCAAGGGCTATGAGCCGAGCCCCGACGCGATCGCCAGCGCCCAGCGCGACGCGGCGCTCTCCGGTGGCTCGATTACGCTCCTGCACGATCCTGTCGAAGCCGTCGCTGGCGCGGACGCGATCTATACCGACGTGTGGGCCAGCATGGGACAAGAGCATGAGGCGGAGGCGCGCCGGGCGATTTTCGCGCCGTACCAGGTGAATGAGGCGCTGCTGTCGCACGCGGCGCCGGGCGTGATCGTCCTGCATCCCCTGCCCGCGCATCGCGGCGAGGAGATCACCGACGAGGTGATTGACGGGCCTCACTCGCGCGTCATCGTCCAGGCGGAGAATCGCCTCCACGTGCAGAAGGCGATCCTGCGGGCGGCGGTCGCCGCGCGACGGCAAGCGGCGCTGACAGCGTAGGGGGCGCAAGCGCCCTCACCCGCCGCCCTGCTCACAGGGGAGCCTGGCGCCCAGTCATCATGAGCCGCTGGCGGGCGCGACCACTGGGCCGGAAGTAATGAGGGCGCTGGCGCCAGCGGCGTAGGTCCAGGCGGGCGCGCCATCGCTAGCGCCAAAGACCATGACCTTCCCCGACTCGGTGGTGACGAACACCGCGCCGTCAGCAACCGCCGGGGCGGAGTCAACCGGACTGTTCGCGTTCGCGGACCAGTGTTGCCTGCCCGTCGTGGCGTCCAGCGCGTAGACCACGCCGCCCTGCGAACCGGCGTAGAGGGTTGGGCCGTCGAGCGTCATCGCCGCGCCTGTGGCGAAGATCGGAGTAGCTGCGCTTCCGCCGGTCTGGAAGGTCCAGGCGGGCGCGCCGTCCTGTGTGTGGAACGCGCGGATGATAGCGTCGGCTCCCGAGACAAAGACCACGCCATCGCCAGCCACAGGCGGTGAGGTGATAGCCGATGAACCCGTTGACCAGCGCGTCGCGCCGGTCTTCTCATCCAGCGCGACGAGCGTGTCAGCGGTCTGGCTGACGAAATAGAGCACGCCACCCGCGACGACCGGGCGCGCGTTGAAGCCCTGCGGGCGCGCCGCCTTCCAGACGGTCTTGCCCGTGGTCGCGTCAAGCGCGTAGGCGCCGCCGTCGGGGCCACCAGCGGCGACGAAGACCAGTCCGCCATCTACGGTGGGTGGCGCGTAGATGGTGTCGCCAGATGAAGGCCAGGTGGCCACCCAGCGCTGTTTGCCCGTCGCGACGTCCAGCGCGTACAGCGCGCCGCCGTCGCTGGTGATGTAGACGGTGACGCCATTGACCGCCGCGTAGCCATCATAGCCGGATTGCGCGCTGATCCCCACTGTGCGCGTGAAGCTCCACCGCTGCTTGCCTGTCGCGGCGTCCAGCGCGCGGATGGAGCCATCCTCCGCCGCGAGGTAGACCACGCCGCCCGCCACCGCGGGCGTCCCGCCTGTGCCGCCAGTGTCAGTTTTCCAGCGGAGCGCGCCAGTCTGGGCGTTCAGCGCCAGCGTCAGGCCATCGTTCCGCTCGCCCGTTCCGAGCGAGACAGTGACATACACGGACTGGCCCGCCAGACTGGGACCGAGATGCGCTTGTGGCGCAGCGGTAGGCGCGGGCGCTCCCCCAGAGGTAGCGCATCCCGCCAGTGTGAGCGTCAGCGCGATGGATCCGATTGGCTGCGTGAAGTGTGATGCGCGCGCTCCCCTCATCCTGAGAGCCTGGTTGATGGCCTCCGGCATCGCGCGTCTCCCTTTTCAACGCCAGCTTGCGGCGTTGACACGGCGCCGCAAGCTGGCTATATGAGCGCCCTGCCCTTCGCGAAGCGCCCTTGAGAAGCAGACGCTCACAATAACGCGCCATTTACCTGGCGCGCGATGAGGTGAGCGCCTGAGGGAGGATGCGCATCAGCCTGGCGCGAGACAGACGCATGCGCCACGTGCGATCAGAGCCCTTTGCGGCAGGTGAGCCGCCAAAGCCGCTCGGCCGCTGGCGCATCGGCGTCAGGAGTCAGGCGTAACCGATATTCCGCTGTAAATAGCCGTTCTCCACGCGAGCCATTTTGACGGTTTCAATCCCTGGCGCATACAATACAAGGGAATAAGTCACGGGAGGGTGGTAGCGCCATGAGCGAGCATATCACCGCTGGGACGTCCGGCTGCGATGGTGTTGGCGACTACAGTGAGCCAGATGAGCGCGGTAATCTGACTGTCGCAATCTGGCCGCGTGTCACAGGGTTGCGTCGCGTCTTCGCGCCGCCTCTGCTCTATAAAGTGCTTTTCGCCAATAGCGTCGTGATCCTGCTCGGCGCTACACTTGGCACCTACCTCGCCACGCGCCTCAATACCTCCGGCGGGCCGCCGATGCTGATTGGCTTTATCGCCACCGGCCTGCTCGTCAGCGTCCTCATCAACTTCGCGCTGCTCAAGCTCGCGCTCACCCCGCTCACACGCCTGCGCGAGACAATGAAGCTGGCCCAGGCGGGCGACCTGACGCTCAAGGCGCCCATCACGGGCTATGATCCCGAGGCCGACCAGCTTGCCGCGACGTTCAACAGCATGCTCGAAGCGATTGACGACCTCTCCCGCTCCCGCGCCAGCCATATTCTCCATGCCCAGGAGGAAGAGCGCAAGCGCATCGCGCGTGAGCTGCACGACGAGACGAGCCAGGTGCTGACCTCGCTGCTCATCAGCCTGGCGCTGGTGGAAGAGTCAGTCAATGACAACGCGGCGCGCGAGCGCATCAGCGAGACACGCGCGCTGGCCCACCAGACGCTGCGCGCGGTGCGCAACATTAGCCTGGACCTGCGCCCCAGCGCGCTGGACGACCTGGGCCTGCTCCCGGCGCTGCGCTGGTATATCAAGGAGTATCAGCAGAAATGCGGCATCGAGGTGGAACTGGCCGCGAGCGGCTTGCGCGAGCGGTTGCCCGCCGACATGGAGACGGCGCTTTATCGTATCATTCAGGAGTCGCTGACCAATACAGCCAAGCATGGCCACGCGCGTCACGCCTGGGTAACGCTCACCGATGATGGCCTGCTGATGCGCGCCGCCGTGCGCGATGACGGCATGGGGTTCGACGCCGCCGCCACACTGCGCAGACCGTGGCAGGACCGCGGTCTGGGCCTGGCGGGCATGATGGAGCGCGCCACGCTGCTGGGCGGCTCGGTGGAGATTGATTCCGAGCCGGGCGCGGGCACACTGATGACCGCGACCATCCCCCGCGCGTCACGCATGCGCGCCACAACTATCGCGGCGCGCGTGCGCGCATCTGAATGAGCCGGCTGAAACGAGAGAGCGCGCGACAGAAAATGGCCCAAACATGAGTACCGAAACCGACCGCCTCCAGCGTCCTGTCGAGGACACGCAAGCCAGCGCGACCGACGAGGCGCCCGCCAAGATTCGGGTGCTGCTGGCCGATGACCATACGATCCTGCGCGCTGGCCTGCGCATGATGCTCAATGCCCAACCAGATATCGAGGTAGTCGGCGAAGCCAGTGACGGACGCCAGGCGCTGGCTGAGGCGCTGCGCCTTCAGCCGGATGTGGTGCTGATGGATATCACCATGCCGGAGCTCAACGGCATCGAGGCGACGCGCCAGATCAAGCGCGCGCTGGAATCTACCCGTGTGCTGATCCTGACAATGCACGAGAACGAGGAGTATCTCTTCCAGGTGCTGCGCGCGGGCGCCTCCGGCTACATCCTCAAGGAAGCCGCGGATACGGAACTCATCTCCGCGATTCGCGTGGTCTACTCCGGACGGTTCTACATGTCACCGTCGGCGCAGACGATGATGGTGGGCGATTATCTGCTGCGCGTGCGCTCTGGCGAGGAGCGCGACAGCTATAGCGCGCTGACCGAGCGTGAGCGCGAGATCCTCAAGCTGGTGGCGGAGGGCCTAACCAACAACCAGATCGCCGAGCGGCTCTTCATCAGCCCCAAGACGGTGGACACCCACCGCACGCACATCATGGACAAGCTCAACCTGCACAGCCGCGCCGAGCTGGTCAAGTACGCCATGCGCCGTGGCCTGCTGGAAGACTGATACGGAAATCGCGGTCGCGCGCGTGTTTCTGGATAGCGACGCGCTGCGGGTGATACGCAGGCGGGATGCTCCGCCCACGGAAGGATGCGGCTATGCCGGTGGATGAGGACTTCGAGCGCTTCCTGGCGGCGGCGGATGAGCCGTTTGCGGGCTGGGACTTCTCCTGGCTGACGCGAACGGAGCGCATGGCGTCAGGGCCGCTGCCGTGGAGCTACGCCAGCGAGCTGTTGCCCTACCTCTGGCGTGCGCGCTCGATGGCTGATCTTGGCACGGGTGGCGGCGAATTCCTGGCGTGCCTGCGCCCATTGCCCACACAGACATACGCGACGGAGGGCTATGCGCCGAACGTCCCCATCGCGCGGCAGCGGCTAGAACCACTCGGCGTCCAGGTCTTCGAGACGGATGAGTCGGAGACGCTGCCCTTTGCCAGCGCCGCGCTCGATCTGATCATAGACCGGCACGAGTCCTATCGCCCTGATGAGGTTTATCGCGCGCTGCGTCCCGGCGGCCACTTCATCACCCAACAGGTGGGCGGCGCGAATGAGAAGGCCATCAATGACTGGCTCGGCGTCCCATTCGATGCGCCCTGGGCGACGTGGAGCCTGGAGGAAGCGGCGCGCGGCCTGGAATCGGAGGGCTTCACCATCCTCGTGCGACGGGAGGCGGCGGCGCCGACACGGTTCTACGATATCGGCGCGCTCGTCTACTACCTCAAGGCCATCCCCTGGCAGATACCAGACTTCAGCGTAGATCGCTATCGCGACGCCCTGCTGCGGCTGCGCGAGCGCATCCAGACGAACGGCTATCTGGAAACGCAGAGCGAGCGCTTCCTCCTCATCGCGCGCAAGCCGGAATAAGCGCGTCAGGGCCGGTCGAGGAGCGCCAGAATCGTGGAGACGCGGCGTTCCTCGAAGTTGCGTCCCTGGATACGCATCATCTCGTCGAAATCAGCGCCTTGCGCCAGCCGCAGCCCGATTGGGACTCCCGCGGCTCCAGTCGCGTTCATGCGCGCCAGACTCTCGCGGAACCAGACGGTTGTCTGGTCGCTCTGATCCTCCCAGAGGCGCTCGCGGAAGCCTGTCTCGCGCAGCAGCGCGCGGGCTTCTTCGGGGGCGATCAGGTGATTGATCGTCTCGTCGCGCGCCCAGGGAACCGGGAAATGAATAGGCTGGACCGGCCCCGCCATATGATCGTGGAAGATAAACCGCCCGCCGGGACGCAGCACGCGAAAGATCTCCTGATAGAGCGCCCGCTTGTCTGGAATGTTCATCGAGGCGTGCTGGGTCCAGGCGACATCGAAGCTGTGGTCCGCGAAGGGCATCGCCTGCGCGTCACCTTGCTGGAATGTCACGCGGTCGCCCAGCCCCACACGCGCGGTGAGCGCCGCTCCTGTGCGGCAGAACGCCTCGTTGAGGTCAAGCACGGTCACGCGGCAGCCGCTGCGGCTCGCCAGGATGCGCGCCGGCCCACCCAGCCCGCCGCCAACATCCAGGGCCACCTCATCCGCGCGGACCGCCGCCAGCGCCACCAATTCGAGCGTCGCCGCGAGGCCGCCAGAATGAAGCTGATCCGCCGGCGCGAGGTCCTCGGGCGTGAGCGCGTTGAGATCCTTGCCCATGGCGCGTAGCCCATCCAGGATGCGATCTTCGAGATGATCAAAGGTGTATCTCGCGTTGACATCGCGCGCATAGTCCCGATCGCTCATAGCGTCACTCCACTCCCTATCCCGCGCCGTCAGCATCTCTGGCTATGGGTCACAGGGGCGGCATGCCCCGCGTATTGTGCGGGATGCGACGCCCGCGCGCAATACGAAAATTGGACGGCCGCGCGTGATTGACGGAGGGCGGAAAATAGCTGGCATATCTCTTGCGCCCTGTTTGAATTCTTCCATAGTGGGCGTGTACGCCCGCATGGATGTGATCTGGCGCTAGGGCATAGAGCACGGAGGAGTAAAATATGTGGGATATTCTGGCGTGGATTATAGTAGGTGGCCTGGCCGGATGGCTGGCGAGTGTGCTGGTTCGTGGACGCGGGATGGGGATGCTGATGAACATCGTTATCGGGATCATTGGCGCGTTCATTGGTGGCCTGATCGTCGAGCTGTTCAGTGGGACTGGCTTTACGGGGTTTAACCTGTGGAGCTTCTTCGTCGCCTTCATCGGCGCGGTGGCGCTGCTGCTGGTTGTCCGACTGGTGACTGGCGCACGCGGGCGCACGGTATAAACGTGGCATAAACGCGCGCTCGCGAGGTCGCGCGTTAGCTGGACTGGCCGGAGGACACTCCTGATGATGTCCTCCGGCCAGTTTCCGTCAGCCCGGTCGCTGCGCCGCCGCTGCCCTTGACGCCACGCATGGGCGCGCGATACGCTGCCATCTGATAGCCTGGGTTTCAGGAAGGATGCGCTGGAAAACCAGCATGCGATTCGCGCGATCAGTAGATGGCGCTCTGGAGGGCCGATGAGGGAGAAAACCGATCCACACGATGAGGCGCGAACGCGCGCCGCTGGGACCGCTGGCGCCAAAGAGGCGTTCGGGCGCGCACATGTCGTGGAGGGTCTGGTGGTCGCCCTGGCCCCCGATTTTTTCGAGGTATACGCGGACGGCGTGATATACCTTTGCCGGGCGCGCGGGCGGCTGCGCAAGGCGCGGCCCGCGCCCGCTCCCTCACGACAGGCCGCGCCCACGCCGGATGTCGCTCCAGAGCGGCCAGTCCGTATCGCCACCGGCGACCGCGTGCTCATCACCCCTCTTGGCCCGACCGAAGGCGTGATCGAGGAAGTGTTGCCCCGGCGCAACGCGCTGAGCCGCGCGCGCAGTGAGGTCGAAGCCGAGCACGTCATGATGGCGAATGTGGACCTGGCGGCGCTGGTCTTTGCGGTGCGCGAGCCCGCGCCACGGCTGGATCTGCTTGACCGTTACCTGGCGCTCTGCGAGCATGCCCAGATTCCCGTCCTGATTCTCTTCAACAAGAGTGATCTGGGTCTTACCCCGCCAGTCGAGGAAGCGGTGGCGCTCTACAGAAGCCTGGGCTATCCCGTGCTGCTGACCAGCGTGCGCGATGGCTCCGGGCTGGATGAGCTGCGCAAGCGCCTGTCTGGCCGCACATCACTGCTCACTGGCCCTTCGGGTGTTGGCAAATCGTCGCTCATGAATGTCCTGCTGCCGGAAGCTGGCCAGCGAACGGCTGAGGTGAGCGAGGCTACTGGCCAGGGACGGCACACGACCACCGGCGCGCTGCTGCTGCCGTTGCCGGAGGGCGGCTGGCTGGCCGACACCGCTGGCATCCGCGAGCTGGCGCTGTGGAACGCGCCAGCGGACGCGCTGCCATACCTGTTCGTCGAATTGCGGCCTGTCGCGGATGACTGCGAATACGAAGACTGCTCGCATGGCGACGGCGAGGAAGGCTGCGCGCTGCGCGCCGCGCTGGAGGAAGGCCGGATCACCCCGGCCCGCTGGGTCAGTTTCGAGCGCCTGCTGGAAGAGGCCCGCGAGCGTGAGCGGCCTGTCTGGCACGCTCCCGCCCATCGCTGACAAGCGCCTCTTCACGCTCAGTCGCTATGCGCGCCGCCCGGTGTCCGGCGACTGGCCGAGAGCACGCCCGCTACGCCGCGAATGCCGCGCAGCACCGTCTCCAGTTCCTCGGGCCGGCGAATCTCCAGCACAGCGTTGATGATCGCCTTGCGTGTGCGCCGGTTGGTGGAGACATCCACTTTCACCATGTTCAGCTTGTTCTCGGCGATAACGCCGGTTACGTCGCGCACCAGCCCCTGCCGGTCAATGCCCTCCACGGTAACCGGCGCGCGGAAGATTTCCTGCCCGCCGAGCACGGGCCACGAGACGGCGATGCCGCGCTCGGGGCTTTGCTTCATCAGTCGCTGCAAGTTGGGGCAGTCCTCACGATGAATGACCACACCGCGCCCGCGCGAGATATAGCCGCGCAGCGCGTCACCCGGCAGGGGGTTGCAGCAGCTCGCGAGCTGGGTCAGGATGCCCGCCAGCCCCTGGACGCTCACCTCTACCTGCCCCTCGCGTGAGGGGGTGAGCGGCGCGGCTCCTGGCGGCGGCGCCTCTTCCGCCTGGACGCCCAGTTTCAGCCGCTCGCGCGCTTTGGATACGACGAGGTTCGGGCGCAGCTTGTCAGATCCGACTTGCGCCAGCATCGTTTCCTGGTCAGGCAGCTTCAGCTGTTCGACGATCCAGCGGATGTCATCTTCGGTCAGGGCTTCCCAGCCCTTGCGCGCGCCGGCGACGCGCAGGTCGTGATCCAGCCGTTCACGCCCAACCTGGATGTCAATGTCGCGCTCGTGGGCTTTCAGGTATTGCTGGATGCGTGTGCGCGCCAGCTTGGTGCGCACGATGCGCAGCCAGTC
>JAKAIY010000130.1 GCA_021814145.1 Chloroflexota bacterium
CGGGCTGCTCTGGCGCGAGGATGACGCAAGGCCCTCGTTCCGCTCGTTTGGCCAGCTGGCGGTGGTCGCGCCGTCGCTGCTGCTGGCGTTTCTGGCGATTGGCTCGCAAACTGCGTGGCTTCTCTATCCAGTAGCGATACTGAGCAGTCTGGGGCTGTTGATGGCGCTGACGCTGGTGAACATGGTGTTCCTGGTGAGCTTCACGCCGCTGATGGGCCGCTTCTCTCGCTGGCGCCAGGTCTTTCCGGTGTTTACGGTCTGTGTGGCGCTGGCGGTCATCGAGCTGCTGGCGCTGTTCCAGGTGAAGATGGCGGCGCTGCACGCGCTGGCGGCGCAACTGCCGCCAACTACGCCGCTGCGCTAGGTAGGGCGTATCCGCCCCGTCCTTCACAAATTCAGCGCGCAATAACCCGGATGCGTCACAAATCCCGCTGGACGCACGGTTTCACTTGCCCTGCGGGCGACATGTAGACTATACTATTCCCACGGACAGAGGCTTCGCCCAGGCGCGAGCCAGTGGTGGCTGCTCCAGGAGCGCGGAACAATGCCAAACAGGTATGAGCGCGAGATCGAAGAGATTCTCAGCCGGATGGAGGAGTCGGAGCCACGGAAGGGCCTCGGCGACCGCATCCGCCCCTTTCGTCGCCCACGTCCCCCTCGCCCACCGCGCCCGCGCGGCTTGCCCACGCCGCAGATTGCGCTGATGGAACTGCTCTTTCTGCTAGCTATCGTTTTCATCCTCGTCGCGTCCGGCTTCGCTTTCTATGACGGCGCGCCTACCCTGGTGAGTGGCGTGATTGGCCTGGTAGGGCTGGCCTTCTTTGTAGTGGCGCTCGTCGCTGGCTGGAGGGACCGATTTCGCCCCTCGACGCAATCGCAATGGCGCGGGAATACGCTAGAGTACAGGCCCACCCGGCGTGGCCCTTTCAGCGCGCTGGCGGCGCGCATCCGCTTCTGGCGGCTGCGCCAGCAATACCGCCGCGCGCAAGGGCGGCAAGGTGAGCCAGACGATTGACGCGCTTCGCGCCACCTCTTCCACCTGATTTTCTCCCCATCTCGCGTTCCCCGGCGCCACCGGCGCGGCTGTCCGCTGGGCCAGAGAGCGGCCAGGCATGACTTTTGGCAGGGCCTGATTGGCCCCGCTACAATCTCTTTGACAGGCGATGGGGCCGGCGTAGAGGGGTGTCCTGGGTAGTGGCGAGGGCCTCACGGCTGCTTGACGCTCCTCGTACAGACGTTCTATACTGGCGAGGTTAGCCCGCCCTGGCGCCGCCCCCGGCGGGCATGAATGACGCCTGTTTCATTAGGTTTTTCCTGGCCTGGAACCTGTTTGCCGCTGAGCCGCCGAGTCGTGGGGGAAAGCTGGACTGATGCCGCTTGACCGGATTGTTGTGCATGGCGCGCGCGAGCACAACCTGAAGAATATTGATGTCACGATTCCGCGCGACAAGCTGGTCGTCATCACAGGCCTCTCTGGCTCCGGCAAGAGCAGCTTGGCCTTCGACACGATCTTCGCCGAAGGGCAGCGGCGCTATGTGGAGTCCCTCTCATCCTACGCGCGGCAGTTCCTCGGCCAGCTCGAAAAACCAGACCTCGACCACATTGACGGCCTCTCGCCGGCGATCTCGATTGACCAGAAGAGCACCTCACGCAATCCGCGCTCGACTGTCGGCACCGTCACTGAAATCTACGACTACCTGCGCCTGCTCTACGCCCGGATTGGCCGCCCACACTGCCCCAACTGCGGGCGCGAGGTCAGCCAGCAGACCGTGCAGCAGATCGTGGACGCGATCACCGACAAGCCCGACGGCACGCGGTTGATGCTGCTGGCTCCGCTGGTGCGCGGGCGCAAGGGCGAGTACAGGCAGATCTTCGAGGACATGCGCCGCGCGGGCTATGTGCGCGTGCGGGTGGATGGCGAGACGCGCGACCTGAGCGAGACCATCGAGCTGGACAAGTACCGGCAGCACACGATTGAGGTGGTGGTGGACCGCCTCATCATTCGCCACGAGGGCGCGCAGGCGGTCGGCACAGACGCGGCGAGCCAGCAGCGCCGCGTGGCGGAGGCCAGCGCCGCCTACACGCCACACAGTGACGCGGCGGAGGCGGTGGATCAGGAGTCCAGCCAGCGGCAGCGCGTCACCGACTCGGTGGAGACGACGCTCAAGCTGGGCGGCGGCGTCATGCTCGTCTCAGTGATCGGTGGCGACGAGCAGATGTACTCCGAGCGCTTCTCGTGCGTCTACTGCGGCATCAGCCTGGAAGAGATCGCCCCGCGCAGCTTCTCGTTCAACAGCCCGTATGGCGCCTGCCCTGACTGCACAGGGCTGGGCGCGCGGCTGGAAGTGGACGTGGACCTGATCGTCACCAATCCTGACCTGAGCATCGCTGAAGGGGCGATTCTGCCGTGGAGCAAGTTCGCCAGCGTCAGCGCGTGGTATTCCAAGCTGCTGGCGGCGGTGGCCGAGAAGCGCGGCTTTAGCCTCGACACGCCCTGGAAAGACCTGCCGGAGCGCGCCAGGCGCATCGTGCTGTATGGCGACGAAGGCGAGGTGACGTTCTACTATCGCAACCGTCAGGGCGTTCGCCGCGCGCACTCCGCGAGCTTCGAGGGCGTCGTGCCGAATCTGGAGCGGCGCTATAAGGACGCCTCGGACAGCGGGCGCGAGGAGATCGAACAGTATATGTCGGCGCGCGTCTGTCCAACCTGTCACGGCGCGCGGCTGAAGCCCGAAATCCTGGCGGTCACGGTCGGCGGGCGCAACATCTCCGAGACGACCAACTTCTCAATCATCCAGACGCTGCGCTTTTTCGACGCGCTCACCGCTGGCGCGGATGATGAGGCTGGCGCGACGGCCGCTCCAGACGGAAATGGCGCGCACCCGGCGAACGGGAAGAAGCCCGGCCAGCGCGGCGCGTTGCGGCTGGTGGCGGAGCGTGACGCGGAGCCGGACTTCACGGATCTGGCGCCGCTGACCAGGCGCGAGTGGGCGATCGCGGGGCAGGTGGTGAAGGAGATCAAGGCGCGGCTGGGCTTCCTGGTGGATGTTGGTCTGGACTATCTGACGCTGAGCCGCAGCGCGGTGACGCTCTCCGGTGGCGAGGCGCAGCGCATCCGGCTGGCGACCCAGATTGGCTCAAGCCTGATGGGCGTGCTCTATATCCTCGATGAGCCAAGCATCGGCCTGCACCAGCGTGACAACGCCCGGCTGATTCACACGCTGACCCGTCTGCGCGACCTGGGCAATACG
This sequence comes from Chloroflexota bacterium, assembly GCA_021814145.1. GTDB lineage: Bacteria > Chloroflexota > Ktedonobacteria > Ktedonobacterales > JADMIN01 > JAKAIY01. Next base: position 3,252 of record JAKAIY010000130.1, read on the forward strand.
GTGATGGTGGTCGAGCATGACGAGGAGACGATGCGCGCGGCGGACTTCATCATTGACATGGGGCCGGGCGCGGGCGAGCATGGCGGCTACGTGGTGGCTGCGGGGACGGTCGAGGAGATCGAGGCGCACGAAGAGTCGCTGACGGGACAGTACCTCTCTGGCCGGCTGCGCATCGAGACGCCGGAGCGGCGGCGCGATGGCAATGGCAAATCGCTGGTGATCCGCAATGCGCGCGAGAACAATCTGAAGGGCATTGATGTCACGATTCCGCTCGGCAAGCTGGTGGTGGTGACGGGCGTGTCGGGGTCGGGCAAGAGCACGCTGATCAACGAGATCCTTTACAAGCGGCTGGCGCAGACGCTTGGCCGCGCGCGCGAGCGCTCTGGCCTGCATGACGCCATCGAGGGAGTCGAGGCGCTGGACAAGGTGATTGACATTGACCAGTCGCCGATTGGCCGCACGCCACGCTCGAACCCCGCGACCTACATTGGCGCGTTCACGACGGTGCGCGAGTTGTTCGCGCAGTCGCCAGAGGCGCGGCTGCGCGGCTATCTGCCGGGTCGCTTCTCGTTCAATGTCAAGGGCGGGCGCTGCGAGGCGTGCAAGGGCGATGGCGTTCTGAAGATCGAGATGAACTTCCTGCCCGATGTCTATGTGACCTGCGAGGTCTGCAAGGGCAAGCGTTACAACCGTGAGGCGCTGGAGATCCGTTTCAAGGGCAAGACGATCTCCGACGTGCTGGAGATGACCGTCTCCGAGGCGCTGGCGTTCTTCGATTCGATTCCCAGCCTGAAAAACAAGCTCGGCACGCTGGAGGATGTTGGCCTGGGCTACGTCCGTCTGGGCCAGCCAGCGACGACGCTCTCCGGTGGCGAGGCGCAGCGGGTGAAGCTGGCGACGGAGCTTGCGCGCCGGGCGACGGGCCGCACGATGTACATCCTTGATGAGCCGACAACTGGCCTGCACTTCGCTGATGTGCAGCGGCTGCTGAGCGTCCTACAGCGCCTGGTGGACACTGGCAACACGGTGGTGGTGATCGAGCACAATCTCGACATCATCAAGTCCGCCGACTGGCTGATTGACCTGGGGCCTGAGGGCGGTGACCTTGGCGGCTTGATCGTTGTCGAGGGGACGCCAGAGCAGGTGGCCGCGACGCCTTCCTCCTACACCGGCCAGTTCCTCGCCCCCTTGCTGTCCGCCACCGCGCGGCGGTAGCGCGACGCCCGCCGGGGCGCATGGAGATGGACATGCGCGCCCGGTTTTTCACACCCCACGAAATAATCTCCCCACAGCGCGCGGTCCCGCTGGAGATCACATCGGGGCGGCGGGGAATCACAAGGCGCATACAAATCGCTGGCGTTGCGCGCCGATCTGTCTGGTCTCGCGCGCTGGCGCAACCTCAATTTCACTCTCTGGAAGCGATGTTTGGCGGGCCGGGATGGATACTGGATGGATACAGGCCAGAGGCGCCATATCACAGGGCGCGGCGAAACCGCGGGGAAAGGTCACTGATTTGCGGGATACCGCGCTGAGCCATGTCGGGCTGGCAAGCGCGGGCCGCTGGTATTCCGCGGAAACACGCGTCCTGAATCGCCAGCGACGGCACGGAGCGGCGTTGACATCGCCCCGGGACGCATGGGGAGAGGAGCGACCAGATGACCAGTGATATTCTTCGCCAGGTGACGAACGTCATCGCCTATGTGGTCACGCTCGTGATCAACTACCTGGCGGTCTCGCTGCCGCTGGGTGGACAAACAACGGCCGAGATCGCGAACCGCTACCCGATCTACTTCCTGCCTGCCAACTTCACCTTTGGAATCTGGAGCGTGATCTATCTGGCGCTGGGTGTCTACGTTGTAGATCAGGCGCGGCCTTCGCAGCGCGACAATCCCCTCCACCGCCGTATCGGCTACCTGTTCGCGCTCACCTGTGTCGCGAACGTCTCCTGGCTCCTGCTGTTCCAGAACCTCCAGTTCGGGGCCAGCATGCTGGCGATGGTCGTGCTGCTGGCTACGCTGATCGCCATCTACCTGCGCCTGGGGATTGGGACCGTTCCGGTTTCCCTCAGCGAGCGGCTGCGCATCACGCTGCCGTTCAGCCTCTATCTGGGGTGGATCAGCGTGGCGACCATCGCCAACGCCTCCTATGTGCTCTATGACCTGGGCTGGGATGGTTTCGGCGTCAGTAGCGAGATGTGGGCGGCGATCATGCTGGTCGTCGCGGCGGGGCTCACAGCCGCTGTCATCGTGCGCGGGCGCGACATCGCTTACACGCTTGTCATCCTCTGGGCGTTCGCTGGTATCGCCATCAAGCAGGCCAATACGCCACTGGTATCCACGACAGCGATTGTGCTGGGCGCTCTCGTACTGCTGGTTCTCGTCGGGGCGCTATTCGTCAACTGGCGGGAGACCCGCAAGCCGCCAGCGCTGAGCGTGACAGGGGCGTGATCCAGAGTGGGCCGTAGCGCGAGAAGACGCGCGCTACGGCCCACCGTCGCGCATGTACAGGACGTACGCGCCGGGACTGGCAGGGTCAGCGACGTAGAGGGCGAATGGCGTCACGTCGCTGGCATAGGCTGTCCCGGCGCCCTGATGTCGCTTGCCTTCGGCGCTAGACGCCGTAGAGGAAGTGGACGTGCGGCGAGACGTGGATATAGCGGTAGTCAATCAGGCCCCAGCCAGCGCCGCGCCAGGCGAAGTTCATCTCGCTGATGAGGATCCAGTAGCCGTCGGGCGAGACGGCGACCGACTCAACCCAATGCCCCGCGGGGCCAGCGCCCTGCTCGCCACCATCTATGAAGACGGCAGCGTTGGCTACTGGCGTCGTGCCACGGCGGTAGGAGGTGGCGCCTGTCACGTTGGGGTCCTGGGGGTGTGTCTCTTCCACCCACCAGTTGCAGTAGCCCCAACTGGCGCGTGGAGGGTAGTTGGCCGGGTTGGGCTTGTAGATCAGCGCGTAGCAGCCGGGCGGCACGGTCCACTGCGAGATGTTGGGGACGAACTTGACGCTGTCATGGCAGGGCTGGATCGAGCTGAGGCCGTACGCGATGAAGCTGCCTGAGCCACTGACGGTGGGCGATGAGCTGTGCTGCGCCTGGGGGGGCGGCGCGGCCACGATCACGCCGATGGAAGCGGTAATAGGGCCGCGTCCGGATGGCTGCGGCACGCCCGCGCTGGCGCCGCTGGCCCCACTGGCCCTGTCACCGAGCGCCGCCGGATGGATGAACTGGAATCCCAGCACAGCGACGATACAGGCGACAATCGCGATCAGCCCGATGGTCAGGCGCATCCACGGCTTGAGGGTGGGCTCGCGCTTTGGCGTGATTACCGTGGAAAGGCGGCGTGTGGCGCTGGGTGAGACGATGACCGGCGCATGTTCCGCCGGACGCTCGCCCGTGTAGGGCGCGATCGCGGTGGAGGTGGAAGGCGCCCGTGGCGCTGGCGGATCAGTAAGCTCCTCACCCACAGGAATCCGCTGCGTTGCTCGTGGGACGAGCGTTGTCTGACGCTCACGCGGGCCACTCGCCGTGACGCGCCGTCGCGCCATTGTCTGCCCGTTCTCATGCTGTCGCTCCATGACCGCCTCCAGCCTGTCATCATCTGCTTCCAGCCGCGCCTCAACGGGTGGCGCTCCACACCTCTACGCGGGCAAGTGTACCATGATGGCCCACAAACTCAACGCTGGGTAGCCCGTGTGGCCCAGCGACGGCGCGGTATGGGGTGGATTAACGCATAGTGGGAGGTAGCGATAGTGATATACTGACGCACGATTGCGCGACGCCGCGCCATGAACGATCAATCCAGGCGCGCTGACCCTTTGCCCATTCCCCAGGCGCCTTGAGGAGGAGAACAGGTACTCAGATGAAAGATCAGCCGCTAGATAATCTGTGGCTCGCGCAGGCGATCTTCGACCTCGGCGGTGTCACATTCGGGGACTATACACTCGGTGGCAGCACTGTCAATTCGCCGGTCTATATCAATCCCAAAGCGCTTATCAGCAATCCCGAGGCGCTGCGCGTCGCCGCGCGGCTGATCGCGCAGGAGGTCGCGCTGGCGCAGTCGCTGCGGCGCAGCCCGGCGCGGCCCTATGATATCGTCGCCGGAGTGCCAGCGGGCGGCCTGCTGCTGGCCACAGCCTTCGCGCTGGAGACGAATACGCCGCTGATCTACGCGCGCATGAAGCCCGAGGGCACTGGCCAGCGTGGCATCGAGGGCCGCTACAAGCCCGGCGCGCGGGCGCTGCTCATTGATGATCTGGCGACCGGCGGCAACAGCATGACACAGGCGGCGCGCTTCCTGGCCGAATATGACATCACCGTTCACGACGCGGTGGCGCTGGTGGACCGGCAGATGGGCGCGCGCGAGAGGCTGAAGCTTGCGGGTGTCAACCTCATCAGCATCCTGACGCTGGATGTGATGATGAATCTCTACTTCGAGAGCGGCCTCATCACTGATGAGCAGCACGCCCACTATCTGGCCTACGCGCGCGCCAGCCGCGCCGCCGCTGGAGCGAATGATGGTGGCGCGCCTGCCGCTCCAGCCAGCGGTGATGATTCCGCCGCCGAGTGAGGCGCGCCTGTCGCTCACATCGCGCTGGAGGTCCAGGATGGCGCGTCGCTGGCGGGGAACGACTGCTCCGACGCTTCGGTGATCGCGTTGTCCCGTATGGCTGTGTCATGTTCCGGCGCGCCGCGCGTCACACTGGAGGTCCAGGGAGGCGCGTCGCTGGCCGGAAATGAATCTTCCGACGCCTGCGTGACCGCGTCACGGGTTTCGGCCTCATGGAAGGCCGGGGCGCCGCGCTCTTGCGCTGGCGCGGGTTCTGGCTTCCCAGCGCCCCGCGCCGGTGGCTCATGCTCTGTCGCGCGCATGCTGGCCTCCTCTTCCACATGGCGCGGGCGATCTCGCGCCGCGCGCCGCTGATGTGCGTGTGTTCCCTGCCGGAGGCGCGCGAGCGCATGGCAAGCATCGCGTAGCGAACGTGGGGCTTCCTGCGTGATCGGGGTACAAGACCCCGCCTCCCCTGGAGCGTCCCGCCAGCATGGCGCGGTGACGGCTGCCAGGGGAGCCGCTACGCCGCCCGGCCTCTGGCCGCTCATGATTCGCGCCACCGGCGCTATACCGCGAGCGGCATGCCATCCACCGCGCTCCGCACGAGACGAGTCACCCGCGACGGCGCCTCACTCCTCCATCATGCTGACCCGCGCTACAAAGTGGCAGGCCAGTTTCGCCGCGGCAAAGCGCGCACGCGCGAACTGAAGGCCGCGATGATGACAGCGCGCGATGACGCGCTCGGCACGGCGCCGGAGGAGTATGGGCAGCATGAATATGTCCGATTCGCGTCTTGGGCCAGCGCCACCCGCGCGACCGGTCAGATTCCGCTTTACAGCACATCGTGGGACAACCACGCCTCGCGGGCGGTAGCGCGCGAGCTCGGACTGGTCCAGTACGCGGCCGATCTCAGCCTGTGGCAGCCACGCCGCGCTAGAATTCGCTTAAGCCTTCACCGGGCACGCGAGTGATGCGGGCGCCGAGCGAGCGCAGCTTGCCTTCCAGTCCCTCATAGCCGCGCTCGATATGCTCGACGCCACGGATGGTGGAGGTCCCCTCGGCGCAGAGCGCGGCGAGCAGGTATGAGGCGCCCGCGCGCACGTCGGGCATCGTCAGGTCTGCGGCGCGCAGCGGGGTTGGCCCGCGCACCACACAGCTATGCTTGTAATTGCGCTCGCGGAAGCGGCATTGCAACTCACCCAGGCACTTGGAGTAGAGCCCGGTGTCGGCGCCCATCTTGTTGAGGTCCAGGGTGTAGCCGAAGCGGTCCTCATAGATCGTCTCGTGGATCACCGACATGCCCCGCGCCTGGGTCAGCAGGACGGTGAAGGGCTGCTGCCAGTCGGTCATAAAGCCGGGATGCACGTCGGTCTCCAGCGCGATGGACTTGATGCGCCCGTCGCCGCCAAAGAAGCGGATGCCCGCGTCGTCCACCTCAAAGTCGAGGCCGACGCGGTAGAGCGTGTTGAGGAAGGTCAGCAGCACGCCCTGGTCGGCGCCGAGCACGCGCACATCGCCATGCGTGAGGTAGGCGGCGATGGCCAGCGAGACGGCTTCGTTGCGGTCAGCCAGCGCGTGATGCTCGGCGCCATGCAGGCGCTCCACCCCTTCGACCACAATCTTGCGGTCCACGCGCTGCTCGATGATGGCGCCCATCTTTTGCAGGAACTTGATCAGCTCGATGATCTCCGGCTCGATGGCGGCGTTCTGGATGATCGTCACGCCGCGCGCCATCGTCGCCGCGATCAGCAGCGTCTCGGTGGCCATGACGCTGGGGAAAGGCAGGTCTATCGTCGCGCCGCGCAGGCCGGTGGTGGTGAAATAGTACGTGTTTTCGCGGGTCTCCAGCTCCGCGCCCATGCGCTGGAGGCCGTCGAGGTGGAAATTGATCGGGCGCGGGCCAATGCGGTCGCCGCCCGGCGCGGGAATCACCGCCTCGTGTGTGCGGTGCAGCAGTGGCCCAGCGGTCAGGATGGCGAGCCGGTTCCTGCTGCCTAGCGCGTGGGGGATTTCGCTGGTGATGAAGCGTGGCGTCCGGATGTGCGCCACATGCTCCTCGCGATGCTCGATCTCGGCGCCGAGCGCCTTGGCTACGTCCTCCGTGATGAGCAGATCGCCCAGGCCAAACGGCGCGTTGCGAATGACACAAGGCTCATCCGTGAGCATCGAAGCGACCAGGAGTTTGGTCGCGGCGTTCTTGGCGCCGCTGAGCCTGACCTCACCGTGAAGTGGCGCGCCGCCTTCAATCTGGTAGTAGGGTTCTTCCACACCCATGATTTCATGTGCCATCCGCTATCCCTCATTACTGGCCAGCCGTGCGCGGCGCCCCCAGCGGCATTTTTCCGGCTCGACGCTTTACCGGGTCACCGCGACCGCCTTTCAGTGTAGTGGCGCGCGCCGTGACCGTCAACGCGGATGGGCCTCTCGTTCGTGTCACGCCGCTTACCTTATAATCGCGACCCGCGCGGGAGCGAAGGGTGTTCAGCCGCTTTTACGGCTACCAGGCGGGGCTAGCTTGCGGCCTGCTCCTGGGCGAAGCCCCAGTCCAGCAGCGCCCGCGCGTCGCTCACCCGCGCCGCGTCCGTCGGCTCCCCCAGCAGCACCCCCACCAGCAGCCGCCCGTTCCGCTCGGCCGTCACCGCCATGCAGTAGCCCGCCGCTGGCGTGTAGCCCGTCTTGAGCCCGTTGACTCCCGCCTCGCCCGCGCTCGCCCCCGGCAGCAGGTCGTTGGTGTTCTCCAGCGTGTACCCCGGGTTCGTCGCCGTCCGCGCGATGACCAGCTGGCGCGCCGCGCTAATTTGCGCCACCTCCGGCTGCTGGATGGCGAGCGCCGCCAGGATCGCCAGGTCGCGCGCGCTCGCCTGGTTGGCGGCGCTGACGCCGTCAGGCGAGACAAACTGGACGTGGCGCAGCCCCAGCTGCCGCGCGTAGGCGTTCATCGCCGCGACGAACGCGGGCTCGTCGCCGCCGCTGAGGGCGTCGGCGATGGCGCGCGCCGCGTCGTTGCCGCCGACCAGCATGAGGCCGTAGAGCAGCTGGCGCAGCGTCAGCTGTTCGCCAACCTGGACGCCCATGTAGCTGTTGTCGCTGTTGACCAGCGCGGCGGCGTCGGGGCCGATGGTGACGGGCTGGTCGAGGGCGCCGGAGTTGACCGCCAGCAGCAGGGTCATG
>JAKAIY010000131.1 GCA_021814145.1 Chloroflexota bacterium
GCGCTTTGTTTTTCTATGCCGAGCGCATTGTTTACGAATTGTTTATACGAGCCGTTCTTGTGTTTACGGGGCGTTGACGGAAGGGATGGTACGGTTATGCGTACAGGCAGCGCACGAGTCAGACGGAGACGCGCTGATCGAAACCACCCCGGGAACAGTTAGATCGCGGAGACAAGATGGGCGCCATCATGACACCTTCACCATCCAACCAGAGCGCGCGCGCAAGTGAAGCGTCGCCGGTGATTGAGTTGCGCGACGTGACGAAGCAATTCCGCACGCAGAAAGGGGGGCTCTACACTGCGGTACGTGACCTAAATCTCACAATCCAGCCGGGCGAGTTCGTTGCGGTCGTCGGCCCCACCGGCAGCGGCAAATCCACAACCCTTACCATGATTTCCGGGCTGGACCACCCCACAAGCGGGGAAGCGCTTGTCATGGGTGAGCCTGTGCGGGGCGTCAATCCACACATCGGCTACATGTTCCAGTCCGACGCGGTATTCCCGTGGAAGAGCGTGCTCGCCAACGTCGCGTCGGGCCCCCTATTCCGGGGGGCGTCGAGAGCGGACGCCAACACACGCGCGCGTGAGTGGATCACGCGTGTGGGGTTAGGGGGATTCGAAGACAGCTACCCCTACCAGCTCTCCGGTGGAATGCGCAAGCGGGTGGCGCTCGCCCAGACGCTCATCAATGAGCCGCGTATCCTGCTGATGGATGAGCCATTTAGCGCGCTGGATGTGCAGACGCGAACGCTGATGGAGGATGAGCTCCTCCAGCTTTGGTCTTCCACCTCCGCTTCCGTTGTCTTCGTTACCCATGACTTGGAAGAAGCGATCTCGCTCGCTGACAGGGTCTGTGTTTTGACCTCCGGGCCGGCGACCGTGAAGGGTATATACGCTATTGACCTGCCGCGCCCACGCAACGTCACCGAGATTCGTTTCGATTCCCGTTTCATTGAGCTATACCACATGATCTGGGAAGACCTCAGAAACGAGGTGATGATCAGCTATGAGTACACGCAGCATCCAACCAACCAATCTGAGTGACGCCGTCGCGCTGTCTGTGGATACGGAGCTTAGCCGTATCCGGGCCGCAGCATTCAAGCGCGGCGTCCTCGTCAACAGCCTGCGCGCGCTCGTGCTAATCGTCATCCTGGGCGGTTGGGAGCTTGGCGCGCGAATCCAAATCATTGACCCCTTTTTCTGGGGGCAGCCCTCGGGCATCTGGGCGCAGCTGGTTACCTGGGTACGCGATGGCGTCGCCCAGGGCCCGCTATGGGAGCAGATCGCCGTAACGCTGGAAGAAGCCGTAATTGGCTTCGTCATAGGAGTCGTATTGGGGGTGTTCTTTGGCGTTGCGCTGGGCACGAACCGGTTCTTGGCCGATGTCCTGGGTCCCTACATCAAGGCTGGAAATTCGATTCCGCGTGTGGCGCTGGCGCCGATCTTCGCTATCGGTCTGGGCCTGGGCATTCAGTCCAAGATCGCGCTCTCGGCCGTGTTGGTCTTCTTCATCGTGTTCTTCAACGCGTTCCAGGGCGTGCGTGAAGTTGACCGCAACCTGCTGGCGAATGCCCGAATTCTCGGCGCGAGCCAGCGCAAGATCACGACCGAAGTCATCATCCCCTCCGCGCTTACCTGGATCATCGCAAGCTTGCACACGAGCTTTAGCTTCGCGCTCGTCGGCGCGGTGGTCGGCGAGTATATCGGCGCGACGGAGGGCTTGGGCCTGATGATCCAGAGTTCAGGCGCCAACTTCAACATCAATGGTGTGTTCGCAGCGCTCGTCATTCTAGCGGCGGTCTCGCTTACCGCTGAAGCGCTCGTAACCGCGCTGGAAAACCGCCTGATTCGGTGGCGACCTAATCAGGCGACGGAAGCGACGCTGTAATATCACTGTCGCGGCAGAATCAGGGGAGGTTTGCGCAAGCAAGAGAGCCATGGCGTCCAGTTCGCGGGCGCATTACTCGCCCTATTGAGTCATTCGGGGGTCACATCGGTGGCTAGCCATGATGTGGCGCTCCCAAGAAAGGATCGCGGAGGTCCTATGAGTCAACGGAGATTGCGACTACTCCTGGCAACTGGCATCATCCTGCCTATCTTCCTCACCGCGTGCGGCAATAGCGCTACCGCGAGTAATGGAAAAATCCACCTGAACATCATGGTGGGTGGCCTCAGCAAGCAGATTTACCTGCCAAACATGCTAGCCAAGCAACTCGGCTACTTTGATGCGCAAGGTCTGAATGTCACCTTGATTGATGAGGCGTCGGGACAGTCCTCCGAAGATCAGGTGCTTGCCGGCCAGGTAGACGCCGGTTCGGGCTCGTACAACCACACCATTGAGTTGCAGGCGGCGGGGAAGAAGATGGAGTGCGTGGTACTGCTCGATGTCGCCCCTGGCGAGGCCGAAGTCGTATCGGCAAAAGAGGCGAGCAGTATTACGTCTCCCGCCGATCTCGCCGGCAAGAACCTGGGAGTGACAGAGCTTGGCTCAGGCACTCAGGTACTGACTCAGGCCATCCTCAAGAAGGCAGGCGTTGACCCGAGCAATGCGCACTATGTTCCGGTCGGCGCTGGCGACACCTTTATCGCCGCGATGCAACAGGGGCGAATTGACGCGGGCATGACCACGGAGCCGACGATCTCGCGCCTCGTTTCGAGTGGTGTTGGTAAGGTGCTGGTTGATATGCGCACGCCGCAATCGACACAGGCGGCCCTCGGCGGTGATTATCCATTCATTTGCGTCTTCATGAGGAATGACTATGTCAGTAGCCATCAAGCGGTCGTGCAGAAGCTGGTGAACGCATACGTCGAGACGCTCAAGTGGATCAACACGCACACAGCGGCTGAGATCGCCGCAAAGATGCCAGCGGACTACTACGCAGGCAACCAGACCCTGTACGTCACGGCGTTGCAGAATCAGAAGGCGATCTTCAGCGCGGACGGGTTGATGCCGAGCGACGGGCCACAGACGGTGCTTGGCATCGAACAGCAGATCGGCGCAGTGAAGGCGGGCCAGCAGATTGATCTGACCCAGACGTTCACCAATACCTTCGCGAGCGGCGCAAACTGACAGGCGCGCCCGGACATCTCTTTCGTATCACTCTGGGGCGCCATCCTGACAACGCTACATGGGCAGTGCGGCTTTTGTGGTATACTATGAGAGTCGCACTGCGCGGCGCTTCCCTTGGGGATGTCGGGTTTCGACAGGCGGGGGAAGGGGACGTTTGCAGGTCGAGGCGCCAGACGCACCCTCGTAAAAACTGGCACAAAGAATAGCTGCCGACGAAAGTCCAGCTCTCGCTCTCGCGGCCTAACTAACCGTCGAAGCGCATCCGTCTGACCTCAGCCTGATGGGTCAGGGAGCGGGTGTCACCAAGTCAGGCTGGGTAGCGCGGACCACCCGCTAGTCGCTACCGAGATCCAGCGGGCATGCGTTGGTGAACCCTGTCGGCTGGGGTCATCCGCGCGTGATCAAACAACCGACTAAACCTGTAGCATATCGTCTCAGTCACTCGTTTGGACGGGGAGTTCGACTCTCCCCCATCTCCACCACATGAGCCCAGAGTTTCGCGCTCTGGGCTCTTTTGTTTCCCCGGTTGACCCAACGCTGACCCCAACGCGGCCACCGCGCTGCGCCCGCGCCACTGCGCCCGAGGAGCGCGCTGGAGCGTAGCCGTGAGCATCTGGCGGAGCTTGAGCGGCGTGGGTAAAGCGGGCGCTACACTCAGCGAGAAAACACAGCCTGGATGGCGACCAGGAGGATGATGAGCGCGATAATCGCGAGCGGGGCGCCCAGCAACACGATTACCCCCGTGCGAAAGGACGGCGTCTTCCAGACTGGCCGCCAGGCGCCGCGACTCTCTACCGGGCGAAAGAGCCCGCGCGGGTTGCGCGCATACAATGGGACCTGCTCCGCCAGCGGTATCGGGCCGTGATGAGTTGTCCTAGCGCGAGAACGTTTCCTGCTCATGGCTGGCGCCTCGCTTTCCATCCACTGCGCGCTATTCCGTTTGGAAACCAGACGCAAGGGGGCCGGAGTCCGTAGAGGCTTTCCTTCCGCACGCGGCGCGACCGGGCCGTTTCCCTTACAGGTGGCGGCCCGGTCGCGTTGCGTGTTTAATGTGGCTGTCCGCGCTACATCAGTTCGGACATCAGGCGGTCCAGCGTCTCGCGTGAGGGGCGAAGCTCCGCCTCGGTGAGCTGGGCCAGCGGCGTGTCGGGCAGGCGCTCCACATCCGTCAGGCTGGGGCGCGACTCGTCAATGTAGAGCAGGCCGGTGATGAACTCCTGATCGCGGCGGGCGCTCTCCAGCAGGCGCAGCGCGGCCATCTTGTCGGTCGGGTCATGGCGCTCGTCCAGCTTGCGCAGCCGCACCTTGGCGCCGTCGTGCATCGTCACGTCCACCGATTCGCCCGCCTCGTAGTCCACTGTGATCTCTTCACGGGCGGGGATGAAGGAGAACTCGGAGACAATCTCCTCGTGCGCCTTGCCCCAGGCGTAGCTCTTGGTGGAATCCTCGTGGTCGTTGAAGGAGACGCACGGGCTGATGATGTCAATCACCGCTGTGCCGTTGTGGCTGAAGGCGGCCTTGAGCAGTTCCTCCACCTGGCGCGGGTCGCCAGCGAAGCTGCGCGCCACAAAGCCGCAATCAGCCACCAGCGCCTCCAGGCAGACATCAATCGGCGGCAGCTCGTTGAGGCCAGCGTACTTGAGCTCCTGGCCCTCGTCCGCCGTCGCCGAGAACTGGCCCTTGGTGAGGCCGTAGACGCCGTTGTTCTCGACGATATAGATCATCGGGATGTTGCGGCGCACCATATGCTTGAACTGGCCCAGGCCAATGCTGCCGGTGTCACCGTCGCCGCTGAGGCCAATCGCCTGGACAGTGTGATTGGCCAGCAGCGCGCCAGTCGTCGCTGACGGCATGCGGCCATGCAGGCCGTTGAAGCCGTGCGACTGGTTGAGGAAGTATGCGGGCGTCTTGCTGGAGCAGCCGATGCCGCTCATCTTGATCAGCCGCGTTGGGCGGATCGAGAGATCATACGCCACCGAGATGATGCGCGCCGAGATTGAGTCGTGGCCGCAGCCCTTGCAGAGGGTGGACGGCTTGCCCTTGTAGTCGTTGCGGGTAAGGCCGATCAGGTTGACGTTGCCGGCCGGTGGCTCCTGTATTGCTGCCATGTGAATCAGCCCTCCTGTTCCTGGATAGCGATGGATTTGGCGATGAACAGGCCGGTCAGCGGCAGTCCGTCGCAGTGGGCGATGCTCCGCATGTTCGCGGCGCGCTCGGGCGCCTCGGTGAGCAGGATGCGGCGCATCTGGCCATCGAAGTTGTTCTCCACCACATAAAGGCGGTCATATTTGCGCACGAACTCGTCAAACTCGGCTGTGGTGGGCAGCGCGCGCAGTCGCAGATAGCTGGTCTTGACGCCCGTGGCGGCCAGCATGTCGCGCGCCTCGCGGATGGCGGGATCATTCGAGCCGTAGCTGATGACGCCAATAGTCGCGCCCTCGACCTCATCCACTATGGGCTTGGGTACGAGCGTGCGGGCATAGGCGTGCTTGCGCGCCAGCCGCTCCAGGTTGGCCTGCCACTCTTCGGGCTTCTCGGTGTACTCGGCGCTGTCGTTGTGGCCGCTGCCGCGCGTGAAATAGGCCGCCAGCGGATGGTCCGCGCCGGGGAGTGTGCGCGGGCCAACGCCCGTGCCGTCGTCCTCATCGCTGTAGCGCTTGAAGCCGCCCAGCCGGTCGAGGTCCTCGGCGCTCAGCACCTTGCCACGGTCGAAAGGCTTGTCGGGATAGGCGAAGGGCTGGCTCATCCACAGGTTCATGCCCAGATCGAGGTCGCTCATCACGAAGACTGGCGTCTGAAGGCGGTCAGCCAGATCGAAGGCGCGCCAGCCGAACTCGAAGCACTCCTCCATGCCGCTGGGCAGCAGCAGCGTATGGCGGGTGTCGCCGTGGCCGAGGTAATAGGCCATCAGGATGTCGCCTTGCGAGGTGCGCGTCGGCATGCCAGTGCTGGGCCCCATGCGCTGGATGTCCCAGATGACGCAGGGGATATCGGTGAAGTAGGCGTAGCCCGCGTATTCGGTCATCAGCGAGAGTCCGGGGCCGGAGGTCGAGGTCATCGCGCGGGCGCCCATCCAGCCGGCGCCGACGATCATGCCAATCGCGGCCAGCTCGTCTTCAGCCTGGACGATGCAGTAATTGTGCTTTTTGGTCGTTTCGTCAACGCGCAGCTCTTTGGCGTAGTCGCCCAGCGCGTCTACCAGGCTGGTGGAGGGCGTGATAGGATACCACGCCGCGACGCTGAAGCCGCCGAAGACAGCGCCCAGCGCGCCCGCCGAGTTGCCATTGATCATAATCATGCCGTCGGTCTTGTTCGAGCGCTGGACGCGGAACGGGTCGGTCTTGACGATGTTCGCGCGGGTGTATTCGATAGCGGCCTTGACGACGCCGAAGTTGAGGTCAATTGGCTTGCGCTTGCCGCCGAAATGCTCGGTGATAGCTTTCTCGATCTCATCAACATCAATGCCCAGCAGCTCGGCGAGCGCGCCAACATAGGCCATGTTGGCGACGTAGGGGCGCAGCTCGGCGCTGGCGCCGGAATCTCTGGCCATCTGCTGCACGGGCAGTGTGTAGTAGGTGATGTCGGTCCGGTCCTGTGGCAGCTTCCACTCGCTGGGGCAGATCAGGACGCCACCCGGCTCGACGCTGGCCGCGTCTTGCGCCGCCGTCGCGCGGTTGAGCGCCACAACCACCTCGGAGGTGTCGCGGCGGCTAACATAGCCGTCTTCGCTGACGCGGATGTGGAACCAGGTCGGCAGGCCCTGGATGTTCGAGGGGAAGATATTCTTGCCGCTGACCGGAATGCCCATGCGGAAGAGCGCCCGGACGAGAACATTATTCGCTGTCTGGCTGCCAGAGCCGTTCACCGTGGCGGCCACGATGCAGAAGTTGTTAACCCCCGCGGGGCTGTCCTGGAGGCCGGCCACTTGCGGACTGCTTTGTACGCTCGTGATGCTCATCAGACTTGTAGCGACGTGAACTCTCCCATGCTGGCTGGGCGCGGGCCCACGCCGCTCCTCCTTTCGCTCACACGTCGCTCGCGCGGCGCGTCGTCTCAGCTCTATAGCTCCGGTGATAGCGCACCGGTTGTCGCTGGTCCTGGTCGCTCTCGCTCGCGGACTTCCACGCGCTCTGGAGGGCGCCCTGCGGGTGGCGCCGGGGATCTCCGGCGCTAAGGGCGACTTCACCACCAGAATACATTATATCGCGTCCGCGGCGAACTGCGCAGGCCGCCTCATAGCGAATGAGGCGCGGCTCCTGGCGGTCGGTCGCGCACGGGGCGCCGTCCGCTTTTTCATGGGCTATACTGGCGTTGTGACGCGCCAGACGCCTGGTGTGAGAGGCGCCTGGCGCGAGATTGGCCTGGAGTATTGAATCAAGGAGGCTCGCTCATGACGGCAGCCAGCGAAGGCGCGACAGGCGCGACGATGAAAGCGGTGTGGTTCTCTGAGCTGGGCGGGCCAGAGAAGCTGACGTTTGGCGATCAGCCACGCCCCACGCCGGGGCTGGAGCAGGCGCTGGTGCGGGTCCAGGCCTGCGGCGTCAACCGGCTGGACATCTACGCTCGCAGCGGGCGCACGCCGGTCAGGCTGCCGCACATCTCCGGCTCTGAGGCGGCGGGCGAGGTGGTGGCCTATGGGCCAGGCGTGGCGCGCGAGCCAGCGCCAGTGGGCGCGCGGGTGGCGATCGCGCCATACCTCTTCTGCGGCCAGTGTGAATATTGCCGGCTGGGTGATGAGACCATCTGCGTGCGGGGCGATATTCTCGGCCTGGCCAGCCAGGGCGCGTTCGCGGAGTACGTGGTGGTCCCCGTCAGCAGTCTGGTCCCGCTTCCTGATGGCGTGGACGCGGTGAGCGCGGCGTCGGTCGGGCTGGCGATGATTACTTCCTGGCGGCTGTTGATCCACCGCGCGCGACTCCAGGCGGGCGAGACAGCGCTCGTGCATGCGGCGGGCAGCGGCGTGGGCAGCGCGGCGGTGCAGATCGCCAAGCTGGCGGGCGCGCGGGTGATCGCGACGGTGGGCTCCTCGGAGAAGATGGCGCTGGCGCAAAAACTGGGCGCGGATGAGGTCATCAACTACCGCGAGCAGGATTTCGCGCAGGAGGTCCGCCGCCTGACGGGCAAGCGCGGCGTTTCGGTGGTGGTGGAGCATGTTGGCGCGGATACCTGGGAGAAGAGCGTGTCGTGCCTGGGGCGTGGCGGGCGGCTGGCGATCTGCGGCGCGACGACTGGCAACGAGGGCAAAACGAACCTCTGGTCGCTCTTCGCCAAGGAGCTTTCGCTGATCGGCTCATACGGCGGCACGCGCGCCGACCTGGCTACCGTCCTTGGCCTGGTGGCGGCGGGCAAGCTCAAGCCTGTCATCCACCGCACGCTGCCGCTGGAGAACGTCGCCGAGGCGCAGCGCATGCTGGAGGAGCGCGCGACGTTCGGCAAGATCGTGATTGATACGACGAAATAGCGGGCGTGCGCCAGCGTGAGGCAAAAACAGGGAGCGCGCCGCGCAAGCGCGCTCCCCGCCACATGCGACTGGGTCTCACATATCTGGTATCAGACGCATATACGGCGCCGGGATGGACTGGCTGGTACTTCATGGCGTGATGGGATATCATCATGCCGCGCGGCGCTCACTTGTCCGCGCCGCTGGTTTCGCTGGCTGGAGGAATGGCCATCATGAGCGACACCACACCGTCTGACACGCACGGCGCATCTATTGTCGCGGAGGCCGCGACGTTTCCCTTTCGCGGGCAGCCGCGCGACGCGTATCTGGCGCTGCCAGAGGGCGCGGGGCCGTTTCCCGGCGTGGTCGTGATCCACGAAATCTACGGGCTGAACGACAATATCCGCGATGTGGCGCGGCGCTTCGCGGCGGCGGGCTACGCGGCGCTGGCGATTGACCTCTTCGCCGGACGCAACCGGACGGTATGTATGTTCCGCTTCATGAGCCAAATATTGGCGCGGCCACTAGATAACGCGAGCCTGGATGAACTGAAGGCGGCGCTCACCTGGCTGAGCGAGCGGCCTGCGGTGGACGCGGCGCGGCTCGGCGCCATTGGCTTTTGCATGGGCGGCAGCTTCGCCATCGCCTGGGCGTGCGTGGACCAGCGCCTCCGGGTGATCGCGCCATTCTATGGGATGAACCCACGCCCACTGGAGGCGACGCGGCGGATGTGCCCGGTGGTGGCGTCGTATCCGGACAAGGACATTACCACGGGGTCGGGCCGCAAGCTGGAGGCTGAGCTATCCGCCGCCGGTGTACCGCACGATTTCAGGATCTACCCCAACACGAAGCATGGGTTCTTCAACGACCAGAGTTCGATCTATGCCCCCGCCGCCAGCGCCGACGCCTGGGCGCGCATCATGGCCTTCTTTGGCGAGCGGCTGAGCTAAAACGTGAGCTCATGCCCGTGCAGGCGGAGCCAGCGGCGGTGGTCGCGGTAGTCGGGGCAGGCGCGCTCGACCAGCGCCCAGAAAGGAGCGGCGTGGTTGTGCTCCTGCAAGTGGCAGAGCTCGTGGATGACGACGTAGTCGAGGATGGCGGGCGGGGCGAGCAGCAGCCGCCAGTTGAAGTTGAGATTGCCCCGGCGCGAGCAGCTTCCCCAGCGGGTCTTCTGCGATTTGATGGCGACGCTGGCCCAGGTCAGGTTGTAGCGCGCGTTCCAGTGGGTCAGCCGCTCTTCGAAGATGGTCCGCGCCTGCCGCCGGTACCAGCGCTCCAGCAGGTCGCGCACGCGGCCGTCGCGCTCCTCGGTGGCCATGGTGAAGGCGGCGGCGGGCAGGGCGAGGGTGAGTTGGTCACCGCGCAGCGTAACGCGCGCCATGCTCGTCGCGCTGGCCGCGCTGGCGAATGTGAGCCGCAACGCGCCGCCGCGAAACGGTAGCGAGCTCCCCTCGGCCAGCGGCGTGGGGGCGGGGGGTGGCGCGAGCGGGGCCAGCCGGGCCTGCGTGCGCAGGATCCACGCTTCGTACTGGCGCAGCGTCTCCTCGATGCGCGCCTGGCTGACACCGCGCGGCTTCACGACCTCCAGCGCGCCGCCGGGACGCACGACCAGCCGTACCCGCCGCGCCCGCGCGCTGGGCCGCACCTGATAGGTGATCGGGCCGCCGCTGAGGTGGATGGTCCGCTCGTCCGCGCCGGCGCTGGGTTTGCCCTGTTCCTGTCGCGCCATATCGCTCGCCTCCTCCCGTTGGGATGAAGCATACGATATTGGCGGCGTGGAATGGGTGAACTGGGCGAGGATGAGGGCAAGACGCCATAAGCATGGCCAGCGCATAGGACCTCTAGC
Organism: Chloroflexota bacterium; assembly: GCA_021814145.1. Classification (GTDB taxonomy): domain Bacteria; phylum Chloroflexota; class Ktedonobacteria; order Ktedonobacterales; family JADMIN01; genus JAKAIY01. The sequence continues at coordinate 10,356 of JAKAIY010000131.1, forward strand.
GCCGTATAGCGGGAGTTTTGGGCTGGTTTAGGAGGGGTGCAAGCGAATCAGGGGGAGATTAGGCGGAACTCGCGAAAAAAGAGGCTTGACGCGTATTACCGGGTGTGATAATATCAATTTTGCGCCGCGCGACAGTGTGCGACGCATGGTGGCGGGCGCCACCAAACGCACGTGAACAACTGAAGAGTGAGAATCAGCAGCAGCGTACAATGCACACGCCATGACGGCTGGCTCGCGCGGTGACGCGCGTGGTCATCCATGGCGGCGGGCCGGATGGCGTTTCTCCTTCGGGAGGGGCGCTGAACCGGACCTTTGAGTAGAACCTGTGCAGAGCTAAGCAAACACAGCCAATAGATAACTGTTTGGCGAGTTTGATCCTGGCTCAGGACAAACGCTGGCGGCGTGCCTAACACATGCAAGTCGAACGGGGTGTATTCCTTCGGGGATGCGCCGAGTGGCGGACGGGTGAGTAACACGTGGATGACGTGCC
>JAKAIY010000132.1 GCA_021814145.1 Chloroflexota bacterium
ATCTCTGCTGCTGGCCATCGCGGTCGCCGTGATCGGCGGCGTGAGTCTGTTTGGCGGGCGCGGCTCTATCTGGGGTGTTGTGCTCGGCATCCTGATTATCGGCTGCCTGGAGAACGGCCTGACGCTGCTCAGCGCCACCGGCACGGACCTCAAGTACATGCTCGAAGGCGCTGTGCTGCTCGTCGCCGTGCTGCTCGACGCGCTCACCCGCCGGCGCAGCGCGGTCAGCGGGCGGTAATGCCCTGCGGGGCGGCGCCTGGCGGATAGATGCGCGGCTAAGGGTCTGCGGCCACGAGGCCCGCCCCCGCGGGTTGAGACGTGACTCCCCCTCTCCCTTGTGGGAGAGGGGCCAGAGGGCGAGGTCGCGGCTCCGCCCATCACCATCGTTTGGGAGTAGCTGTTTATGAGCGAGGCGGCTGATCTGCGGGTTGGTATTGTGGGCTATGGGCTGGCGGGGTCCGTGTTTCATGCGCCGCTGATCGCCGCCACGCCCGGCATGCGGGTAGTGGCGATCAGCACTGGCGCCGCTTCCCGCGCGGAGCGGGCGCGGCGCGACTTCCCCGACGCGGTGATCTATCCCGCTGTGGAGGAGATGCTGGCGGCGGCGCCTGGCTCGCTTGACCTGCTCGTTGTCGCCGCGCCCAACGGCGCCCACACCAGCGTCGGGATCGCCGCGCTCGAAACCGGGCTGCCAGTGGTGATTGACAAGCCCTTCGCGCCTACCGTCGCGGACGCCGAGCGCGTGATCGCCGCCGCCCAGCGCGCGGGCAAGCCGCTCAGCGTTTTTCAGAACCGCCGCTGGGACAACGACTTTCTCACCCTGCGCAAGCTCATCGCTGAGGATATGCTCGGCGCTGTCTCGCGCTTCGAGAGCCGCTTCGAGCGCTTCCGTCCCACCGTGCGCGCGGACGCCTGGCGCGAGAGCGACGCGCCAGAGCTGGCGGGCGGACTGCTCTTCGACCTGGGCGCGCACCTGATTGATCAGGCGCTCCAGCTCTTCGGCTGGCCAGAGACGGTCTATGCCGAGGTGGACCGTCGCCGCCCTGGCGCGCTCGTGGATGATGACACCTTCGTGGCGCTGCGCTTCCCTGGCGGCCAGGTGGCGCACCTCTGGATGAGCGTCATCCCGCGCGTCTTTGGCCCGCGCATGCGCGTGGTTGGCTCGCGCGGCGTCTACGAGAAATTCGGCCTCGACCCGCAGGAGCCGCAGCTTGCGGAGGGCCTGCGCCCCGGCGCGCCCGGCTACGGCGTGGAACCGCGCGAGGCGTGGGGACGGCTGGCCACCGAGATCAACGGCGTGACGATTGAGGGCCAGGTTGAGACGCTGACGGGAAGATATGAGGCCTATTACGCTGGCATGCGCGACGCCATCCGCGACGGCGCGCCGGTCCCGGTGGACCCGCGTGAGTCGCTGGATGTCATCCGCGTGATCGAGGCCGCGCGAGTGAGCGCCCAGCGCGGCGAGACCGTCCGTCCGGCGCGGTAGGCGGCGAACGCGCGGGCGGGGGTCCCGGTCAAAGCGAACGGCGGCGCGTCCCGCGATGGGGCGCGCCGCCGTTCTTTTGCGCCTGGCTGACGTTAGGCGACGGTCGCCTTGGCGCCCGCCTCTTCGAGCTTGGCCTTGGCGGCATTCGCCTCGTCCTTGGTCACGCCCTCCTTGATGGGCTTGGGCGCCGCCTCGACGACATCCTTGGCCTCCTTGAGGCCCAGGCCAGTCAGCTCGCGCACCGCCTTGATGACGTTGATCTTGTTGGGGCCGACCTCGGCCAGCGTGACGGTGAACTCCGTCTGCTCCTCAGCGGCGGCAGGAGCCTCCGCCGCGACGGCCGCGACGGCGGGGCCGGCCACCATCGCTGGCGCCGCGCTCACGCCCCACTGCTCCTGCAGGGCCTTGCTGAGCTTGACGAGGTCAAGCACGCTCATCTCGCTAAGCTCAGCGATGATCTTGTCTACGTCCACAGCCATGATTGGTGTTCCTCCAGGCGCGTAGCCTTTCTTGAATGGCCCGCGCGATGATCGTATTTGCCGGATTCAGATTGGGTCGCGCGCTACGCCGCCTCGGCGCCGCCTAGCTGGCGGATGCGCGCCTCGAGCGTGTTGATGAGATCGCGCAGCGGCGCGCTGAGCACGCCGTAGGTCTCGTTGAGCGGCGCCATGACCGTGCCGACCACCTGACCGCGCAACTGGTCGCGCGGCGGGATCTTGGCGAGGTCTTCGACCTGCTTCGCGGTGATGGGAGCCTTCTCGAGGATGCCCGCCTTCACCACCATCGGCTTGACGCTCTTTGCGGTCCGCAGGTAGTCGCTGATCGCCTTGGCGGCGGCCACCTCATCCGTATAGCTGAGGGCGATGGCCGTCTGCCCGGTGAGGATGGACGAGAGGTCCTGATACTCCGCCGCCTGGGAAGCGATACGCAGCAACGTGTTCTTGACGACGCGAAGCTCGATGCCCTGCGCGCGCAGCTTGCGGCGCAGGTCCTGCGTCTCCGCGACGGTGAGGCCTTCGGTCTTGACGAAGACGGCGCCGCGCGCGCGGGTCAGCTTGTCGGTCATCTCCTGAATAATCGCTGCTTTCTCGGCTGTTGCCATATACTGGTCTCCCTTCCAGGGCGGATGTCGAGGCGGCTGCGGCCAGGCGCGCCCACGTCTGGCGGGCCAGTTGAGCGTCGCGCGACGGGTGGATGACCCACCGGCAGGCGACGGGCGGGCGCGGCCTCGCGGCGCGCCCGCGCATCGGGCAAGCCAGGGACACAGAGGGGAAAATGACGCGGGGAGAACCCAAACGAAAAGGGTCCTCAGGTCGCCGACCCGAAGACCCCACACCACACGTCGCGTCCAGCCGCCACAGAAAGGCATGGCGTGGCGCGCACGTGTGCGCTGGCTCCTTCGCCTCGGCAGGCCCGCCGCGCGGATTAAGCTCTCCCGGCCATGCCGGTGGAGCGCCCGCTGTCTCTGGCTGAAGCGCGCATGAATTGCGCTATTACAATACGAAACGAGTATACCAGCCGCCAGGGCGCGCGTCAAATCCGATGGACCAGCGCGCGACGATTTCAACACCGCTGGCATACAGCAGCGGGCGGTTGAAAGCGCGTGAGTGAGAAGGAGACCAAGAACGTGAGGCGCTCGCTATGCCTCCAGAATATATGTATCCTTGTCCGGCAGGATACTATCTGCCACTTACCCCATGGGTGACGATTGATCGGGGAGTAGCGTATGCGCTCTGGGTTGAGGCAGCGCTCCTTGCGATGGAATTGCTCCGATTTCGGATGTGGAGGTCAGCCTCGCGTGGAAGCGTGCTGTCGGTGTTCATCGTTTTCGGCGGCGCGCTGATCGCCAGTGTGGCGGCTGTTTGGACAGGCTATCGCAATTCGCAACTCTGTTTCTACACGAGTGCGCATTACACACCGGAACTAGGCGCTGAATGGACTCGTGCAAACACGGGAGCCATAATCCAAGCGAATATCATCCTCGGCCTAGCCTCAGTGGTGTTCCTGATTCGGAACGGTTCTGACAGTGAGAATGCTCGTCCTGCGCTGGCGTGGCAGGCGCCGCATGAGCGCGGAGCCTGTCTCCTAACGTGCCACGATAAGACAACATAAAGACAGCATAGCGACGGCCAGCGATGTAATTCGCTGGCCGCCGCCGCATATTCGTGCGCTGTTCTGCCGGGCGCTAGGCGGCGCGCAGGGCGAGCGCGCTGGGCATGTCGAGGCGCACGCCGGGCGACATCGTGGAGCAGACGGTGATGCTCTTGATGTACTGGCCCTTGGCGCCGGTGGGCTTGGCGCGCACGATAGCGTCAATCGCCGAGGCCAGGTTGGCCAGCAGTTGCTCATCGGAGAAAGAGATCTTGCCGACGGGCATGTGGATCAGGGCAGTCTTGTCCACGCGGAACTCGACGCGGCCCGCCTTGACCTCCCGGATAGCGCGGGCGACATCCATCGTCACCGTGCCAGCCTTCGGGTTCGGCATCAGGCCGCGTGGGCCAAGGCGGCGGCCCAGCGCGGCCACCTTGCTCATCATATCGGGCGTGGCGATAGCGACATCGAAGCCCAGCCAGCCCTCATTGATCTGCTTCACGAACTCGTCAACCCCGACGAAGTCCGCGCCGGCGGCCTCCGCCTCCATGGCTTTCTCGCCCTGAGCGAAGACCAGCACCTTGACTTCTTTGCCGGTGCCGGCGGGCAGCGTGGCTGTGCCGCGCACCATCTGGTCGGCATGGCGCGGGTCCACGCCCAGCTGCATGTGCAACTCGACCGTGGCGTCGAACTTGACGTAGCTCATCTTCTTGATCAGCTCGATGGCCTCGGCGGGCTGATAGAGTTTATCGGCTTCCACCTGCTTGACCGCTTCGAGGTATTTCTTGCCGTGCTTTGGCATGGTACTGAATCGCCCTCCTGGTGGCGTAAAATCCGCAGTGACTGATGGGCGTCGCCCACGGCGGGCCGCCAGCGGGGGCGGCCACGCGCGGCATGGGCGGATGCGCTGTCTGTTAGGATAAGCGCGAGCGCCGGGCCTACTGGATGGTGATGCCCATAGACCGCGCGGCGCCCTCGACGATATGCTCCGCGCCCTCGATGGTGGTGGCGTTGAGATCGCGCATCTTGGTTTCAGCGATCTCGCGCAACTGGGCGCGGGTGATAGAGCCGACCTTGTCCTTGAGGGGATTCGCGGCGCCCTTGTCCACCTTGGCCGCCTTCTTGAGCAAGTCTGAGGTCGGGGGAGTCTTGGTGACGAAGGTGAAGGAGCGGTCCTCATAGACGGTGATCTCGACAGGGACAATGCTGCCCGCCATCGAGGCCGTGCGCTCGTTGTACTCCTTCACGAAGCCCATGATGTTGATGCCATGCTGGCCCAGCGCCGGGCCAATCGGCTGGGCGGGGGTCGCTTTGCCTGCGGGAATCTGTAGCTTGATTACCGCCTTGACGCGCTTAGCCATAGTCTGTTTGCGCTCCTCATGAGGTCACAGGGCGCGGCGCTCGCGCCCTCCCTCTGGCGAGCGGAGCGATTTCCGCGCCGCGCTCGCGCACGTACAAATAGCGTCTTCATTATAGACGGGCGGGCGGCGCCAGCGCCACATTCGCCCGGACGCGTCACCCCTGTGGGGCGCCCGGGCGCGGGCGCGTCCATCAATGGCCGGGAGGCGACGCCTACATCTTCTCGACTTGCAGGAAGTCAAGCTGGACGGGTGTCTCGCGCCCGAAGAAGGAGACCAGCACCGTCACTTTCTGCTTGTCGGGGTCCACTTCGTTGACAACGCCGATGAAGTCGGCGAACGGGCCACCAATGACCTTGACGCTCTGGCCAACCTGATAGGTGACACGCGGCTTGGCCTTCTCCTCCTCGCCCGGGGCGGGGGCGCGCAGGATGTAAGGCAGGTCAGCGTTCGAGAGTGGGGCCGGCTCGTTCTGGCCACCCACGAAGCCCGTCACGCCAGGCGTATTGCGCACCGCGTGCCAGGTTTCAGGCGTCAACACCATATCTACCAGGACGTAGCCAGGATAGACCTTGCGCGTGACGGTGCGGCGCTGGCCGTTCTTGACCTCGACCTCGCTTTCCATCGGCACGACGACCTGATAGATCAAGTCCTTGAGCTCCATTGAGGCGATGCGCGCCTCCAGATGGGTCTTGACCTTGTTCTCGTAGCCAGAGTAGGTGTGAATGGCGTACCAGTGACGGTTAGGGTTGCGCGGCGCTTCGGGGGCCGCGGCGACACGCTCTTCCGCCACGTTCTCAGCGCGCGGCGCGGTATCCGCGCTGGCAGGCGGAGTCTCCCGCCCGGCGAGCTCGCGCTCGTGATCCTGTGGCTCCACGGTATGCTCCTCCAATGGTCCTCCGCATCTCCCTGCGCGGGCGCCGGGCCGCGATCAGCGTCAGATCCAGTGAGTTCTGGATGAAATACCATAAAATGTCCAGCGTGGCCGGAAATGAGCCTCACGCTCACCGGCGCGCGCTGGACGGTGATAGCGGGCCGCCGGGCCTACTTGCCCAGGCCGAGCGAGACGAAATAGGTCAGCAGGTGTCCCAGGCCGAAATCAACAGCCGCGAGCAGAAGGGACATGACGATGGAAACGGCGATGACCACCAGCGTCATATTCCAGGCGTCGCGCGGCTCCGGCCACGTGACCTTGCGCAGCTCGATATACGACTCCGCCAGCCAGCGGGTGACCGGATTCCGCATCAGCGGCGCGGGCACATAGACGCCGGCCGACCCGCTCCTGGTCGTTACGCCGCGCTCCTCAGCCGTGGCCAGCGCGCGCCTGGAGCTGTCTTCCCTGGCGGTAGGGTCTACCTCCAGGGAGAGGTCCTCCTCTTCCTCGCTGGCGCCCTCATCCATGCTCTCTGGCATGGAATCCTCGGAGTCCAGTGGAGTTTCCCCGTCCAGGACTTCTTCCGGCGTAGCGTCGCTGACCGCCCGCTTTGAGCCGGCGCGCGCGGCATTCTTCGCCTTATCAATCGTCTTCGCCAAGGTGGGCGCTCCTCCCGCGTCTCAGGCGGGCGTTGCGGCGAGCGCGTGAGCGACGCGCCGCCGGGCTATCCAGCGTGAGTCGCGCGCGGGCCTGCGATCAGACCCGCTGGCCGCTACTTCGTCTCGCGGTGCAGCCGGTGCTGCCGGCAGCGCCGGCAATACTTGCGAAACTCCATGCGGTCGGGATCGTTCTTCTTGTTCTTTTGCGTGATATAGTTGCGCTCTTTGCACTCGGTGCAGGCGAGCGTGACCAGAATGCGGTTTTCTTTCCCTTTGGCCGCCATCGCGGGAATCCTCCAGCCAGATGTGGCGCCATCCACTTACAGCGCTCCACCGGGCGCGGGAAATCGTTCCCGCCGGAGCCGCCGCCGCGCGCCTCAGACAGGTGAGCGTCGCGTTGATGACATGCGGACATATGCGCGCCCGAAGCGCGCTACATCTCAGGCTATTGTATACCATGCCAGAAGGCCCGTCCAGCCGTCCCGCAGCCAAAAAGGCTACGAATTACCCCTCCGGGCTAAAGCCGGAGCGGCGCCGGAGACGCCCCACGTGGCCGGCGGAGAACCCGCCGGTCCACTCTTTGCCGGAATGTGGCGCGTCCTATGCGAACGCGCTCATCCCCGTGATCGCCTGGCCCACGATCAGGGTATGGATGTCGTCGGTGCCCTCGTAGGTGTAGACCGACTCCAGGTTGTTCATATGGCGTGAGACCGGGTATTCCAGCGTAATGCCGTTGGCCCCCAGCACGCTCCGCGCCTCGCGCGCCGTGTTCAGCGCCTCGCGGACGTTGTTGCGCTTGGCCATCGAGACCTGGACGGGATGCGCCAGCCCCTCATCCTTTAGCCGGCCAAGCTGCAACGCCATCAGCTGCGCCTTGACCAGCTCCGTCGCCATCACCACGAGCTTGCGCTGGGTCAGCTGGAATCCGGCGATTGGCTTGCCGAACTGCGCGCGCGACTTCGCGTAATTCAGCGCCGACTCATAGCAAGCCATCGCCGCGCCGTTCACGCCCCAGGCGATGCCATAGCGCGCCTCGTCCAGGCACGATAGCGGCCCGCGCAGCCCGCGCACGCCCGGCAGCATGTTCTCCGCCGGAATGCGGCAGTCCTCGAAGTGCAGCTCTGAGGTCACTGACGCCCGCAGCGAGAGCTTGTGATGCACATCGCTGGTGGTGAAGCCCGGCGTCCCGCGCTCCACCAGGAAGCCGCGAATGCCATCTTCCGCCTTCGCCCAGACAACGGCGAGATCAGCGATGCCGCCGTTGGTGATCCACATCTTCGTTCCGTTGAGGATGTAGCTGTCGCCATCTCGCGCCGCCACCGTCCGCATCCCTGATGGATCGCTGCCGAAGTCGGGCTCGGTCAGCCCGAAGCAGCCGATGACTTCGCCTTTCGCCATGCGCGGCAGCCAGGTCTCCTTCTGCTTCTCGGAGCCGAAGGCGTAGATCGGGAACATCGCCAGCGAGCCCTGCACTGAGACGAACGAGCGCAGCCCGCTATCCCCATACTCCAGCTCCTGGCAAGCCAGGCCGTAGCACACCGCGTTGAGCCCGGCGCAGCCGTAGCCATCCAGATGCATCCCGAGCAGGCCCATTTCAGCGATCTCTGGCACGAGTTGGCGCGGGAAAGTTCCCGCCTCGAAATGCTCGCCGATCACCGGCAGCGCCCGCTCGCGGACGAAGGTCCGCACGGTATCGCGCACCAGGCGCTCATCTTCCGTCAGCAGGTGATCAATATTGTAGAGGTCCATCGGCGCCGGGGCCGGCGCGCGGTGTGTCGCATGGCCCGCCTGTCTGGCTGGCTCCAGGGTATCCGCCATAGCGCATCACTCCCAGTTCTCAGGGTACGCCGTTGTACCGCTCATGGGGAGCGGACAAACCGGAATCTCGCTCTTTGATGACCGTCCCCAAGCCGTCTCGCGCCCGCCTGAGCGTCCTGACAAGCATGACACAGGCGCGCGGACAAGGGGGATCATTTCAGAGGATACCACAACGCCTCACCACCTGATTGCGTCCACGGAGCGCGCCGCGTATACTGCCAGCCAGAGAGGTTGTGGCTGGCAAGCCATTCGACGATCCAGCGTCGCGCGCCGCGAACGGAGGATCACCGATGACCGAGCGAGAGTTCCAGAAGCTTGTCCGCCGGCTGCGAAAGATCCACCGCGCCGAGCGCCGCCGCGCGTGGTGGCGCGGCCGTATGGAAACGCTGGCCCTTGGGGGCGTCTTCTGCGCGGTCGCCTGGTTGCTGTGGGGCGATGATTATCTCGAGAGCGCCTGCCTGGGCGCGTTCGGCGTCACTCTCGCCCTCGCCGCCATCAGGTAACCGCCCGCGGCCAAGGCTTACCGCGCTTAATTATCGGGCGCGTCCAGCGCGGCCCGCAGCCGTTCGAACAGCGCGCCGCGTCGCGCCGCCGGAATGCGCCGCTGGCGCTGCCCTTCACCGAGCAGAATTACCCGCCGCGTCGAGTCCAGCACGACCTGGCAATGGCGGCATGTCGCGAGATGCTCGCGCGCGGCGGCGCTCAACTCTTCATCAAGCTCGCCATCCAGGTAGCTGGAGAGATACGCCAGCAGATCGTCGCACGTCAGCGGCTTCATGCTTCTCCCTCCTCACGCGCGCCGGGCCTTCGCGCCCATTCAGCGAAGTAGCCGCTCAGCCGCTCGCGCAGCAGCAGCCGCGCGCGATGCAGCCGCACCTTGCAGGCCGCCTCGGTAATGCTCTGGATATGCGCGCAATCCGCTGTCGAAAGCCCTTCCACATCCCGCAGCGTGAACGCCGCCCGCAGGCTCTCTGGCAGCCGCGCGATCTCGGCCCACAGCCGCTCCTGCGCCTCCTGGCCGAGCAGCCGCTCCTCGGGCAGGTCGCGCCAGTCCACCAGCGACGTTGGCGTATCAGGTTCATCGTCTTCCGGAAGGGCGTCCGTTGGCCGCCGCTTGCGCGCCAGCATCAGCGCGTGGTTGTGCGCGATGCGATACAGCCAGGTGTCCAGCTTCGCGCGCGGCTCGAAGCGGTCAATCGCTTCCATCGCCGAGATGAACGTCACCTGCGTGACCTCCTCGGCGTCGGTCTCGTTCCCCAGCATCCCCAGCGCCAGACGGTATACCCGGTCGGCGTGCGCCTCGAAAAACGCCGCGAAAGCGTCGGGGTCGCGCCGCTTCAGGCCGGCCACCAGCCCGGCTTCGTCGAGTATCTTGTCCGTCATGGCCCGGGCTTCCCTATCGTTCGAGCTTCCCCATACCGCTGGCACTATATCACCCCGACGCCAATGACCAGTATCGGTGGCCCCGGAAACTCCGTGTCACCTTTTCCGCCCGCGCGCATTTCATCTATGAAGGGCGGCCGATGGTCGCCAGCGACGAGAGAAACGAACAGCAATCGTCAGGATTCTCAACACGAAAGGGGCCGTTCCCATGTTCCCGCAGAATGAAGGCGCTCTGGACCGCGTCATTCGCCTCGTTATCGGCGTCGCGCTTGGCGCGCTGGTCTTCACCAGCCTGACCGGCGTCTGGCAGATTGTCGCCGCCATTGTCGCCGCGATCCTGCTGCTGACCGCCGCGGTGGGCTTCTGCCCGCTCTACGCGCTCTTCCGCGTCAGCACGAAGTCCACAGGGCGCGCCCGGGCGTAAGCGGACGGGCGCCTTTCTGGCTTCAGACGTCTCCTGGCTCGCAAGGTGGCTGGACGGGAGACGTTTTTCGCGCCACCCCGCTGTCCTTCTCGACACCATCCCCAGCGGCGGCTATACTACACCGGAGCGCCCGCGCGATGAGGCCGGCGGGAGGGCATACGCTTTCGTCGCGCCGTCCGCGCGGGCGCTTGCGCGCTATCATCGTGATGGCGTCTATCCGCTGGAGGAGAACCGATGAGCCAGCCAGCGCTCGACCGTTTGCGTCAGGGGCCCACGCTCTGTGACGGGGCGATGGGCACCATGCTCTATGCCCGCGCCAGCGCCTCCCAGATGCATGGGCGCTGCTTCGATGAGCTGAACCTGACCGCGCCAGAACTCGTCCAGGAGATCCACCGGCAGTATATCCTCGCTGGAGCCGAGGTCATCGAGACCAACACCTTCGGCGCCAACGCCGCCAAGCTCGAGGCCTATGGCCTGGGGGAGCGGACCCGCGCCCTCAACCGCCGCGCCGCGCAGCTTGCCCGTGAGGCGCGAGAGGTCGCCGGGCGCGCCGTCTTTATCGCTGGCGCCGTTGGCCCATCCGGCCAGCCAGTCTCCGCCGCGCCCGATGATGATCCCCGCATGGTCGCGCTGCGCGCGCTCTTTCGCGAGCAGATCGAGGGCTTGATCGAGGGTGGCGCTGACCTGCTCATCCTGGAGACGTTTTCCAGCCTGGGCGAGTTGCGCCAGGC
>JAKAIY010000010.1 GCA_021814145.1 Chloroflexota bacterium
GCGGCGGCGCTATCAGCCGCAGCGGCGCGGCGCGGACGGCGCGGGCGCTCCGCCGCCGGCGGGCGGTGGCCCACCACCTCCGGCTGGCCTTCCGCGACGCCCGCCACCAGCGCGCCACAGCTGACGCAGAGCGCCTCACGCTTGCCACTGGGCTGGGTAAGCAGGCCGCCACACTCCGGGCAGGGCTGTGTCAGCGGACGGTCCCAGGCGACGAAATCGCAGGTCGGATAGTTGACGCATCCATAGAACGCCTTGCCTGTCTTGCGGCTCCTGCGCTCGATCAGGTCGCCGCCACACTTCGGGCAGTCAACGCCTGTCTTGACGACGTATTGCGCCTTGTAGTCGCATTCCGGGAAGCCTGAGCACGAGATGAACTTGCCAAAGCGCCCGTCACGCACCAGCAGCGGCTTGCCGCACTGGGGGCACAACTCGCCCAGCTCCTCGACGGGCTTCTGGACTTTGCCCATCTCCTCCTCGGCGCGCTTGAGCTCGTCGCGCAGCTCGGCGTAGAAGTCGGCGAGGAACTGTGTCCAGATCTGCTTGCCCTCTTCCACCGAGTCAAGCTTGCGCTCCATCTCAGCCGTGAAGTTCACATCCACGATGTCGCCGAAGTGCTTGCGCATCAGCTCATTGACCGTTTCGCCCAGCCAGGTGGGAACAAACCGCCGCTCCTGCTGCTCCACGTAGCCCCGGTCCTGGATCGTGGAGACAATCGAGACGAAGGTGCTGGGCCGCCCGATGCCGCGCTCCTCCAGCTCCTTGATGAGGCTGGCCTCCGTGAAGCGGGGCGGCGGCTGGGTGAAGTGCTGCGCGGGCTCCAGCTTGCTGAGCGCCAGCGGCTCGCCCTCGGTGAGCGCGGGCAGAGCGTCGGCGCTATCTTCGCGCGGCCAGACGGCATAGAAGCCGGGGAAGCTGAGCGTGGAGCCGGTGGCGCGGAACAGGAACGCGCCCGCGACGATGTCCACACGCAGCGTATCGAAGACGGCGGGCGCCATGAACGCCGCGACGAACCGCCGCCAGATCAGCTGGTACAGCTTGTGCTGGTCGGGCGTCAGGAACGGCCTGGCGCGCTCTGGTGTGATAGTCACGTCGGTCGGACGGATCGCCTCGTGCGCGTCCTGCACATTGGCGCCGGCCTTCGCCTTGGGCGCGCGCGCGGCCCCGACATACTGCGCGCCATGCTCGGCGCGGATGTATTCCTTGACGGCGGCCTGCGCCTCATCGGAGATGCGGGTCGAGTCGGTGCGCATGTAGGTGATGAGGCCCAGATGGCCCGCATCGCCCATCTCAAGGCCCTCATACAGCTCCTGGGCAAGGCTCATCGTGCGCTTGGGCTTTAGCCGCAGCCGCACGCTGGCGTCCTGCTGGAGCGTGCTGGTGGTGTAGGGCAGGAACGGCTGCCGGCGCACATCGCGGCGCTCCACCTTGCTCACGCGGTAGGCCGCGCCATCAAGCTCGCGCAGGATGCCGCGCGCCTCGCCTTCTGTGGCGATGCGGATGCGCCCACGGTCGCTGCGCGCCTGTGGGTCGGGCGCGGCGCCGTCGGGAGCGGCTTGCTCGGCGGTAGCCTCGGGCGAGTTGAGGCGGCCAATCAGCTGGGCGGTGAACGTCTCGCGCTCGCCCTGCTTGCTGAGCAGTGCGGCGATGGTCCAGTATTCCTCGGCGGTGAACGCGCGAATCTCAGCCTCGCGGTCGCAGATCAGCCGCACGGCGACCGACTGTACCCGCCCCGCGCTGACGCCCGACTGCACGCGGCGCCAGAGCAGCGGGCTGATCTTGTAGCCCACGAGCCGGTCGAGAACGCGGCGCGCCTGCTGGGCGTTGAACAGGTTCTCGTCAATCTCGCGCGGATGGGCGATCGCTTCCTGAACGGCGTTGCGGGTGATCTCGTGAAAGACCGCGCGGCGCGGCTTCTTCAGACTGAGCGTATGCTGAAGCGACCAGGCGATGAACTCGCCCTCGCGGTCAGGGTCGGTCGCTAGGTAGACGGCCCCGGCGCGCTTGCTCGCGGCCTTCAGGTCAGCGATCACGTGGTCCTTTTTCTCGATCACCACGTAATCCGGCGCAAAGTTTTTGCGCACGTTGACGCCCAGCCCCTTGCGCGGCAGGTCCATGATATGTCCCATCGAGGCGCGAACCTCGAAGTCTCCCCCCAGGAACTTTTCAATTGTTTTCGCCTTGGCTGGTGACTCGACGATCACCAAATTCTTCGCCATCCGCTGGATCTCCGCCTTTATATTGTCTGAAATCGTCTGAAGTCCTGATTCGCTGCGCTGTAGCGCCTGTGTTGACCGCGCTAGGCGCCGCGTCGCGCCCGATGCCCATATAGTCGCGTATAGCTTCCGTCGTCTCAGGATCGCGGCCCGCCATATCATGCCATTCATGCGCGAGTCTGGCGCAATATGCCACAAAGCATACCATTCCACCGCAAGCCCATCCGTGGCCCGTCTCACACCTTGACGTATTGAGCGCGCGCCAGTTAACCCTACGGCGCGTGTCCTCACGCGTTGTACTTTTTAGGGCGCGTTCACGTAGAATACCATACAGCGCACGTTCCTTGCCATCCATGATAATTGTATGAAAATTGAGGCGATGGACGCGACGCCGCCGGGTATGTGGGGATCTCAAAGCGGAGAGGGACTGGTCGGATGGCTGTTGGAAATAGAGCGGGTGGACCGCGCCGCGTGGTCGCGTTGGGGATCGCGGCGCTGGCGCTGGGCGCGCTGGCGTTGGGGCTGGCGGGCGCGCCCGTGGCCCAGGCGCACGCGGCGGATACGCCCACGCAGCAGGCCGTCACGCTGGACAGCCCGGCGGTGGTGCGCATCGTCTCAGTCGTGGACGCGCAGCTGACGTGCTCCGCTTGCGCCTCTGACGGATCGGATATCGTCTCGCCTGCTTCCGGCTCCGCTCCATTCACCTACTTCTCCAGCGGTTCTGGCGCGTTCATCTCACCGGATGGCGCGATCCTGACCGCCGATCACGTCGTAGACCACTCGGTCAACAATCCCGAAGACGTTGATTTCGTGGAGCAACAGGCGGCCCAGGACATCGCTTCCCGCTACAGCGCGAACTCCAGCCAGGTTCTCCAGTTCCTGCAAAACAACCCGAGCCGGGTCTCAATCGCGTTTTCGGTCACGCTCCAGCGCGCCTATCTCTCGACAGCCTACACGGGCAATCTGCATGACACCCGGCACATTTACGCCTTCGACGTATCCTCGATTGTCGCGTCATCCCCAGTGGCGAAGCAGGACACGGCGATCGTGCGCATCAACACATCCGGCGTCTCGCCCGCGCCGGATTTTCCCTATCTCACGCTTTCCAGCCAGCCAGTGCAGGCGCTGGACACCGTCACCGCTATCGCCTTTCCGGCGGACGCCGACCTCGCGCTGAACAGCGCGGACTTTACCGCGCTGGCCAATCCATCCATCAGCGACCCCAACACGATCACCAGTCTGCTCAGCCCGTCCGTCAATAGCGGGTCGGTGACCAACGCCAACGAAGTGCGCCCCGACGGCACGCCCGTCTATGAGGCGAGCGGCATTAGCTCGCAAGGCTCCAGTGGCGGCCCGGTCATCAACAACCAGGGGCAGGTGATCGGTTTCGTGGACGCTGGCCCCGCGACTGACCGGCTGACGTTCATCGTTCCCAGCACGGTGGCGGCGAAGTACGCGGCGCAGGCGGGAGTGGCGAATCCGCCACAGGGCCGCTTCATGGGGCTGTGGTCGAAGGCGCTGGGTGACTACTACGCGACTGGAACATGCCACTGGACGAACGCCGCAGCGGACTTCGCGACGCTGGACAAACAATATCCGCAATTCGGCGGGGATGCGGCGCTGGCGAACAACGCGCGGCTGAAGGCGGCGGGCGAGTCATGCTCCACAACGGACGGCGCGAGCCAGACGGGCGGGCCATCAACCGACGCGCTCTGGGGCTTCGCGATCATTGGCGGCTGCCTGCTCGCGGTGCTGGCGCTGATCGCTGGGGTCATCTTCCTGATTGTCTCTCTGCTGCGGCGCAAGCCCGCGCCCAAGCCCGCCGCCACGTTCGGGTATTCGCCCGCGCAGCCCCCCAATGCGCCAGCGGCGCCCGTCTATCCGCCCGCTCCCTATGCCAGCCCGAACAACCCGGTGATAAGTGGCCCGGCCCCCGGCTTCCCGCCCGCGCAGGAGCCCCAGCCGCCATACCTCTCCGCGCCGCCCGCCTCGCCCGGCCCCAGCGCGCCTGTCTCGCCAGGTCGCACCCGGTTCTGCGTGAACGGGCATGCCGTGCTGGAGGCGGACGCGGCGTTCTGCCCCATCTGTGGCGCGCCGGTCACCGTTCCGCCGCCGCGCTAACACGGCAAGTGGCCGCGCTCAATGTGATGGCGCGCCTCTCCCGTCCGCGCGACGGAAGGGGCGTCTCCCCCGTTGTATGGATTGAGGCGCTGGTGAAGCGCGCGCTGGGCGGCGCGTGAGCAACCGTGCGATAAAGGAGCGAGGCTAATGGCGAGTCACACACCGCGCCCGCGCGGGCCGTGGCGGATGGTGGCGGGGCTGGCGGTAGCTTCGGCGGGCGCCGCCGGGGCGCTGGCGCTGGCGAACCGGATCACCAGGCTGGGGGTAGGCGAGCCGGAAACCCCGCTGAGCGGCGAGACAGGCTACTATCCCTGGACCCAAGGGGCGGTGCGCTATACCGTCAAGGGGCGCGGCGAGCCGCTGGCGCTCATCCACGGGATCTATCCCGGCGCGTCGTCGTTCGAGTACCGCAAGGTCTTTGACCGGCTGGCGGAGCGCTATCGCGTCTTCGCGCTGGACCTGCTGGGATTTGGCCAGTCAGGGCGGCCCGCGATTGACTACACGCCCGCGCTCTACGTCGAGCTGATCGAGGACTTCCTGCGGCAGGTGGTCGGGGCGACGGACCAGCCCGCGCATATCATCGCGTCAGGGATGAGCGCGGCGTACGCGATCATGGCCGCTGCCCGGCGTCCGGCGTACATCAGCGGCCTCGTGCTGATCGAGCCAGTTGGCTTGCCGGGTGACGCGCGTCCGGGGGGACGGCTGGCGCTGGGGGCGCGGCGCGCGTTGCTGCGGGCGCCGCTGATCGGCGAGGGCCTGTATAATCTGGCGGCCTCACGCCCAGGGCTACAGCTCCGGTTGGGAAACACGGCCTATAGTGACGTCCGTAAGGTGAGTGACGACATCCTCGACCATTACTACACGATGGCCCATCAGCCCGGCGCGCGCTTCGCGCTGGCGGATGCGCTGGCGGGCGCGCTGACGGCGCCAATCAGCGCCACCTTCGCTGGCCTCGAGACTCCTGCGCTGCTGGTCTGGGGTCGCCACGACCGCAGCGCGCCAATGAGCCGCGCGCGCGCCTTCCAGGAGCTGCGCCCCGGCCTGGAGCTACGCGTTTTCCCCACCGGCGGCATGCCGCAAGAGGAAGCCCCCGACGCCTTCCTGCGCGAGGTAACCGCCTGGCTGCGCTCGCTGGCGCGGGTGTGAGCGGGAAAAGACAGCGCCTTGGCGGATATCTCCGGCCGGCGGCGGATGCGCCCGCTGTCAGGGCGTCACACGCCCCACACGCTTTGTTCGCGCGGGCCGAAGAGGCCATAGAACACGCCGGGGACGAACGCGACGGCTGAGAAGACGCCGACCGTGCAGAGCGACACGACGAGCGCGATCACGCCAGCGGTGAGCCATGCCCAGTTTTGCGCGCGGTAGGCGGTAACCGCCATGCCAACCGTCACGACGACCACGCTTACCAGATTCACGAGGACCAGGAGCGCGTTGGCGCCAATCAGCGGGCTACCGGCGAGCAATCCGGTCGAGACGCCTCCAGACTGCTCATAGTTGATGAGCGACTCTAGGGAATAAAGCGTCACCACAAGCAGTCCAGCCGCGGTGAAGCCGAGGATGACGGGATGGCTGACGCCGCGCCTTGCGCGCTGCGCGGGCGCCGATCCGGCTGCCCGCCGGGCCGGTCCATAGGCGGGGGACCGCGGCGGTGGCGCCTGGTGGCCAGAGCGGGTGGGCGCCAGGGCCGCGCCTGGCCCGGCCTGCCATGTAAAGATGGCGCCGCCGATCGCGATCACGCTACCGATGAGTGTGGTGACGCTCGCGATCAGGGTTATCGTGTCGCTCAGCGATTGTGGCATGCGCCCTCCCAAGCGTCCCCCACATGACCTCTCGCTTGTCTCGCGCCGTAGCGTAACATACGGGGCGCGCGTAGACAAGCGGAAGGGCCGGGGTTGCGCGTGGGGGCTTATGGCCTTATATGGCGGGGCGCTCTTCCCCCCGCGATGGGTGGCGCGCGAACTGATCCGCTGGCTCCAGTCGCACGCGCAGGCCATGTTTCAGACGGAGCGTGATGCGCGGGAAGGGCTGAACGGGCCATCCAGGCAGGACACGCGGCGTGTAGCGCAGCAGGATGGTCGCCAGCACGAGCCGCATCTCCATCTCGGCCAGCGGCATGCCGATGCAGATGCGCGGTCCCATGCCAAAGGGAAAGTATGCGCCGCGCGGCAGGCTCTGGCGGAACTCCGGCGTCCAGCGCTCCGGGCGGAAGCTCTCGGGGTCACCCCAGACTTCCGGCAGGTGATGGACGACCCACTGCGGGATGATCGCGCGCGTCCCGGCGGGGAACCGGTATCCGCCCAGCTCGAACGGCTCGCGCGCGAAGCGGTTCACCGTCCAGGCGGGCGGATAGACGCGCAGCGATTCAGTGATGACACTGTCGAGGTAGGGCAGGCGCGGCAGGTCATCTACGGTGGGCGTGCGGGCGCCCAGGGTGTCGCGCAATTCAGCCAGCAGCCGCTCGTAGACGCGGGGGTTCTGAGAGAGCAGGTGGAAGGTCCACGAGAGCGCGTTGGAAGTCGTTTCGTGGCCAGCGGCGATCAGCGTCATCGTCTGGTCGCGGATCTGTCTGTCATCCATCGCTGAGCCATCCTCGTCGCGCGCTTCCAGCAGCATCGAGAGCACATCGCCACGGTCCCGACCGTCAGCGCGGCGCTGGGCGATCAGTTCATAGACGAACTCATCGAGTTTTCCCCGCGCGGCCATGCCCTTCGCCTCTCCGCCGAAAGGCGCCGGCGGCAGGCCACGGTTCACGAGTCCGGGGCGCTGGTTCTCGATGACATCGGTGAAAAGCTGGCTCAGCGCGTGGCTCCGCGTCTGAAGATCCAGATCGAAGAGCGCCTTGACTATGATGCGCAGCGTCAGCTCTTGCAGCTCACGCGCGATGTCCAGCTCCGCATTGGGGCGCCAGGCGTCGAGCATGCGCCCGGTCTGGCCAGTCATGATCTCCGCGTACCCCTCGACGCGCTTCTTGTGGAAAGCGGGCTGTACGAGGCGGCGCTGGCGGCGGTGCGTCTCGCCGTCGGTCGTCAGCAGCGCCTCGCCCAGGAAGCGCTTCATGATCTCGCGCTGTGAGCCGGAATCGAAGCCATGCGCGCCCTCGACGAGGAAATAATAGGTGTATTCGGGCCGCATGAAGAGTGTGACCTGTACGCCCATCATCGTCACGGTCACGATATCGCCATACGAGCGCTGCAAGCCCTGGAAGAAGCTAAGGGGGTCGCGGCGGAACTGGGGGAGACTGCCGACTACCGGCAGGCCGCGCGGCCCAGGTGGGGTGCGCCGAAACGCGGAACTGGTCTCACTGGCGATAGTGACGGTCTTCGTGGACATCTGCTCGTTCCTCATGATAGCGCGCTCTTGCCCCGGCGAGTCAGCCAGGTATCCGGCCCCAGAGCGCGGCGATGACGTAGCGCGACATGGTCTCGATCAACGTTTCGAGCGATGGAGGGAAGCCTGACGCATCCGGCTGCGCCCGCGATTCCTCCTGACCCAGCCACCAGAGCATCGAGCGGTTCAGCGCGGCGACAGTGGCGATGGCGACGGGCATGGGCGGATACGGCCACGGGCGGGCCTCGGGCGTGGTGGCCGGTTCCCCGCCGCTCTGGACGAGCTGCGCGGCGATCCCGGCGGCGAACCGCTCTCCCAGCTCACGCCCCAGGCCCAGGCCGGCGGCGCCGCCAGCGAACATCACGGTGAACAGCTCGCGGTTGCGCGCGGCGAACTCGCCATACGCCCGCACTGCCGCGCGTGTCATCTCGCTCCAGGGCGCGCTCCGCGCGACCGCCTCCGCTCTGACCCGCTCCAGCGCCGCCGCCAGCTCGCCGAAACCCTCGGTGATAACCGCGCGATAGGCCTCCTCCTTGGTGGAAAAGTGGAGATAAAACGTCCCAAAGCCAGCGTCCGCCTCAGTGGTAATCTGCGCGATAGTAGCCGCTTCCAGTCCCTCGCGGGCGAAGACCGTCCGCGCTGCGGCCAGCAGACGGCGGCGCGTCTCCGTCCGGCGGCGCGCCCCGCGTGTCGCGGCGGCTTCCGCCGTGGACTCTGGGGCCTCAGCCATCTCAAACCCTCCCAGAACCACATATGATGGATTCATCAACTATGATAATCACATCAGGTTCGTGACGCAAGTGAGCGATGCGAAGCGGCCACCGAGAGATTCACTTTGCCCTTGCCGTGTCCGCTGGGGTACACTCGGCGCAGAGCGGCGCGGGCGATGGCGCCCCGCCTGGGATGGCGCGAGTGCGCGGGAGAGACGCCGGATGATTGATTTCACCCTCACTGACGAGCAGCGCGAGATGCGCGACCTGGCCCATACATTCGCCGAGCAGGAAATCCGCCCGGTGGCGGCGGAGCTGGACGAGAAGGAAGAGTTTCCCTGGGAACTGGTGCGCAAGGCAGGCGAGCTGGGACTGACGACCTTCGCCTTTCCGGAGTCAGTCGGCGGCCTGGGCATCACCGATGAACTGACAAACTGCATCATCACGGAAGAGCTGTCGTGGGGCTGCGCCGGCGTGGCGACCGTGCTGGGCGGCACGCACCTGGCCAGCATCCCTATCCTGCTGGCGGGGACGGACGAACAGAAGCAGCGCTTGCTCCGGCCCGTCGTCGAGCGCAACGGCCTCTGCGCGATGGCGCTGACCGAGCCTGATGCCGGATCGGACGTAGCGGCGATGACCACAACCGCGCGACGCGACGGCGACAGCTACATCCTCAATGGGACGAAGCGCTTCATCACCAATGGCGGCATCGCCGACCTCTACGTTATGTTCGCCACGGTAGACCGCGCGGCGGGGCATCGCGGCGTGACAGCGTTTATCATCCCTGGCGATACGCCGGGGCTGAGCGGCGGCAAAAAGGAGAAGAAGCTTGGCATCCGCTGCTCGCACACGGGCGAGGTGATCCTGGAGGATGTGCGCGTGCCGGCGGCCAACCGGCTCGGCGAGGAGGGCAGCGGCTTCCGCCTGGCGATGACGATGCTCGACCGCTCGCGCCCGATGGTGGCCGCCATCGCGCTCGGCATCGCGCGCGCGGCGTATGAGTACGCCCGCGACTACGCCAAAGAGCGGGTGCAGTTCGGCAAGCCCATCGCCGCCAACCAGGGCCTGCAATTCATGCTGGCTGACATGGTGACGAAGGTGCAGGCGGCGCGGCTGATGACATGGTGGTCAGCGAAGGTGACAGAGACGGGCCGTCAGTATCTCTATGAGAGCAGCATGGCCAAGAACTTCGCCTCTGATGTGGCGATGGAAGTGGCGACCGACGCGGTGCAGATCTTCGGCGGCTACGGCTACATCCGCGAATATCCAGTCGAGAAGCTCTTCCGTGACGCCAAGATCACCCAGATTTATGAGGGCACGAACCAGATTCAGAAGATGGTCGTCGCTTCTCACATCCTGAAATAGCGCGCCAGCGAAAATCCGGCTTGTCCGTCTGTCACATTGCGAGCGATATGGGGTAGAATGCGACCATTGAGCGGCGCGCATTGGAGCGGCCGCTCATCCCCCGCATGTTCAGTGGAAGAAAGGGGGCGAGCCCATGTTGGATCAGCGCGTCATTGAAGCCGTACGCGCGATTGTCGGCCCAGAAGGAATCATTACCGCCGAAGAAGAGGCGCGCACCTACGAGTCGGACGGCCTGGCCAGCCTCCACCAGAAGCCTGATCTGGTTGTTCTGCCCACAAGCGCCGCGCAGGTGTCGGCGCTGTTGCGGCTCCTTCATCAGGAGCGCATCCCGTTCGTGCCGCGCGGGTCAGGCACGGGGCTTTCTGGCGGCGCGCTGCCTTCCCCAGGGAGCGTGGTGATCGCGCTCTCGCGCATGCGCGAAATTCTCTCAGTAGACCTGGAGAACCAGCGAGCGGTGGCGCAGCCCGGCGTCACCAATCTCTCCGTCACGCAGCGCGTAGCGCCCAACGGCTACTACTACGCGCCAGACCCTTCGAGCCAGCAGGTTTGCTCCATCGGCGGCAACATCTCCGAGAATTCCGGTGGCGCGCACTGCCTGAAGTACGGCTTCACCGTCAACCATGTGCTGGGAATGACGGTCGTGCTGCCCGATGGCGAGGTCGTGGAAATTGGCGCGCCAACGCTCGATTCGCCGGGGTATGACCTGCCCGGCGTGTTTGTCGGCTCCGAGGGCACCCTGGCTATCGCTACAGAGATCACGCTGCGGCTGATGCGCAAGCCGGAGACGGTGCAGACCGTGCTGGCCGCCTTCCATCACACCGACATGGCGGGCGAAGCGGTCTCCCAGATCATCGGGTCCGGCATCATTCCCGCCGCGATCGAGATGATGGACCGGCTGGCTATTGAAGCGGCGGAGGCCGCCGTTCACGCCAATTATCCTGACACGAACGCCGTATTGATCGTCGAGCTGGATGGCCCGGCGCGCGAGGTGGAGACGCAACTGGCGCAAGTCGAGGCGATCTGCCGCCAGCTCGATTGCGTCGAGTTCCGCCTAGCGAAGAGCGATGAGGAGCGCGCGCTGATGTGGAAGGGGCGCAAGGCGGCCTTCGCGGCGGTCGGGCGCATCAGCCCCAACTACATCGTGCAGGATGGCGTCATCCCGCGCACATCCCTGCCGGAGGTGCTGCGCGAGATCGCGGCGCTGGCCGAGGAGCACGGCGTGCGCGTAGCCAACGTCTTCCACGCGGGCGATGGCAACCTGCACCCTCTGGTGCTCTATGATGAGCGCGAGGAGGGCGCGGAAGCGCGTGCGGAACAGGTGGCGGGCGAGATCCTGCGGGCGTGTGTGGCGCACGGCGGCAGCATCACTGGCGAGCATGGCGTTGGCGCGGACAAGAAGATGTACATGGAGGTCATGTTCTCGGAGACTGACCTCGCCACGCACCAGCTTATCCGTTGCGCCATCAATCCCGACAATCTCTGCAATCCTGGCAAGGTCTACCCCACCCCGCGCCTCTGTGGCGAGGCTCCCGGCCACTACCAGCCCCATCCGGTCGAGCTGGCGGGCCTGGGCGAGCGGTGGTAGCGACAAGGAGGGCTGTGCGATGGAGCGGACAGAGCGGCCTGGGCCAGCGAGCGTGGACGCGGGCGCGCTGGAAGGGGCGCTGGCGAAGCTGGCGCCACACGCGCGGGCGGCGACGGAGGCCGACGCGGTGGCGGGCGTCATTCCGCGCGTAGTCGTTGAGCCGGAGACAGAGGAGGAGGTCGCGGCGGTCCTGCGCTACGCCTCATCCGAAGGGCTGGCGGTCATTCCGCGCGGCGGCGGGACCCAGCTGGATTATGGCGCGCCGCCACGCCGCGCGGACATCATCCTCAGCCTGGCGCGGCTCAATGGCGTGATCGAGCATGCTCCCCACGATCTGACCGTAACCGTGCGCGCGGGAACGCCGCTGGCGGACCTCCAGCGTCTCCTGGGCGAGGCGCGGCAGTGGCTGGCGCTCGATCCGCCGCTCGCGCCGGGCGCGACCATCGGCGGGATTATCGCCACCAACGCTTCTGGCCCCCGGCGGCAGCGCTATGGCGGCGTGCGCGACCAGATTATCGGGGTGCGCGTGGCGCTGTCGGATGGGACCATCGCGCGCGGCGGAGGCAAGGTGGTCAAGAATGTCGCCGGTTACGACCTGCCCAAGCTCTATACCGGCGCGCTGGGGACACTCGGCGTCGTGCTGTCCGCCAGCTTCCGGATTTACCCCATCCCGCCATTCACTGGATCGGCGCTGGTGGAAGCGCCCACCGAGAGGCCACTCTGCGCGCTGGCGCTGGCGGCGCTGGCCCGGCCCATCACGCCCACCATCCTCGATCTCTTCCCCGCGACGGAAACCAGCGGCGCGCCTACCCTCGCCATCCACTTCGGGTCAGGAGTGGAGGAAGCGATAACCGATCAGATTTCCACCATTCAGCGGCTTGCGAGCGAGCAGGGGGCGACCGTCAACGTGAAGCGTGGCGAGGATGACGCGGCGTGGTGGCGCGCGCGCGAGGCGTGGATGGCGGAAACGCCCGCGCTGGATGGCGCGGAGGTTGTCGTGTTGAAAGCCAGCCTGCTTCCCTCCGATGTAGGCGCCTGGCTGGCGGCGCTGGAGGCCGCGCGGGCGGATTTCACCGGCCTGAGCGACCTGCGCTGGCGGGCGAGCGTTGGTCTGGGCCTTATTACTGTGCGGCTGGCTGGGCCAGCGGGCGCCGTAGCGGACTGGGGCGCCGCCATCGGACGGCTGCGCGCGGGGGCGGTCGAGCGGCGTGGCAGCCTCGTGCTGACTGCCACGCCTCCTGCCCTGCGCGGGCGCGTGGACCCCTGGGGCCCGGCGAACGGGCTGGCGATCATGCGCGGCCTGAAGGCGCGCTTCGATCCGACAGACACGCTCAACCCCGGACGCTTTGTGGGCGCAATCTGAAACGAGGATGCGGCATGACACAGACGGAAACCTCACCCACGACCCAGACCAGCCCGACGCCCACGCGCCTGACCGGCTTCGACACGCATCACGCCCCTGATCCAGAGCTGATCGCCGATTGCGTGCATTGCGGCTTTTGCCTGCCTAGCTGCCCAACCTATGCGCTCTGGGGTGAAGAGATGGACTCCCCACGCGGGCGCATCCACCTGATGAAAATGGTGTCGCAGGGCGAGATTGGCCTCAATGAGACGATCACCCGCCACTGGGACCGGTGCCTCGGCTGCATGGCCTGCGTGACCGCGTGTCCATCGGGCGTCAAATACGACCAGTTGATCGAGGCCACCCGCGCGCAGATCGAGCGCCATGTCCCGCGCTCCACCGCCGACCGGCTGTATCGCCAGGCGATCTTCAGCGTGTTCCCCTATCCAGGGCGCATGCGCGCGCTGCTGCCCGCGTTGCGCGCCTACCAGTGGCTAGGCGGCCAGCGGCTGATGCGGAGCGGCCTGGCGCGGCGGCTGCCGGAGCGCCTGCGCGCGCTGGAGGCGATGGCCCCAGAGCTGCCATCAGCGTCCGCGAGCCTGCCAGAGGTCATCCCCGCGCAAGGGACGCGGCGCATGCGCGTCGGGCTGTTGCTGGGCTGCGTGCAGCGCGTTTTCTTCAGCGATGTGAACGCCGCGACGGTTCGCGTGTTGACGGCGGAGGGGTGCGAAGTCGTCGCGCCCGCCGCGCAGGGCTGCTGCGGCGCGCTCTCGATGCATGCCGGACGCGACGCGGAAGGTCTGGCTTTCGCTCGCCGCCTGATCGAGACATTCGAGCGCGCGGGGGTAGACGCAGTGGTGGTGAATGTCGCTGGCTGCGGCTCGAACCTGAAGGACTACGCCCGCCTGCTGGCGGATGATCCCGCCTGGGCTGAGCGGGCGCGGGCGCTTTCCGCCAAGACCCGCGACATCTCGGAGTTTCTGGCGGAACTGGAGCCAGTCGCTCCCCGGATGACCATCCAGGCGCGCGTCGCCTACCACGACGCCTGCCACCTGGCCCACGCCCAGGGTATCCGCAAGCAGCCGCGCGCCATCCTGGCCGCCATCCCAGGCCTGGAAGTGGTGACCCCTCCCGAGAGCGAGCTCTGCTGCGGCAGCGCCGGCGTCTACAACCTGGTCGAGCCGGAGCCCGCGGCGGCGCTGGGCGAGCGCAAGGCGCGCAATATCTTGAGCGTCAAGCCGGACGCGCTGGTAGCGTCCAACGCCGGCTGCCTGCTCCAGATCAACGCCGCGCTGCGACGGATGGGCGCCAGCCTGCCCACGCTGCACCCCATTGAGCTGGTGGACGCCTCGATTCGCGGCGTGGCTCCGGCGGCGCTGCTGAAACGCTCGCCTACGGCGCCTGCCTGACAACGCCAGGCCCGCTGATCTGCTGGGTCACCTTGGGCGTGCCGTAGTAGGTGACAATACCGGCGCCACTTACCGTCGCGTTGAGCGTCTCGCTCGCATTGACGGCCGCGTGTCCCGCGCCGCTGATATTGACGGTCGCGTTTGACGTCGTGAAGTTGCGCCCATTATAGTTCCCCGCGCCGGTCACGGTGATGGACTGTGATGTCGCTTGCCCTGTGGCGGTCATCGTCCCCGCGCCGGAGATGTTCGACGCCAGCGACGAGGTCTTCAGCTCCTGGATATTGATCCTTCCTGCCCCGGTGAGCGCCACGCTGGTCAGATTATTGACTGTCAGGTCCCACGTGATGCCATTGGTTGGCCTGGGGATATTCGTTCCTTGCAGGCCCAACTGAAGCACGCCCCCGCTGACCGTGGCGGTCAGCATCGGCAGAATGTTGTCATCGGTCGTGATCTGCAGCGATTCCGTTCCTGTCTGGCGGATGTTGAGCGTTCCAATGCTTTTCAGCGTCACCGCCGTAAAGCCGCTTACCGCGACCGTTTCGGTCTTTTCCGTGCCTGATCCCTGGGTCACTCCAATAGCTGGCAGTGATATCGTGCAGGCGCTCAGCGAAAGGGCGAGCAGCAGCGTCGCCGCGACTGATAGAACCCGCGCGATGTGTGGTCTCCTTGTGGGAGGTTGTCTGTAAGAGCGTCGCATAGCTCATCGCCTCCTCTGCTGGCTCGCCATGCGTCACGCTGAAGTGAGGCAGGCGCCACGAAGAGGTGTACGCGAACGGCAGGCCAAATATTCATCCAGTGAGGCGGTGTGGGACGGCTAGGCGCTGGCGCGTGTGGAGGCGCTGTGATCAGCGTCAGGCTGATGGTGGCCGTTGGCCTGATCCTCAGGAGTGAGCGGACAGTAGAGTCCTTCCGCCATGTTGGGCTCGCAGGCGCAAAATCCCTCATGCGCCTCGTGCAGGTCGCTCTCCATCTGGATGGTCGCATGCGCGATGCGGTAGCGCCGGCGCAGCAGATCGCTTATCCGGTCGAGAATCGTGGCGCTCTCACTCGGTGGAATGTCTGCGATGACAGCGTGGCAGGAGAGCGCGCGCAGCCCGTTGCTGATCTGCCAGATATGCAGGTCATGCACGGCGCGCACGCCTTCTACCGTGAGGATATCGCGCGCCACCGCCGGGGTGGAAATATCGCGCGGCGTGGACTCCAGCAGGATGTCGGTCGCCTCGCGGAGCAGCCGCGCGGCGCTGAAAGCGATCAGGATGGCGATCACGACCGAGATGACGGGGTCCACCCAGGCGGCGCGGGTCAGCGCGATGATCACCGCGCCTACCACGACGCCCACTGAGGCCCCTACATCCCCCAACGCGTGGAGTATGGACGCGCGGATATTCAGGTTTTCCGTGTCGCCACGCAGCCGCCAGATGATAAAGAGGTTGATGGCGATGGCCACCAGCGCGGCGGAGATCATGATCGCCGGCTGAACTGGCGTGGGCGCTCGCAGCCGCTGCCAGGCCTCCGCGGTGATGGCGATGGCGATAGCCACCAGTGTCAGGCCGTTGACGAGCGCCACGATGATGCCGACGCGGTGATAGCCGAACGTGCGCCGCTCATTGGCGGGCCGCTCAGCCTGCGCCGCCGCGAACCACGCCAGCCCCAGCGCCACGACATCCGTCAACACATGCGCCGCGTCGGAGAGCAGCGCCAGCGAGTGTGAGAGCAGGCCGCCGATAACCTCGATCACGAGCATGGCCGCCGTAAGAAAGAAGCCCAGGCGCAGCGCCTGCCGGGTGAGCGTGCGCGCGTGATTGTGGCCCTGGTGGCCGCCATCGCGCCTCAACCCGGCTAATTTCACTACACCATCGCTCGCCATGCGTGCCGCTCGCTCTCACTCGCCGGGTTGGGGTAGCCCGGCGAGATTCTGATACACCTCTCAGATACAGAGTATAGCACCAGGAAGGAGGGCGGCGGCGGAGCCTCAGCCGTTCAGGCTCAGCACCATCTGCGGAGGCGCGATCTCGTGGTCATCGCGGATCGAGATGACGGCGGTGCCGACAGCGAAGAACTCGATCACGTGGCTGTCCCAGCCGTGCGACGACTCTTTGATCTGCGTGCCGGTGATGCCGTCGGCGCCCAGATTCTCGGCTTCGGCCTGCATGCGCTCCATCGCCAGCTCGCGCGCGTCGTAGATCGCCTGCGTGAAGTTTGGCATCTCGGCGTTGCGGCCCATGGTCTTGAACCACTGGCCCAGCCCGCGATACGCCACGTGATAGACGCAGTTGCCCATCGTCAGGCCGAGCGGCCGGTAGCCCGCCGCCAGCAGCGTGCGGAAGTCCTGGCCGGAAAGGTCGCTGGTGAACGGCTTGCCAAACTTCGTGCGGTGGCTCACGCCGTCACGCGAGCGGACCGCCGTGCCAATAGCGATGAACTCCGCCAGGTCGGCGCCCCACTCATAGCGGCCCACATCCAGCCGCACGCCAACGACACCGTCCGCGCCCAAGGCGTCCGCCTCAGCCTCCATGCGCGCCATCGCCAGCTCGCGCGCGCTGTACATCGCCTGCGAGAGAACGGTCATCTCCTGGCTAACATTGAAATAGCTCATCTGATAGCCAATGTGATAAATGCTGGAGCCGACCACCATGCCAACCGGGTCGAATCCGGCCTCTTTCACCAGCAGGAACTCGTTTACCGAAAGGTCGCTGGTGAAGAGCGCCTTGCGGCCATCGCCGCCGCGCATCCGCTGGATCCGTTCCAGCGCGTGCTGTGGCATCTCTACCGGCGTAGACTGCTGGTCAGGCTGTATCCACTGTTCCTGCTGGCCAGGCTGCTGCTGCGAGCCGCCCTGACCCTGCGCCTGTCGTGGCATCGTGGTCACTCCCTCCAGCCAGGAGCGTTTCCCCCTGGCCCTTGCTCCATAATCCGCTGCGTCCGCTGGCGCCGCCTCGCGCGCTAGCCCAGCAGCCGCTGAAGCGCCATCCGGTCCTGTAAGCTGGCTTGCGCCAGGGCCGCGAGCCCGGCGGTGAGATCATCAATCCATTGCTCGAGCGCCACTGGCTCGCTCTTGAGGGCGATGCCGCGCACGGCGTGTGTGCGCTCCGCCGCCAGTGTTCCGTCGGGCGCCGCGTTGATGAGATACTGCCAGTCACCCAGGTTAATGGTGATCTGCCGCACGGGATGGGTGTGTGAGAAAAGGCCGCCCCCGCGCTCAACGCGCACGCGGTGAGGCAGCGCGCCGCCGAGCTTGGCCGCCAGCGCCTCCATGAACGCCAGGGAATCGCCCGCGTCGGCGCGCAGCGAGGCCGCCAGCATCTCGAACCCCATACCCGGCCCCATCAGGGACAGCTCATCGTCACTGGCCATCCGCCGTCACCTCCTCGCTGGCCTGCCGCCGCGAGCTCCATGCGCCATCATTTGTCCAGAAAGAGGACCATGCCCGGCGGCGCCGGCGCTTGCGGAACGGGCGCGGCGATGATCGCCGTGCCTATCGCGAACATATCTACGGCGAAGAGCCGCCAGTGGTATTGTGGCGCCCCCGCGTCCTTCTCATTGAGCTCTCTCCAGAATTCCGCGTCATCTTTCGAGAGCGTCGGCGTCATCTCCACTCGCATGCCGACCACACCCTCGGCGCCCAGCTCGCCCGCCTCATGACTCATCCGGCTCATCGCCAGGTCGCGCGCGGCATAGATCGCGTCGGTGAAGAGGTCAATTTCCTGGTTGACGCCGCCGCTCACGGCCGCGCCCGTCATCCCGCCGCCGGCCCATCCCCAGCGCCAGCCGGAAATCATCTGGAAGTCCCAGCCGTTCTGCCAGGCGCCGTAAACGGAGACGCCCATCA
This sequence comes from Chloroflexota bacterium, assembly GCA_021814145.1. Lineage (GTDB taxonomy): Bacteria > Chloroflexota > Ktedonobacteria > Ktedonobacterales > JADMIN01 > JAKAIY01. The sequence goes on from JAKAIY010000010.1 coordinate 17,902, forward strand.
CCATCCCCAGCGGGCGGTGGCCGCTCTTGAGCAGCGTCGCGAAGTCCTGGCCAGAGAGATCGCTGGTGAACGGCTTGCCGAAGCGCGTGCGATAGGCGCCCTTTGCGCGGGCGCGAACCGCCGTGCCGATGGCCATGAACTCCGCCAGGTCGGCGCCCCAGTCATACTGGCCAACCGTCAGCCGCACGCCGATCACACCGTCCGCGCCCAGCGCGTCCGCCTCGGCCTCCATGCGCGCCATCGCCAGCTCGCGCGCTTCATATTTCGCCTGGGTGAGCGTCTGGAGCTCGCCATTAGGGCGCTGGGCGCCGTACCCATAGCCGCTGAACGTCGCCCATAGCGGCTGCCAGCCGATGTGATAGATGCTCGAGCCCACTACCAGCCCCAGTGGCTCGAAACCCGCCTGATACAGCAGCGCCAGCTCGCTTACCGAAAGGTCGCTGGTGAAGAGCCGCTTCTTGCCACCCTCGCCGCGCAGCTCGCCCAGCCGCTCGCTGGCGTCCGGCGGCAGCTCTTGCGGGCCGCCGCGCTGGTCCAGTGGAATGCCGGGGTCTGATCCGGCTCCTCCCGAGTTGCGCGCCATCGCTTCGCTCCTTTCCGCTCGATCCACTGGCGACCCCGGCCGCTTGTGGATGGCCGCGCTTCCTGAGCGCGCTTGCATTGTACACCTACGCAAGGGGACACCGGCGTGACGCGCGTCACACGCTCACGCGCCGAGCGGGACACCGCACACGCGGCAGTAGCGGGCCGCGGGATTGGTGGTCGAATGCCCGTTCGCGCAGATACGCATTCGGGGTGGCTCTCCGGGGGCTGGCTGGTAGGCGGGCGCGGGTGACCAGACAGGCGCGGGCGCCACGCTCCATGACCCAGTGAACATGGCTGGCGCGGGCGCGGGGGCCTGCGGCAGCGGGTCGCGGAACGGGTGCAGGAGATACGTCCCCAGCGCGAAGAGCAGCGGTGGCGGCGGCGCCATCACGCCCAGTCTCTCGCGGGCAACCGCCTCGCGCAGGAAGAAGCGCAGCAGCCAGATCCCGATGACTGCGGCTATCAGCACTCCCAGGTAGGGAACGCCATCCCAGAGCCCGTGGAGCGTCACCGCGACCGCGAAGGTGAAAACCACGCCAAAGGTCAGCTTGAAGCTGCGCTGGCCCCGGTCCCGCCAGATCGCGCCGACGATGATCGCCGTCCAGGTGACATGGCCGAAGATCGCCAGCAACCCGCGCAGCAGCAGCGTCGCGTTGAGCGGAGCCAGCCCGCCGCCATCCGAAAAGCCGCCGACATAGGCGACCAGCGCGTAGCCGATGGTTTCCAGCGTGGCGAAGCCCGCGCCCGCCGCCGCGCCCAGAATCACGCCGTCAATCTCGCTCCGCAGCCTCCGGTTGCGGATAAACCAGACGACCGCCAGCGCCTTGCAGCTTTCCTCGATCAGCCCGACCAGCATCGCGTCGCTGAACGATTCGTTCGTCACGAAGACGCGCTCCAGGATGAAGGCCAGCGTCACGCCGAGAAACGCGCCGCTAAAAAACGTCGCCCACGGAATCCAGCGCGGCATGTCGGCCAGGTAGTCGCTATCCCAACAGTAGATGAAAAAGCTGACCGGCATCAGCGCCGCCGCGACAGGGACTACCAGCCACAGCGCGGTGAGCCCCATTGACCCGTTGAGCAGGTATTCGGAGAAAACCAGCAGGCTGATTCCGACCAGGAACACTTTCCAGTAGCGCTTGCGCCATTCCGCGCCCACCCACACGCTGAACCGCGCGCCAGCCGATGGCGTGACGCCCGTATGCTGGAAAGGCGCGGGCGCGGCGGGCTGCAGGGCCGTGGGTGGCGCTGGCGCCACGCCGCCTGCCGCTGGCTGGCCGGGCCACGGCTCCCTCCGCAGCGCGTAGAAGATCATGTCGGTGCGCCCGACGCGGATCACCTGCCCGGGCGTCAGGGGCGCCCGACCCGTGATACGGACGCCGTTCACATAGACACCGTTCGTCGAGCGCAGGTCCTCGATCTCGTAGCCCTGTGGCGTCCAGTAGATGACGGCGTGCACACGCGAGGCGTAGGGGTCAGAGAGCGCGATGTCGTTAGCGCCGAGCTTGCCGATATAGGTCCGCGGCTTGAAGAGCGGCGCCTGCGCGCCGTAGGCGTGCGCGCTGCGCCATGCGTCGCCCTGAATCACCAGGGTCGCGGGGTAAGGCGGAAAAGCGGGCGCGCCCGCGGCTGTGGCGGAGGGATAGTCTGGCGCGTTCAGCGGCATGCGCGCCTCCTTTTTCGCTTACAGCGACTCAACAACCCGCTCAGGCCCGCGTCTGCGCGCCCATGAAGATGCGGCGCGGAGGCCCCCGGCCTGGAGCCATGAGGAGGAAGCGCCGCCGCCTTTTTCTATTCGTTATCTTACTCGAATTAGGATCGGTCGAGCGAAAGACCCCGCCCTTGCGGGCTGGGGATAGAAGTGAGTCCCTGCTTTCCGGGATACTGTCCGCATACCGTAGGGCCTGCGGAAATTCACGCCTGTGGAGCGGAGCCGGCAACCAGGGCTCCAACGAACAGGTAAGACCAAACGGGCTTGCCTGTGCGGCAGTGTCCGGCCCCGGAATCCCACGGCTGCAGCCGTGGGGAGGGTCAAGCGAGATTTGCGGTGAGCGCGCCACAAAAACGCGCCCGCCGGCGGATGGGCGCCGGCAGGCCTCAGTGAAGAAGCGTGACCTTCTGGCTCTAGCCGCGGGGAGCGATCATTTCAGGCACAGGTTCTGCCCGCTCAGATCGTCGAAGCAGTCTCCCTTGGCGTCCAGAATCACCACATTTGTGATGTTGGAGAACTGTTTCAGGGTGGCGTTGATTTCAGATTTGATGTACGCGCCGGAGAGATCGCCCGGCAGGCTGGTCGCGCGGCAGAACTGCAGCGTCGCGTAACCGGGCGCTGGCGTAGCCCCCTTGTAGTTGAGCGTGATCTTGAAGTCAGCGCCGCCGCAATTCGAGGGGCCGCTCAGCTTTCCCTGTATCTCGCTGAAGTAGCCAGCCGCCGCTTCAGAGGCGTTAGGCCCGGCGATGAGTTGCTGGATAGCGTAGGTCGCCACGCCGAGCGTGGGCGAGTACCGGTCCACCGGGAAGACCTTCGACGGATCGTTGTAAGAGTCTGGCTTCTTTGAGAAATAGACGAACACATGGTACGGCCCGCCGCTCGTCGCCGTTGGCTTGGCTGTCGCGGTCGCCACTGGCGCTGGCGCGGTGGCGGTCGCCGTCGGCGTTGGGCCAGCGCTCGGCGCGCCACAGGCCGCCAGCGCCAGCAGTGTGATGGCCAGGCCAGCGCCTGATATAGCGCGCGTGACGCGCCCTGTCATCGAGCGCATGCGCGACCATTTATTCCACATAACCGGTCTCCTTGCATGTCCCACGCTCCATCGGGCGGCGCGCGGAGCCTCTCTACACCAGGGGCATTTATAGTGAAACGGCGTGAGGCTATCGCATGCGTCACAGTACGCCAGCGAGGCGTCACAACTCCATGCGCATGCTTTCGCGCGAGCGGCTCTCTCGTCCTGCGCTCCTGACGCACGCGGCATGCCTTACGGAGACCCGCCTATTGATTGAAAGCTGAGTGAATTGGCGCAAAGACGGCTCAGCCCGCGTAGAAGTAGATCAGGTAGCCGTTGACCTTCGCGGAGGTGTAGCCGGCGCAGCGAGACGCGTCTGTGCGCACGCAGGCCGCGACCTGCTGGGGAACGCTGGCGTTCACATCCAGCGCGCGCATATTGAAGACCCAGGCGGGATGTGGAGTCGCCGCTACGGCGCGCACGGCGGGCGGGTAGCGGTTATAGCCTAACCTGAAGGCGTTATACTGGCTGATCACGGAGCAGGTGAGGCGCTCACGTGACGCCACCATGAGCCGCTCGCAGGTCCAGTAGCCGGTGTAGAAGTCCGTCGCGTGATGCGCTTCGAGGAACGTCACCAGCAGCGCGTCACGGGTATTGATTGGGTCACCATAGGTCGTCGCGTCGCTGGCGTTAGCGACGCTCTGCGCGGCGCTTGCTCCGCAGAGGCTCAGGATCAGCGTCAGCGCTACCGTCCCCATCAGAGCGCGCCATCCAGGCGCCTTCCGCGCGCGCAGAGCGCGCCAGGCCGAGGCCAGCGCGCCATAGAGTGGCGCGGCGACCAGCGGCGTGGCGATATACACACCAATCAGGTAGCGGTTGGTGTAGATCGGGAACGTGTAAGACGCCTTGCTCACCATGTATTCCAGCACGGTCAGCGCGACTCCCACGACCAGCATGAACCGTCCCCACCAGCGCGCGTCGGGCGTGGGAAGCGCGAGCAGCCGGTTTGGCCACTGACGGAATGGCGCCGCCATCACATGCGCCACGGCTCTCCGCGCGTCACGGGCCAGCGGCAGCGCGGACGCCAGCCAGAAACCTATCGCGACAAGCGTGAACGGCGCTGAGATGGCCACCGCGCGCGCGGCCTGCGAGACGGTGACAACGCTCCCATGCGCAGGCCAGATAACGCAGCCATTACAGACGAGGTCACTGCCCAGCGCGTTTGGCAGCCCGACGAGCAGCGTCGCGCCGATCTGCTTGACGAGCTGCGCGGCCTTCGCGCTCATCGCTCCCATTGAAGAGCCAGAGCCAGGCGTTCCGGCGACCATAACCACCTGGCGGAATGTCGCGCCGCCGCTGGCGATGTTGGCGAGTATCAGCGGCGCCGCGCCCGCGAGCGCCGGGCCGGCCAGGGCGCCCAGTTCGAGCGCCAGCCTCGCGAAGGTGGAGCGGGCGCGGCTTTCCCTGTGGGCGGCGGCTAGCGCATGGAGCGCGCTATAGCCCAGAGCGAACACAGCGGCGGCGGCGTAGGGCAGGAACAGGAAATCGCTCCACAGCCCCAGCCCAATCGCCAGCCCCAGGCTCGCGTCGAGCGCCAGCCGCGCGCCGAAACGCCAGCCGCCCCGCAGCCGCAGGACAGACAGCCAGACTACGAGCGCGCCAAACAGCGGCGTGTACTGCCCGTGGCCGGCCGCCTGGAGCTCGTACTTGAGCGCGTACCCCGTGCCCAGCGTGAGCAGCGCCAGCATGAGCAGCGCGACGCCTGGCTGGTAGATCCGCCGTGCCAGGACGTACATCACTCCCAGGAAGAGCATGGTCAGAAAGAGCGTCACCAGGCGCAAGGCGAGCGGATCACCATTGAGCAGCGCAAGGATTGGAGCGATGAGGTAGGCCTGGAGCGAGCCGAGGTAGTTCTGGCCATATAAAAAGACGGGGCGCGAGCCGCGCCGCCAGATATCCAGGCCCATCAGCCCAATGGTCGCTTCGTCGCTGTTGAGATAGGGCCAGCCGTGGATGGCCAGTTCCAGGCGCAGCGCGGCGGCGATGTCAAAGAGCCCGCCAGCGGCTATCGCTTCGCGTCCGCGCATGAGCCAGGCGGAGCGGGGCCGGCGATGGAGAGAATGAGCGCTATAGGGCGCCGCAGGGCGTGCGCTGGTAGCAGAGTTAGCCATCATGGCAAGACACTCACATCCGGCTGGGGGGCAAGGCGCTACTCATCACATAGAGTCGCGGTGGGCGCTCCGCTCGTCTGATCAGGCCGTGAGTGGCCACGGCGGCGGCGGCGCCAGTGTCCTTTCAGCGTGGAAGCGCTCAAGGCTGGCGCGAGTCAGCGGCAGTCCGCGCTCCTCCGCCCATTCCCAGAATGGCACATACTGCGTGCGCGCGGTGCGATGCTCCAGCATCATCAGCTCCGCGGCGACGCTGTTATCATCCAGATAGCCGCTCTCGCTCCAGATCGTATAGAGCGGCTCGTGGTCATACGGCACGGAACGGTGCTCGAAGCGCCACGCGCCGTCCTCCCAGGTGAAAAGGCCGTACTGCGCGTTGATGTCACCGTTGAACGGGCAGCCGCTCGCGCCGATCACCACGACATGCTGGTCGCCTAGCCAGCGCTCCCAGGGGTAGTGGATGTGCGCGCCGACAACAGTGCGCTCCTCCACGCCGGCCAGCGCCTCCGCCAGCTGCTCGTCGTATATTCGCCGCCCCATGCCCTCGCGTGCGTGACGCGGGCTGCCGTGGACCACCAGCAGCGGCTCCGCGCCAGGCAATGTGACGCTTAGACGGGGGGGCAGCGCATTGAGCCAGGCCAGATCGTCGGGCGTAAGCTCCTCAACGGCACGGCGCACGGGTGTCCACCAGGAGGACTCCCACCCACCGGGCCGCCCCTCGCCGCGCGCCAGCCTGACCAGCCAGGTATCGTGGTTGCCGCTAATGACATCAAGCCCCAGCGACGCGACCCGCTCGACCGCAAGGTGGCTCTGCGGGCCACGATTGACGATATCGCCCGCGATCACGACGCGGTCCGGCCGGATGCGCTCCAGGTCGGCCAGCGTCGCGTCGAGCGCCGGAATATTGCCATGAATATCGGCGATGATCGCCAGAGTGGGGGTATGTCGCTCAGACAAGAAGGCTCTCGCTCCTCGCGCTCAGAGTAGCTACTGCTCGAAGATGTCAATGCTGAGGATGCGGTCGCCGGGCGCGCGGTCGCGGCCCGGGTCGCGCTCGCGAATGCTGTTGACGACATCCATGCCGCGGACGACGCGGCCAAAGACGGCGTGCCTGCCATTCAGGTGCGGGGTGGGGACGAAGGTGATGAAGAACTGGGAACCGTTGGTATTCGGACCCGCGTTGGCCATGCTCAGTGTGCCGGGGGCGTCGTGGCGCAGACGCAGCGCGCCCGGTTCGTCGTCCCACTGATAGCCGGGGCCGCCAGTTCCCGTGCCGGTGGGGTCGCCACCCTGCGCCATGAAGCCCTTGATGACGCGGTGGAAAGTGACCCCATCGTAAAAGCCGTCGCGCGCCAGGAAGACGAAGTTGTTGACGGTGACGGGCGCGTCCTTCGCGAACAGCTCAACGTCAAAGTCGCCGCGCTCGGTGTGGAACGTGGCGACGTAGCGCTTGTTGGGGTCTATCGCCATCGCCGGCGCCTGCCGGTATTGTTTGGCCAAGTGAATTTCCTCCTGATTAGGTGATCGCTGGTCCATACAGAGTCTACCCCACAGGCGCCCGGCGCCGCCAGCGAAGCATGCTTTCCATCTTGCTCCGCTCTCTTGCTCCGCTCTCTTGCTCCGCTCTCTTGCTCCGCTCTCTTGCTCCACGCTCAGTCGAAGAAGCGCTGGACATCCTCGATGCGCTCGGTGCGGCGCGCGGGTGGCAGCGCCAGCATGACGAGCCGTCCGTAGGTTTTGGTATAGATGCGCCGGTCGAGGATCGCCATCACCCCCCGGTCGTCGCGCGAGCGGATGAGGCGGCCTACCCCCTGCTTTAACCGCAGGATCGCGTTGGGCAGCACATAGCCGCCGAACCAGTTCTCGCCCGCCGCCTTCATCCGGCTGACGCGCGCCTCCTGCACGGGATCGTCGGGGGGATCAAATGGCAGCTTGTCAATCACCACCAGCGACAGCGCCTCGCCCGCGACATCCACGCCTTCCCAGAAGCTCTTGAGGCCGAAGAGCACGGCGCGGTCGCGCTCGCGGAACTGCCGCAGCAGCTCCTGGCGCGAGAAGTCGCGGCCTTGGGTCAACGTCGTATACCCCGCCGATTCCAGGTCGGGGCCAATGATGCGGTAGACCCCGTCCAGCGCGCGCAGGCTGCTGAAGAGCAGGAACGCCCGCCCGCGCGAGGCTTCCACGAGCATGCGCGTCTGCTCCGCGATCTCATTCAGGTATGGTCCGCTGGCGTCGCCAAACGCCGGGTCCTGGCGCAGCCGTGGCAGATAGAGCAGCGCCTGCGCGGGATAGTCGAAGGCGTAGGGCAGCGCCAGTTCAGCCGCCGCTTCCAGCCCGATACGCGAGCGGAAGAAGCTGAAGTCGCCATCAATCGCCAGTGTCGCGGAAGTCGCGATGGTCTTCACACGGTCGAACAGCTTCTCACGCAGGAGATCGGTCACGCTCATCGGCGCGGCGGAGACTGACAGCTGTGTATTGTCGCGCCGCCCGGAGTGAACCGTTTCGACATAGTAGACACGCTCCTCGGGCCTGTCCACGGCGAAGACCGTGCGGATATCAGCGGCCAGCGCCCGCGTCCGCTTGACCAGTTTCTCGAAGAGTTGCTCGTCCTTGTCGGTCATGTTGAGCGGACGCTGGCGCTGAAGGCTCTCCGCCAGATCGCCGACCCTGCTGGCCAGGCGCGCGCCCTCCTCAAGCGGCCGGTCGAGGCGGCGCCGGCCACGCTCCAGCTCACCCACCTCGCGACGCAGCGCCTCCCAGGCGGCGGCGTTGGCGGCGGTGGCCTCGCGTAGGACGCGCTCCTCGGCGATTTCGCGCAGCCGGCGCAGCGACAGCAGGCTGTTCACCCTGCCAGGCGTGACGGTCGCGGTAAAGGCGCGCGTCGCCTCTTCCTCCAGGTGATGCGCCTCATCAACCACCACGACATCGCGCTCGGGCAGCAGGAAGCCCCCCATCGCCGCGTCGAGCAGCAGCAAGGTGTGATTGACGACGATCACCTTCGCCTCGCGCGCGCGGTCGCGCATCTTGCGCACATAGCACTCGTTAAACCACGGGCAGGCGCGCCAGGCGCACTGGTCGCTATCGGCGGCCACGCGCGCCCGCACGTCGCCGGGCAGCGGGCTGGGCAGCAGGTCGAGATCGCCATCCCACGCGTCATCTCCCAGCGCCTCCTCGAGGAGGTTGTAGCCGCGCTGGGGAGCCAGCGTCTGGTACGCGCGCTCTTCACCCAGGCGGTCCAGGCAAAGGTAGTTGCCCATCCCTTTCACCAGGGCCGCCTCGAATGGCTGGATATACGACTGGACAAACGGGATATCCTTGTAGAACAGCTGCTCCTGAAGCGCCTTGTTGGCCGTGCTGAGCAGGGCGACCTTGCCAGAGCGCACGATGGGAAGTAGGTACGCGAGCGACTTGCCCGTTCCGGTCGAGGCCTCCGTGACCAGATGCGCATCGCGTTCCAGCGCGCGGGCGACAGCGCGCGCCATCATGATCTGCGCCGGGCGTTCCTCATAGCCTGGCAGCGCGCGCGAGAGGACGCCGCCCGCGCGCAAATCCGCCTCGACCCGCTCGACGAGCGGCCGGTCATCTTCCAGCGCCAGAGTCTCTGGCTCAACTGGCTCTTCCTCAGGTTTCTCATGCGTTTTCGCGCGCTTCGCCATGCACTCCATCCCACTCCGCCGCGCTCGCGCGCGACTGGCAGCCGCCCGGCCAGTGTATCACGCGCGAGCGTGAAATGGCGTCAGCGCTAGCTTCTATCCCCCACGCAGCCAGTTTTTCCCCTCACTCGTTTGACAGCGCCATGCCGCGCGTATAGACTGATAGATACGCTGGAAGAGCCGGTCGGGAGGCGCCGCCAAATGGCAAGACGCGTGACAGGCGACGCGTAACACAAGCGGTGAGCGGTTCGTATTCTGTGGTATATCGTATCCATTCCGCGAGTACGACAGGCGCCTGCGTCCGTGTCAGGGACACGCATGATATGGCGTGCGCGGCGCCAGAACACTGAGGGGCATGACCGTGGCGGATTTGCAAGCAATCGGCCAGAAGGCGAGCGATTACCTGGCCATGAAGCATCTCGCGCGCGAACGCGCCCTGCCGAAGTCGCGCGCGGCTATCCGTCTGTGCGCCAACGCGATCCGCGCCGCGCACCGCGATGACTTCGAGCTGGTCAACCGTCACCTGACGGAGGCCGGTGGCATGTTGCGCGATATGACGCAGGATCTGCGTGAGCATCTCGACATCTTTTACGCGGGCTTTGTCGCCGACGCCCAGAAGGAATACGCCGAGGCCGCGCTGACCGCCGCGCTGATCCAGCGCCACCCGCTGCCTACCCCTGACGAGCTGGGCGTTGAATGGGCCCCCTATCTCAATGGCCTGGGCGAGGCTACCGGCGAGCTGCGCCGGTACCTGCTCGACCGCATGCGCCAGGGCAGGATCGATGGCTGCGAAGACATCCTGCAAGACATGGATGAAATTTACAGCCTGCTGATCACGCTCGACTTCCCCGACGCGATTACAGGCAATCTGCGTCGCACCACTGACGCCACCCGTGGTATCCTTGAGAAGACCCGCGGCGATTTCACCCTCGGCGTCACCCAGGGGCGCTTCACTGACGCGCTCGCGCACGTTGAGGAAGACCTGCGCCGCTGGTCACGTCTCAGCGACCGCTAGGCGCTCCCGCGACGCGCCCGCGCGCCCTGCTCACGCTCCAGAGAGCGCGTCGCGGCGGCTTGCGCTCTCCGTATGATCTCTCTGGCAGCGCCTCGCGCGGCTTCCTCCACATGCGTCATATTCAGAAAGTCTGCATTCGAGCATGGATAAGCAAGCGCGGCTGGAAGCGGCCAGCCTTGCCTGGCGCTTCCTTGTGGCTCGTGTCCGGGCGCTTGCGCCCACTCTCCTCGCACGAACGATCTCCGCTCTCCGGCTGGGCCGCCGCCTGCTCGCGCTCAGCCGGCCACAGACCTGGCGTTTCGCCCTGCTTCCCATCGCTGTCGCGGTCTCCGTTCTGATCGCCGCGGGCGCCCCGATCTCCTGGGGACTGATCGCCGCGGAGGCGCTCGCCGCCGTCTGCGCGCTCTCCGGCTGGGCGGTGTTGCGCGCATATACGTCCAGCCCTCGGGAAAACTTCCCTTTCCTCGGCGCCGGCGCCAGCCTGTTTGTGGTCGCGATCCTCGCGACGCAGCCGCTTCTCGCCAGGGCCGGCGCGCTGGCCCTGGCGCTCGGCGCGCTGGCCCTGGCGCTGATCGCGCTTGACCTGGCCTCCGCTTTCCTGCGCCGCCTGGCGCCACGCGCCGCGCTTGTCGCGCTGATTGTCGCGCGAGGTGTCGTGGCGCCCATCCTGCTTGGTGTGGGACTGGTAGCAGTGACAGCGCTGGCGCAGCGGATGCGCCCCGACATGACGCTCTGGATGCTGGGCGTCGCGCTCAGCCTGCTGATCTTCGCCGCCATACAGGCGCGGGGGATAGTGGTGAGCGGCGCTATCCCCGACCAGAAGGCGCTGTGGCGGAACCCACATACCCCACTGGCGTGCGCGCTGGCGCTGGCGTGCGCGCTGGCTGTTGGGAGCGCCCTGCCCGCAAGCGCCCCGCACGGGCTGCTGCTGGCGCTCTGGACACTTCCGCTGGCGTTGGTGGCCGTGACGGGCCTCTGGCGCTCGACGTTCATCCCCGCGCGCGCCTGGGCCGCCCGCAGCCTTGAAGTTGTTTTTACTCGTTTCGCGCTTGCGCTCACCGCTGGCGCGCTGGCTAGCGTCGTGGTCGCCGCTATTGGCGCGGCGCTCACCCGGGCGCCCGGGAGCTGAGCGCCCGCGATGCCGCGCCCGATGGGGGCTCCTTTATGAGCAGCGAAAGCAGTGAAATGAGCGGCGAGCCGCTTCTTCCCCCTGATCAGACTGGGGCGAGCGTGATCGTGGCCGCGCTGGTCACGCGCGAAGAGCGGCTGGCGATGACGCTGGGCCCGGCGCGCTCCTGGGCGACTTCCCCCGGCTATGCGCTCGCTCCTCTGGCGCTGCCCTCCATGATCACGCCGTCTGACGCTGGCCGCGACGAGGCGCTGGCGCTGGCCGCGCGCATCCTTGGCCTTGATCTGGAGCCTGCCGCCTGCCCCTGGACGTACGGCCCTTCCGCGCGGCATGCGATGGACCGCGAGCCAGCGGCCTCCCCCGACGCGCCTTTCCTGCGTTATGAGCGGCTCGACGCCCCTGAAGAGGCTTCTGGCGCGCCCCAAAGCTTCCCGCGCCGTGTCACCATCCGGGTTTATCTGGCGCGGGCGCGTGGCGCGGGCTCCACTGGCGAGGTGGACGCCATCTGGCTGCCGCTTGGCGCGCTGCGGGCGACGCTGGCGGGAATCTGGCTGTCCGCGCTGCTGGCGATAGAGGGGGTCTCGCTGGCGCCCGCGACCGGCGCTCCAGCCGCGCCAGCGCCGGAGAGCACGCTAGTATTCACGCCAGCCGGAGCGGGCGAGCGCCTGATCCTGCGCGCCTGCGCCAAGTATGGCGACGCGATCCTGTTTCGTTCAGGTCCCACAGACAGCGTATGAGCGCGACGACGCCCGGTGGCTTCACCACTGAGCCAGGAAGGACCCGCCCAGAGGAGAAGGGAAAGTAGCAGGGATAGCGCCATCAGCTCGCGGGTGGTGAACACCGCGCCTGAAAGACCGCACGGCCCACAAGGCCCGCCCGCGGGCGTGGACCCTCCCCCGCCTGGCGCGTGGGCGGCGGAAAGCGGAGGGCATGCTATAATTTGTATAGTATGGCGGCGACGCGGACTGGCATGGCAGGAACGCTGGCCGCCCCTTCGCCCTGTTGTTCGCGACAGTTGAGGAAAAAGGCTTCATGCGAGTTGGTTTGCAGGTCCCTAACTTTACCTATCCTGGCGGATCAGCCCATCTGGGTGACCAGTTCGGCGCTATCGCGCAGCAGGCTGAGCGCGCGGGCTTCTACAGCCTGTGGGTCATGGACCATTTCTTTCAGATTCGGGGGGTGGGACCGCAAGAGCATGAGATGCTGGAAGGCTGGAGCGCGCTCGCCTTCGCCGCCGGGCGCACGAACCATCTGCGCCTCGGCACGCTGGTCACTGGCGTGACCTATCGCCATCCCGGCATCCTCGTCAAGACCGCTACAACGCTCGATGTCCTTTCCCAGGGGCGCGCGTACTTCGGCGTCGGCGCCGCCTGGAACGAAGACGAGCATCGCGGGCTGGGCGTCCCATTCCCACCCCTGGCCGAGCGCTTCGAGCGCCTGGAAGAAACGCTGCGGATCGCCCTCCAGATGTGGAATGGCGATGAGTCATCTTTTCTAGGCCAGTACTATACACTTGAGCGCCCGCTCAATTCGCCCAACAGCGTCCAGCGCCCCCACCCGCCGATCATGATTGGCGGCGGCGGCGAGAAGAAGACCCTCCGGCTGGTCGCGCAGTACGCTGACGCCTGCAACCTCTTCGCCCGCCTGGGTGAAGAGGAGGTAAGCCGCAAGCTTGACATCCTGCGCGGACACTGCGAGGCGGTGGGCCGCCCCTACGACGAAATCGAGAAGACGACGCTCAGCTCGCTCACGATCACGAGCGACGGACGCGATGGCGGCATGTCGCCCGCTCAGGCGATTGAATACTTCCAGCGTCAGGCGGAGCTAGGGATTGATCAGGCCATCTTTAATACCCCGCGCGTCCATGAGCCTGAGTTCTTCGACATCATGGGCGCAGAGGTGATTCCCGCGGTCGAAAAGATCGCCGTCGCCGGGCGCTAGCCGTCTCCGCCGCCCGCCGCTCTCACCGCGCGGCGGGATGCGCGGGGTCATACCACACAGGAAAGAAGCCGCATCTATGACGCTTTCACCAGCGGTCAGAGCATTTCTCAGCGAAAAGCGCTTTGCCACGCTCGCGACCATCAACAGCGACAATACACCGCAGCAGACGGTCATGTGGTATGAGCTGCGCGGTGAGACCATCGTCATGAACACGACCGCCACGCGGGTCAAGGGCCGCAATCTCGCGCGTGATCGCCGCGTCTCGATCTGCGTTGAGGACGGCTACCGCTATGTCACTATTTCAGGCGAGGCCCAGCTGATGAAGGAGCGGGCCACCGCCCAGGAGGACATTCGCCGTCTCGCCATCCGCTATAATGGCGCGGAGGCGGCGGCCCGCCAGATGGCCGAGCAGTTCAGCAAGCAGGAGCGTGTCTCGATCTACCTGCCGGTCGAGCGCGTCATCGCGAACGGGTTTGAATAGCCTATGATTGTCGCGCTCGCGGGCGGCGTCGGCGGCGCGCGGCTGGCGCACGGCCTGGCCCGCGCCCTGCCGCCGGATAGCCTCAGCGTCATTGTCAATACCGGCGATGACTTCGATCACTATGGCCTGCGCGTCTGCCCAGACCTCGATACGGTGATGTATACGCTGGCCGGCCTCGCCAACGAGGCCACCGGCTGGGGTCTGGCTGGCGACACCGACGCCGCGCGGGGCATGCTGCGCCGCTACGGCGAGGACGCCTGGTTCTGGCTGGGTGACCGCGACATGGCGACCAGCCTGCTACGCACGCGGCGGCTGCGCGCGGGGCGCCCGCTCAGCCAGGTCACGGCGGAGCTGGCCGCGGCGCTTGGCGTCACGGCGACGCTGCTACCGATGAGCGACACGCCCGTCGCCACCATCGTCAGCACCTCCGCCGGGCCGCTGACCTTCCAGGAGTATTTCGTTCGCCGCCGCCATCAAGACGCTGTTCTGGATGTGCGGCTGGAGGGCGTCGAGTCCGCGACGGCGGCGGCCGCCGCGCTGGCGGCGCTCGCCCAGGCGGAAGCGGTCATCATCTGCCCATCCAACCCATTGCTGAGCGTCAGGCCGGTTCTCAGCGTAGGCGGAATGCGCGCGGCGGTGATGGGCGCGAAGTCAGCGGGAGCCCCTGTCGTGGCGGTCAGCCCAATTATCGGCGGGCGGACGGTGAAAGGGCCAGCGGCGGGCAATCTGGAGGCCCAAGGGTTCGCGGCCTCGCCATTGGGCGTCGCGCGCTGGTATGGCGACCTGCTGGATGGCCTGGCGCTCGACCACGCCGACGCCGCGCTGGCGCCAGAGATCGCGGCGCTGGGTGTGCGCCCACTGGTGACGGACATCCTGATGCGCGACGCGGCTGACCGCGAGCGGCTGGCGCGCGAGGTCCTCGACTTCGCGGGCATGCTGCGGGGGGCGCGGCCATGAGCGGCCCCGCGCTGGTGGGCGTTATCCCGCTCAGCGCGCTGGAGCGGGCGAAGTCGCGCCTGGCGGGCGTCCTCTCGCCTGAAGAGCGGCGCGCGCTGGCGCTGTGGCTGACGGGCCGCACGCTGGCCGCGCTGCGAGAGTCGGGCGTAGTCGAGCGCGTCGCGGTGGTCAGCCCTAACGCGGAGGCGCTGGCATGGGCCGCGTCCGAGGGAGCGACGCCGCTGGCGCAGCCGGGTTCTGGCCTGAACGCCGGGCTGGCGCTGGCGCGCGCCTGGGCCGTGCGGCAGGAGGCGGGCGCGCTCCTGATCGCGCTGGGCGACCTGCCGCTGCTGAGCGCCGATGAGGTGCGACGCTTCGTAGCGATGGGCCGCTTACATCAGCGGCTCATCACGCTGGCGCCTGACCGCGCGCGCGACGGCACGAACCTGCTGCTGGCGCGCCCGCCGGCGCTCGCGCCGCTGGCCTACGGGCGCGGCAGCTTCGCGCGCCACCGGCGGCTGGCGCGGCGCGCGGGAATGCCAGTATTGCTGTTTCGCTCGCCCGGCGCGGCATTCGATGTGGACCAGCCAGCCAACCTGGATGAGCTGATCGCGGCTGGCCTGTGGCGCCCGGCGAGAAGCGCCGCCACAGGCGCGGCGATCATGCGGGAGGACATATGAGCGGCGCTGAGAGCCAGGGAATCCAGATTATCGGACTGCGCGGCGCGCCTGAGGCGCAACCCGGCGATGACCTCGCCCGCATGGCGCTGGACGCGGCGGCGGCGACCGGAATCACCCTGGAGGACAGCGATATCCTGGTGGTGGCCCAGAAGGTTGTCTCCAAGGTCGAGGGCATGCTGGTGGACCTGCGGACCATCGAGCCATCGGATATCGCGCTGCGCTACGCCCAACAGTGGGGCCGCGATCCGCGACAGACGGAAGTCGTGCTGCGCGAGAGCGCGCGCATCGTACGCATGGACCGCGGGCTGATCATCTCCCAGACGCGGCACGGCTTCGTCTGCGCCAACGCCGGCGTGGACGCCTCCAACGTGCCGGGCGGCGAGAGCGTCCTGCTATTGCCGCGCGACCCGGACGCCTCGGCGGCGCGTCTGCGCGCGGACCTGCGGCGGCTGGCGGGCGTGGATGTGGCCGTCATCATCAGCGATTCGTTCGGGCGACCCTGGCGGCTGGGGATCGTCAACGTCGCGCTGGGCGTGGCCGGCATGGCGCCGCTGGCGGACTATCGCGGCCAGCCGGACGACTTTGGCCGCGTGATGACCTCCAGCGTGATAGCGGTGGCCGATGAGGTAGCCTCAGCGGCGGAGCTCGCGACAGGCAAGATCAGCCGCACGCCGTTCGTGCTCGTGCGCGGCTACCCCTACCAGCGCGCCGAAGGCAAGGGCTCCAGCGTCATCATGGACCCCGCCTTCGACCTCTTCAAGTGAGGGCGCGCTAGCCAACCAGGTTAACCAGCCTGTCGGGGACGTAGATCACCTTGCGGATCTCGCGGGCGCCCAGCGCGGCGGCGACCCTGGGGCTGGTGAGCGCGCCCGCGCGGGCCTGCTCCTCTGTCGCGCCAGCCGGAAGCTGGATGGTGTCGCGCAGCTTGCCATTGACCTGCACCGCGATGGTGACGGTGTCGCTGACCAGCATCGCCTCGTCGTAGACTGGCCAGCGCCGCTGGTGGACGCTGCCCTTGTGGCCTGTCTGGCTCCAGAGCTCTTCAGCGGTGAAAGGAGTCATCGGCGCCAGCAGCTCCAGCAGCGACTCAATGGCGGCGAAGAAGCGCGGGTCATGGATGACGGCGGGCGTCTCCTCGCGGGCCTTGTTCAGTCCGTTGAGCAACTCCATCAGCGCCGCCAGCGCGGTGTTGAAGCGCATGCCCTCATAGTCGGACGTGACGCGGGCGATAGCCTTGTGGCGCAGACGCTCGACCGTCACGCCCGCGTCTCCGGCGTCGCGCTCACCGCCCACCTCGCGGGCCGCGATGACATCCATCACCAGCGACCAGACGCGGTTGAGGTAGCGCGAGACGCCCTCGATGCCCTGGTTGTTCCACGGGCCGCCCTGATCGAAGGGGCCCATGAACATCAGGTAGGCGCGCACGGCGTCGGCGCCATAGCGGCCCACGACATCATCCGGCGCGATGACGTTGCCGCGCGACTTGGACATCTTCTGCCCGTCCGGCCCCAGCACCATGCCCTGATGGTACAGCCGCGTGAACGGCTCACCAAAGCTGAAGAAGCCCATGTCGCGCAGCGCCTTGACGAAGAAGCGGGCGTAGAGCAGGTGCATCGTGGCGTGCTCGGCGCCACCGATATAGGTGTTGACCGGCATCCAGGTTTCGACCGCCTTGCGCTCCCAGGCCGCCCTGTCGTCATGCGGCGAGGTGTAGCGCAGGAAGTACCACGATGAGCACATAAACGTGTCGAGCGTGTCCGTCTCGCGGGTGGCTGGCTTGCCGCACTCTGGGCAGGTGGTGTTCAGGAACTCCGGCACGTAGCGCAGCGGCGATTCGCCCGTTGGCTTGAAATCCACCTCGTCGGGTAGGCGCACGGGCAACTGGTCATCCGGCACGGGGACGGCGCCGTGGTCGGGACAGTAGATGATCGGGATCGGCGCGCCCCAGAAGCGCTGGCGGCTCACCAGCCAGTCGCGCAGGCGGTAGTTGACCGCGCCTGCGCCGACCTTATGCTCCTCCATCCAGGCGATGACGGCGGAGATCGCTTTGTCGGGCGGCGTGCCGTCGAACGGGCCGCTGTTGACCATCGCGCCATGAGCGGTCTTGGCCTCCGTCCAGGTCGCGGGATCGGTCAGCGGCTCATCGCCATCCTGGATGACCTGAACGATGGGCAGCTCGAAGGCGCGGGCGAACTCGAAGTCGCGCTGGTCATGCGCCGGAACGCCCATCACCGCGCCCTTGCCATAGCCCATCAGCACATAGTCAGCGATCAGGATTGGGACCTTCGCGCCACTGACGGGGTTGGTGACATACGAGCCCAGCGCGACGCCAGTCTTGGCGCGGGCCTTGTCGGCGCTCATGCGCTCGATCTCGCTCTCGCGTCGCGCGCGCTCGATGTAGGCGGCCACAGCCTCACGCTGTTCGGGAACGGTCAGCTTCTCCACCAGCGGATGCTCCGGCGCCAGCACAAAGAAGGTGACGCCATAGATCGTGTCGGGACGGGTGGTGAAGACGGGGATCTCGACCGTCGCCCGCTCGCCGCGCTTGCGGTTCTCCCTGGGGACGCTGGCTTTGAAGCGGACCTCGGCGCCCTCGCTGCGGCCAATCCAGTTGGTCTGCATCAGCTTGGTCTTCTCGGGCCAGTCCAGCCCGTCAAAGCGCAGCAACTCGTCGGCGTACTTGGTGATGCGGAACAGCCACTGGTCAATCTCGCGGCGCTCGACAGGGGTGTGGCAGCGCTCGCAGGCGCCGGCGATGACCTGCTCGTTGGCCAGCGTGGTGTTGCAGGTGGGGCAGAAGTTGGCGGGGGCCTTGGTGCGGTAGGCCAGGCCGCGCTTGTAGAACTGCAGGAAGACCCACTGTGTCCAGCGGTAGTAGTCTGGCAGGCAGGTAATGACCTCGCGCGTCCAGTCCCAGCCCGCGCCCATGCGGCGCAACTGCTTCCGCATGCGGGCGATGTTGTCCAGCGTCCAGACGCGGGGCTGGATGTTGCGCTTGATGGCGGCGTTCTCGGCGGGCAGGCCGAAGGCGTCGAACCCCACCGGCTGCATGACATTGTAGCCACGCATGCGCATGAAGCGGCCAAAGATGTCGGCGCCGGTATAGTTGTACCAGTGGCCGATGTGGAGATCGCCAGAAGGATAGGGGAACATGATGAGGTTGTAGTATTTCGGGCGCGGGTCATCGTCACGCGCGATATTCAGGCCCAACTCTTCCCAGCGCGCCGCCCACTTCTCCTCGAACTCCGACGGCTGGTAGCGCGCCGGCCTGGTCTGTTTCGTCTCGATCTCCGGATTCGTCCGCTTTGCGCGCGCCATACCCGCGTCACTCCCTCCGCCACCGGCGCCTGCCCGCCGGGCCGCATGTATCGCTGTTTCGCCATACAACGAACGGCCTTTCGCCCCATTGGGTGAAAGGCCGTCACGCCGCTGTGTGATGTTCGCCAGTACTGGTGGACCTGGGGGGACTCGAACCCCCGACCTTCTGCATGCCATGCAGACGCTCTTCCAGCTGCGCTACAGGCCCAAGCGCCTTTCGCTCTCACGAAGGCGTCCTTAGCATACCATATCGCCGCCCGGGTTGACAAGCGTTTTCTTCACGGCAAGCCAGCCTCGTGGATCTGGCGTAAACGCCGCCGGAGCAAGATCAGGATACAAGCGTGACGCCCTCGCGCCTCCCCCATCACCCTTACACATATATTCAGAAGTGGCCCGTTGGCCCCCATTTCGCCAGGTTGGCGTCAAACATCCCTTTGCCATCACAGCGCGCCAGCCATGACGCGGCCCTAAGCGCGGCAATCCCTGAATCCAGGCCCTTCTCCGCAGATAAACGAAAACGCCTGCCGGAGTGGCAGGCGTTTGGGGGTAGCGCATACGGGATTCGAACCCGTGATCTCCGCCTTGAGAGGGCGGCGTCCTAGGCCGCTAGACGAATGCGCCATATAGTGCGGAAAGCTCTCGCATCCGCAGGGTGTATTTTACGCGATGAGCATGCGCCACGTCAAGCCGCCCGACAGACGGGCGCCCGCTTGGCCACCCGGGCCGTTAGGAGCGGGCGAGCCGCGCTGTTCAGGGAATCTTCAGCTAAACGCTCGCGACTGTTCAGCTTGGAGGGGTATGGTACCGTCTGGATGGCGCGCGAACCGCGCCCCCAGCGGTAAACGCTCCAGTGGAGGAGCGAGATGACGAGAGGTTCTGGACGCATGAACGAATCACCGTACCCAGAGGGAGCGCAGCCACAGCCGGAAGACCAGCCAGCGGGCGAGCGACTCCCCGCTCCCTACACACCGAATACGCCCCCTCCAACTGGGGACGCGCCGCTAGCCGCGCCATATACGCCATATATGGGAACGCCACCAGGCGCCGCGGGCTACATCCCTACGCCGGTGGCGCGCCGTGGGCGGGCGCGCCGCTGGCCGTGGTTCGTCGGGGCCGTGGCGGCGGTGGCGCTGATCCTGGCGCTGGGCTTCGCGGTGGGGGCGGCCATCAGTGGCGCTCAGGCGGCCAGTCGCGGGTCAATCGTCACGTTCTTCCAGCAGAACGGGCAAAACGGACGCGGACACGGGCCCTGGAATGGACGCGGCGGCCCAGGACGGGGCGCCATGGGGCTGACTGTCACCAAGGTCAGCGGCTCATTGATCACCGCCAAGCGCCAGGACGGAGCGGCGGTGACGATCCACGTGTCATCCAGCACGACCTACGAGCGGGCAGGCAAACAGGTCAGCCTGAGCGCCGTGACAGCGGGCGAGCTGATTGGCGTGATGGGCCAGCGCAACAGCGATGGCAGCATTAACGCGACGCGCGTCATCATCGTGCTGCCGGGCTATCGCGGCCAGGTGACGGCAGTCAGCGGCTCGACCATCACTATTACCGACCCGCGTGGAACCCACACGATTCACGTCTCCAGCGCGACGACCTATACCACGGACGGCGGGGCCGCGTCGAGCCTGAGCGCGGTTGTCAAAGGCTCCGAGATCGAGGCGATCGGAACGAAGAATAGCGATGGCAGCCTGAACGCGGAGGCCGTCGAGATCGAGACGCCGCGCGTGGGCGGCAAGGTCAGCGCAGTCTCAGGGACGACGATCACCGTGACGGACCCGCGCGGGACCGAAACGATCCATGTAAGCGCCAGCACGCGGTATGATACAGTGACAATGGGCGCGAACGGCCCGGTCACGACGGCGTCTTCGCTGAGCGCGGTCAAAGCCGGTGTGTACGTCATGGCGGAAGGTACGCGCAACAGTGACGGCAGCCTGAACGCGCAGACGGTCTACATTATGACGGCGCCCGCGGGTGGCCCGTGGAATGGTGGCCCGCATGGCGGTCCCGGCGGCGCTCCCAGTGGCGTCCAGGGGCAGTCGTTCTAGCTGACCGGTCGCGGCGTCCGCCCACCCCGCCACTCCGCGTGGACGAGCGGACGCTGTGGCGCCGCCTGACGCGCCGCCGAAGCCGGATTCAGGAGAAGAGGAGCCTGGTCATGGGGGCGCCGGCGAATGAGACAGCGGGCGCGGCGGAGCGGCGGCTACGCGCGCTGCTGGTGGATGATGAGCCCCATATCATCGAGTTCCTGCGCATGGGATTCGAGTATGAGGGCTTTGAGATCATCGTGGCGACGAATGGGGCTGACGCGCTGCGCCTGGCGCTCAGCGAAAAGCCTGACATCATTATCCTCGATGTGATGCTGCCCGGCATGAGCGGGCTGGATGTGTCGCGGCGGCTGCGAACGGTAAGTGACGCGGCGATCATCATGCTGACCGCGCGTGATGAGATTGATGACCGCGTGGCGGGGCTGGACACCGGCGCCGACGACTACGTGACCAAACCCTTCGCGTTCAAGGAACTGATGGCGCGCGTGCGGGCGGTGCTGCGGCGACGCGGCAAGAGCATTGATCGCACGCTCGTCTTCGCCGACATCGAGCTGGACCGCGAGACGCGCATCGTAACACGGGCCGGACAGGAGATCGAGCTGACCCCGCGCGAGTTCGAGCTGCTAGAGCTGTTTCTCGCGCATCCACGCCAGGTGCTGACACGCGACGCGATCCTCTCCCATGTCTGGGGCTATGACTACTCTGGCGATGACAACGTGCTCGAAGTCTACGTGCGCCGTCTGCGCGAGAAGCTGGACGACAACCCGCCCAAACTGCTCCAGACCGTGCGTGGGGTCGGCTATGCGCTACGAGGGTAAGCGAACGCGATGAGACGGATGGCGCGAAACTGGCGGGCGCGCCTGCGTGCGGCGGTGGCGCGGTGGCCGCTGCGATGGCGGCTGATCGCGGCGTCGCTGGGGCTGCTGGCGGTGCTGCTGCTCGGTCTGGGCGCGCTGGTGAGCCTGATCGAAGAGAGCATGCTGCTCCAGAATGAGGCTACCACCCTCTACGCGCAGGCGCGCACGGTGGCGCAGAATGGCCCCTCCAGCGGACCTGGCTTCACCTCCAGCCACACCTATATTCTGAAGCGCGACACAGTTCCTCCCTCCACCGCGGCGCCGGCAGGCGACTTCATTTTCGAGGCGGCGCTCCTCGTACAGCGGCTCTCCGGCCCGACAACCAGCGCCAGTATTCTCTCCACAACCGGAGAGCCACTCGTGACAACCGAGCAGACCTACTTCCTCGGCCCGGTGACGCCAAGCAGCCAGGCGATTCATGACGCGCTGACGCTGGCGCCGAGCGCGCGCTCCTACTCCCTGGCGAAGGACGCCGAGGGCCAGCGCCAGCTCGTCGTGTTGCTGCCGCTCATCCAGAACGGGCATACGGTCGGGCTGTTGCAGCTCGACTCCTCAACGCGCCAGATTGATGACGCGGTGGGAATGACGCGCCTCATCCTGTTCTCTGGCATCGCGGCGTGCCTTATCCTGGCCGGCCTTTTCTCCTGGCCGCTGCTTGACCGGGCGCTCAAGCCACTGGCGGAGATGGAGGAAGGCGCGCGTCGCATCGCGGAGGGCGACCTGTCGGTGCGGCTGCGCGAGCCGGAGAGCGATGATGAGATTGGGCGGCTGTCACGCGCCTTCAACATGATGGTGGCGAAGGTGGAAGGCGCGTTCAACCGCCAGCGGCGCTTCGTGGCGGATGTCTCGCATGAGCTGCGGACACCGCTAACGGCGCTGGGCGGCGGGCTGGAGATGCTGCTGATGGGCGCCGACCAGGGCGACACGGCGGCGGCGCAACGGCTAGCTCGCGGGATGTACGCCGAGACGGAGCGCATGCGCCACCTGGTGGAGGAGCTGCTGGCGCTGGCGCGGCTGGACGAGGGCCGCGCGCAGCTCCGCTTGCAGGCGGTGGACGTGGCGGCGGCGCTGGCTTCAGTGGCGGAACAGGCGGAGCGCCTCTCGCGCGGGCAGACCGTGACGGTGGAGGTGCCGCTGAAGCTGCCGCCCGCGCGCGCGGACGCCGAACGGCTCAAGCAGGCGCTGCTGATTCTGCTGGACAACGCCGTGAAGTATACGCCTCCGGAAGGCCGTATCACGCTGGCGACGCGGCTGGCCGCTGTCGAGGGCGGACCGGCCTGGGTCGCGCTGGATGTGCGCGATACGGGCAAAGGCATACCAGAGGAGGCCCTGCCGCACGTCTTTGACCGCTTCTACCGGGTGGACCCGGCGCGGGCGCGCTCCGGCGAGCTTCCAGCGGAGCGGATCAGCGGTAGCGGGCTAGGCCTCGCCATCGCGAAGGGCCTGGTGGAGGCGATGGACGGGCGCATCTCCATCGCCAGCGCGCTGGGCGAGGGAACCACGGTCACCATCAGGCTACCCGCCTGGCGCGGCGCGAGCCAGCGGGCGACAGGGCCGCCCGCGACGCCGCCGCCACCAAAGCCGCCCGCTGTCGAGGCGTCCGAGGGGGCGGTGTGAGGCGTCAGCCCTCTCGCGGCGAATGCGTTGAGGAATTGACGCTCCGATTCAGATTGAGCGGGCTGGATTTCACGCCTTGCCGTGGCTGGCGGCGATGATCTGGGCGAGGACAGCGACGGCGATCTCTTCCGGCGTGCGGGCGCCGATGTCGAGGCCGATGGGGCCGTGGATGCGCGCCAGGTCAATGTCAGTGAAGCCCTGTTCGCGCAGCGCGGCGTCACGGGTAGCGCGCGTGCCCTTGCTGCCCACCATGCCGATATAGCCCGCCTTCTTGCGCAGCGCGACGGCCAGCGCCGGAACGTCGAACTTCTCGTCATGGGTTAGGACGCAGACCGCTGTGGCGGCGTTGATGGGCAGCCGTTCCATCGCTTCGTCAGGCCACTCCAGAACCAGCTCGTCAGCGTCGGGCAGGCGCTCGCGCGTAGCGAACGCTTCACGTGGGTCCACGATTGTGACGTGATAATCCAGGACTTTCGCCAGGCGGGTGAGTGGCAGGGAGATGTGGCCCGCGCCGACGATAATGAGCGTGCGCGGCGGAGTCAGCGTCTGGTAGAACACCTCGACCTCGGCGCCATCCGCGAGTGTGATCGTTTCCGCGACGGGGTTGGGCGCGCCAAGCAGCGCCCGGGCGCGCCGCTCGACCTGCTCGCGGACATCGGGCGCGGCGAGATCCCCCATGACATCAGCCGCTCCAGTGATGGTGACAAGCGACTGGCCGGGTAGCTCAGGCCGTGACTCCGGCGCCGCGATGACCAGCGCGCGAACGGCGGGCAGCCCATCGCGGGTGGCGGCCACCAGCGCGTCGAGCGGGGCATCATGGGCGAGGCGCTCGATAAAGACGCGAATCTCGCCACCGCAGGAGAGGCCGATGCGCTCGTAGTTCTGTTCCTCGGTGACGCCGTACTTCATCAGGCATGGCTTGCCGGAGCGAATGACGCGCTGGGCGCGCTCGACGACATCCGGCTCGACGCAGCCGTTGCTGACCGAGCCAGCGATCTCCCCAGCGTCACTGACGACCAGCGTGGCGCCGGCCCCACGCGGAGCGGACCCGACCAGCGAGACAACCGTGGCCTGGGCCACTCCTTTGCCTGCCGCCTGCCAGCGGGCGACATCCTCAATCGTGTCACGCACCGTCGCGCTCCTTTCCTGATGCCCAGCCTTGGGAGGCCAGCGCACGCGCGGAGGCCACTTATGGCCTGGTTTCCTCTTTTGCGCCCGCCCCACGCGCATAGGCCGCGCGCAGCTCACGCAGCATCTCCTCGCGGCGGGCGAAGAGCTCGCGACGGGGGCGCGGCGCGGCGCGGGTAACGGCGTAAGCCGCCAGCAGCGGGAAGGCGAGCGTGGTGTCGGCGTAGACCACCACCGAATCGCTCAGCTGCTCCGGCTTGATCTTGCCCCATGAGACCGCCTCGGAAGGTGTCGCGCCGGAGAGGCCGCCCCAATGGGGGGCATCCTGGGTGATCTGGATGAAGTAGTCATGGCCGCCCTTGTTGATGCCCAGCACCTCCCACAGTTGCGGCTGCGTCTGCAGGTAGAAGTTCTTGGGCGAGCCACCGCCCAGGATGATAACGCCATTGCGCGTCGCGGCCTGGACGATGGCAGTTGTCTCATGCACGTCGTAGAGCGGATCAATCGTCAGCGCCGAGCCGTCGAGCTGGTTGCGGGCTAGATTCATGCCAATGGACGAGTCGCCCGGTGAGGAGGTGTAGATCGGGACGTTCCAGCGCGCGGCCATCGCCAGCACGGACTGCTCCGGTGTGACGCCCAGATCCAGCAGCCTCTGGCCGATGAGATAGTGCAGCTCGGCGGTGGACATCGGCCGCTGCGGGAAGGTGGTGAAAATCTCGCGCAGGAAACGGTCGGTGTCGAGCAGCACCTCGTCGCGGAAGAGCACGTCGTAGATGCGGATGACGCCCGCCTCACGCAGCTCGGGATCGTCGAGCTTGAAAGCGCCGCGATGCAGGGTGAAGTTGAGCGCGTAATGGATGTCATGGTAAAGGTTGGCGCCCGTGCTGACCATGAAGTCTATCGCGCCGCGCTCCATCAAGGTTATGATCGCGCCGCCAACGCCAGCGGGGGTCATCGCTCCGGCGATGGTCAGGCAGACGGTCACGTCCTGCTCCGGATCAAGCATCTTGCTCGCGTAGAGCCGCGCAGCCTCGTTCAGGCGCCCGGCGTTATAGGCCTGGAAGCCGGAGTCTATCAGATCGGCGACACTGACACCCGGCTCGATGCGGTTCGCATGAATACGCTCACCGCCGAGATAGTCCTCGGCGCTAGGGGTGTGATCTGGCGCGTGATGGGTATGCTCAGGTCGGCTGGACCCCTCATGTGGACGGTGCGGCACAACACGCTCCTCCGCCGCGACGCCGGACGCCGCGCGCGTGATGAAGTGGGAAAAAGTTGGTCGAAACGCGGGCGCGCGAGCGCGCCTCGCCATACAGGAAAGTGTACCGCATGGCGCCAATCAGGCGCCCAGGAAAGCGCCCAGAGAGCCCTATCCCCCCTGGCGCCCGCGTTTCCGCTCAGGTTCCGACAATCGTAATGGTGTGAGAGATGCGGGCGGCCTTACCCAGCATCGCGCTGGCGCCGCAATAGCGTTCCTCCGCCAGCGTGACGGCGCGCTCAATGGCCTGGCGCTCCAGGCCCTCGCCGGCGAAGGTGTGCTCGACGGTGATCGCCTCAAAGACACGTGGCGGGCGCGTGGTCAGCGCGCCATGCGCGCGGATCTCATAGCGGCTGACTGGCTGGCGCATCTTGCGCAGGATCGGCGCGACACTCATGCCAAGGCAGCCGGCGAGGGCGACGAGCAGCGCCTCCATCGGGCTGACGGCGCCGGTGGGCGCGCCATCCTCAGCGGCGGGCGCGAGGTCAGCCACACCGCCGGAGCCGGTCGCGGCGGCGAAGCGGTCGCCTTCGATCAAGGTGACCGTCGCGCTCAGCGCGTGAGCCATATCCACTCGCTTTCCATTCGCCCCGCCCGGGATGTGGCCAGGAGCAGGCACGCCAATCAACCGGCGATCAGGAGCCCGTCAGGCGATTGGGCTGGCTGCCCGCGTAGACCGTCTGAATGGCCAGCTTGTCCCGCGCCACCACTAGCTCACCCATTACGCCCAACCACCGGCCCGCGCCCCATTCGCATCGTAACACGCTTTCCTCTGATGTGTCGAAACGCGCCAACAACTTCAGGGGCCGAAGCGAACTGGACGCCAGGCGCGCCGCGGCGCCGATGGGCTCTGGCAGCGGATGGCGCGCGCGATAATCGCTGGATTGGCATGTTCTATGCGAACACGCGGCCACGATCACCACGCGCGGCACATCATCGCGCGCTCAGCGAAGGAAGCCTGCCGTCGTGACCCGTAGTCGCGCAAGGTGAGCGGACGCTCTCTGGAGCGCCAGGACAGCTTTTCGGGAAAAGTCGGGATTGGTGACGCGCCGCCGCGAAGTTCTCGCAGGAAGTCCCTTTTGTAGGAAGCGGCCTTTGCCTGCGCGCGTCTCACAGCCAGCGATCGGAGCTGTTCATGCCTGGATGTATGCCACCGGCGGGATTGTCTCCTCCCCGCTGGCGACGGCCAATCGTCTCATCCCTGTCATCTCGTCTGATTCGTCATGATGGGCCACGCTATATCTTTGACCTGTCCCCAACCCGCCCCCATGCCAAAGGACTGTGACTTATCCCGCGCTTGCGCCTGTCATCGCCAGTCGCCGCGCGGCGCGTCAGGACACGAGGATGGCGATTCTGCGCGCGTGCCCCATCGCATGCGCTCGTGGCCCAACAGGGCGGGCGCCCACGCCGCGCCACTGACGCGCCCCCGGCGGCGATAGCCCTCTTCTGTCAAGTTGGGAGCAGCGGGTGGTAGGTATTCATGAGCGCGCAGAGGTCGGCGAGCCCCGCGGCGAGGTGCGGCAGCGGATGCAGACGCAG
>JAKAIY010000133.1 GCA_021814145.1 Chloroflexota bacterium
CGGCCGCGACAGAAGGCACACGCGCCCGTGTGGTAGATACGCGCAAGACAACGCCCGGACTGCGCGCGCTGGAGAAGTACGCTGTGCGCATGGGTGGCGCGAGTAACCACCGCGCCGGGCTGGATGACGGCATCCTCATCAAGGACAACCATATCGCCGCCGCTGGTGGAGTGACCCAGGCTGTGGCGCGAGCGCGGGCCTATGCGTCGCACCTGCTGAAAGTGGAATGCGAGTGTGAGACAGAGGCGCAGGTGCGCGAGGCGCTAGCGGCGGGTGTGGACGCAATCCTGCTCGACAACATGACACCGGAGGCGCTGCGCGACGCGGTTGCGCTGATTCGCGCGCATGATCCACGCATTATCATCGAGGCGTCCGGGAATATTGGAGCTCATCCCGCGCAGATCGCAGCGGTGGCGGCGACGGGGGTTGACCTGATCTCAACAGGCGCGCTGACACACTCCGCGCCAGTATTCGATGTCTCACTGGAGTTCGACGCGCGGCAGAGCTAATCGCCGCGTGGAATATGAGGAGCGCGCCGCTATGGCGACCGAAATGACCGCATCCGAAAAGAGCCTCCGGATCATCGTTGAGTGCGAGGAGAGCAAGGAAGAAACCACGCAGCCGTCACTCTCAGCGTGGCGCGAGGAAGAAGCCAGGAAAACGCCTGGCGTGGCGCTTCATCGCGTAGCGCACGCTGGCGCGGAACGCGCCGACTGGATCCCGCGCGAGTATGCGCTGATGGACAGGGAGGAACTGGACAGACGCATCACCGCGGCGCGCGCGGCGTTGGGCGAGCGTCTCGTGATTTTGGGCCATCACTACCAGCGCGACGAGATCATCAAGTACGCTGACGCGCGCGGCGACTCGTTCAAGCTGGCGCAGTTCGGCGCATCGAAGCGCGATGCGGACTATATCGTCTTCTGCGGCGTGCATTTCATGGCCGAGAGCGCTGATATCCTCAGCGCGCCGCACCAGCGCGTTGTGCTACCTAATCCCGCTGCCGGCTGCTCGATGGCCGATATGGCCAACATCGCCGAGGTGGATGAACTATGGGAGATCCTCGATGACCTCTATCGGGATGAGAAGCTCCCGGAAGGCCAGCAACCCGTTGTCCCAATCACGTATATGAACTCAGCGGCCAACCTTAAGGCGTTCTGCGGGCGCAACGGCGGCATCGTCTGCACGTCGTCAAACGCGGCGCAGGTGATGGAATGGGCCTTCGCGCGCGGCAAGCGCGTCCTGTTCTTCCCTGATGAGCATCTGGGCCGCAACACCGCGCTCAAGCTAGACATTCCCGAGGAGCGGATCGTCATCTGGAACCCCCGCAAAGACTTTGGCGGCCTGGATGATGAGCAGGCGCTGGCAGGCGCGAAGGTGATTCTGTGGAAAGGGTGGTGCTCCGTCCACCAGCGTTTCACCGTCGAGCAGATCAAGGAGACGCGTGAGCGCTTCCCCGGCGTGCGTGTGGTCGTGCATCCCGAGTGTAACCATGAGGTAGTCGCCGCCGCCGACATGAACGGCTCGACAGAGTACATCATCAAGGTGGTTGAACAGTCACCCGCGGGAACCATCTGGGCGATCGGCACAGAGGTGAACCTGGTCAGGCGGCTGGCGCGGGAGCATCCCGACAAAACCATTTTCTGCCTCGATCCCATTGTGTGCCCTTGCTCCACGATGTACCGCATTCACCCGGCTTACCTGGCGTGGACGCTGGAGGAGTTGGTGAAGGGCAATGTCATCAACGAAGTCACCGTTGATGAGGAGACGGCCCGCTGGGCAAAGGTGGCGCTGGAGCGCATGCTCGCCACCAAGGGCGCATAGCCAGCGCGTCGTATACTACAGGCGAATGGTGGGTGGCGTGAGCAGCCAGTGGGGCGCGCTCTGACGCCACCCGCGCCGCTTGCGATCGAGGAGCGCTGCGCTACATGCTACCTCCCGCTAGTCTTCCGCCCACTGTCTGGGGCGAGCGCCACCTCATCTGGGGCGAGCGTACCTATGTGATGGGCATCCTGAACATCACACCCGATTCATTCTCGCACGACGGCCTGGCGCTCTCTGAACTGTCTCCCGCACAGGTGGTCAGCGCCGCGGTGGAACGGGCGCTGGCGATGGTCGCGGCGGGCGCCGACATGCTGGATGTGGGTGGCGAGTCTACCAGGCCCGCGACGATAGGCGATGATCCCCTTCCGGTGGAGATCGAGCGCTCACGGGTAGTTCCAGTGATCGAGGCGCTGGTGGCGACACTGCCCCCTCATATCCTCATCTCGATTGACACGTACAAAGCGCCCATCGCTGAGGCTGCTCTGGACGCTGGCGCGCATATCATCAATGATGTCTGGGGACTGCGCGCCGATTCCGCCCTGGGCCATGTCGCCGCCGAGCGCGGAGTCCCAACCATCCTGATGAGCAATCTGCGTGGCCAGCCACGGCGTGACCCGCTGGGTGATGTCATCCGCCAGCTTTCCGGCAGTGTGAATATCGCCCTCGAGGCAGGAATTGAGTGGGCGCGGATTATCCTCGATCCAGGCTTTGGCTTCGGCCTGCGCGCTGAGGAAAACCTGGAAGTGCTGGCGCGGCTGAGCGATCTGCGCAGCCTGGGGCGACCACTGCTAGTGGGCGTCTCGCGCAAGTCGCATATTGGCTTGGTGCTGAACGCTCCGGTGGATGATCGCGTTGAAGGAACCGCCGCTGAGGTGGCGCTGAGCATCGCGCAGGGAGCCGATATCGTCCGCGTGCATGATGTCCGCCAGATGGCGCGTGTCGCGCGTGTTTCCGATGCTGTCGCGCGCGGTTGGCGCGGTTATCAGCGGGCTGGGGAAAGCCAGTCATGAGTGAGCGGACGCTACCCACCCATCTTCTCTATCGTCATGCGCTCCGCTGGCTCTACGCCTTCAGCGACACCGAGCGCACAGGAGCCTTTGTCCGTGATCGCGGCGAAAATCTGCGGCGCGAGCGAGCGCTACTAGCGACACTGGACGATCCGCAGCGGGCATACGGAATCATCCACATTGCGGGCTCTAAGGGCAAAGGCTCAACATCAGCGTTGATTACCTCCATTCTGATGGCGGCTGGGGTGCGCGCCGGACTCTACACCTCGCCCGACCTGCATACCTTCCGCGAGCGCATCCGTATTGCGGGCGAGCCTGTCAGCGAAGAGGAAATCGTGCGGCTGGTAGCCATCATGCGTGAGGCGCTGGAGCGGACAGATCCTTCGGTTGGGCCATACATCACGTGGGAGGTGGCGACGGCGCTGGCGTTTCTCGCTTTTCGCGAGGCAGGCGTCGAGCGGGCAGTAATTGAGGTAGGGCTCGGTGGTCGCCTGGACGCGACAAACGTCGTTGAGCCTGACGTGTGCGCCATCACCAGCATCAGCTACGAACACATGGAGATACTTGGCCACACGCTCACTGAGATCGCCTTTGAGAAAGCGGGAATCATCAAGCCCGGTGTCCCGGTTGTCACTTCAGCGCGTGCGCCAGAAGCGCTGGCCGAGATCGCGCGTGTCGCCATGGAGCGACACGCGCCGCTGACGCGCGTAGGGCCCGCAGGGGCGGAAGATTGCGCTTACACCTGGCGTGAAGGCGCGGTTGGCGAAACCTTCCAGCGCTTTGATGTCATCACTCCGACTGGCGCTTATCGTGACCTGGAAATCTCCCTGCTCGGCGCGCACCAGATCGAGAACGCGACGGCGGCGGTCGCGCTCGCGGAGATAACCAGGGCGCGTGGCCTGGCCGCGCTCGATGAGCGCGCCATCCGTGAGGGGCTGCGCGCCGCGCGCTGGGAAGGACGCTTGCAGGTGGTCGGGCGCGCGCCCTGGCAGGTCATTGACGGCGCGCACAACGCGGCATCGTTCGCGGCGCTCTTCGCCGCGCTGCGCAGGCACTTCCGCTATCGCCAGATCACCCTCGTCCTGGGCATGATGGCGGACAAAGACATAGAAGGCATCATGCGCGAGATCAACGCCGCCGGTGTCTCCACCATCATCACGACGGCGGCGAACAGTCTACGCGCGCTCTCGCCCGATGACCTGCGTGACCGAGCCACGCGTTCCACTACCGCTCAGGTAATTTCAGCCCGTGACGCGGCCAGCGCGCTCGCAATGGCTCAGACGATGGCCGGTCCTGATGACTTGATTCTCGTCGCGGGGACGCTCTACCTGGCGGCGGAGGCGCTGCGCTGGTACGCTGGTCAACCTGAGGGTTTCATAGGCGCGATACAGATCGCTGGCGTAGATCACTGAGCGCGGGAGGGCGCAATGCTTGGCTACCTCGACCTCTTTTCCGGCGCCAGCGGAGATATGCTGCTTGGCGCGCTGATTCATGCGGGCGCGCGGCTTGATGATTTGCGGTCGGGGCTAGCCCGGCTGCCGCTGACTGGCTACACGCTCGAAGCGGATGAGATCACTGACCGCGGCATTCACGGCGTCCGCGCCTATGTCCGACTGGATGAATCTCTCCCTCACGCGCGCCGGAAACTGGCGGACGTGCGAACGATCATCGAGGCTGGCGAATTGCCGGAGCGCGCGCGCAACCAGGCGCTAGTCATCTTCCAACGGCTGGCGGAGGCGGAGGGCGCGATCCACGGTATTTCCCCTGAGGAAGTCACTTTCCATGAGATTGGCGCGGTGGACTCGATTGTGGACACAGTAGGCGTCGCTCTCGGGCTCGACGTGTTAAACGTGGACGCCTTGTACTGCTCGGAGCTGCCGCTGACATCTGGTCGCGCGCGCTCGTCGCACGGGCCAATTCCTGTTCCCGCGCCAGCTACGCTGGAGCTCCTAAAAGGGACAAGCGCCGTCTGGCGGCCTGTTCCCGGCGAGGGCGAGTTGGTGACGCCGACTGGCGCGGCAGTCGTAGCGGCGCTGGCGCGTTTCGAGCGACCCGCGATGCGCGTCATAGCGACCGGCTATGGCTTTGGGATACGCGCGCTGCCCTGGGCCAACTGTCTGCGGCTGCTGGTTGGAGAAGCGCCGGGCGCGGCCCCAACGCGTGAACCGGATGGATTCGAGCGCGACCAGGTCGTGGTCATTGAGAGCAATATAGACAACATGACAGGTGAGACGCTTGGCTGGCTGATGGAGAGGCTGCTCGAGACAGGCGCGCTGGACGTAAGCTACACGTCATTGCAGATGAAGAAGAACCGTCCCGGCGCGCTGCTCACGGTCATCGCTTCCCCCGACAGCGCGGATGGGCTGGCGGAAATTATCCTGCGCGAGAGCGCGACGCTGGGTGTGCGCATGCGTCACTCCGAGCGGCTAATCGCTGTGCGCCGTATCGAAACTATTGAGACACCGCTCGGGCCTGCGCGGGTAAAGCTCAAGCAGGCTGGCGAGCGGATCATCGCCATCGCGCCCGAATATGACGATGTTCGCGCACTGGCGGCGACGCATGGATTACCGCTAGTCACCGTGGCCGCTCGCGTCACGGATGCCGCGCGACGGCGCTTTGGCCTGGAGTGATTTTGTTCCCCACGTTCAAGCCCGGCTCTGGGCGAATGCGCCTGTCCACGAGAGATTCTAGCGGAGGGCTAGCGCGCCGGGCCGAGTGAAGATTCAATAGCGTGAGCGAACGCGGGTTCGTAGGCGGCGACCGCGCGCAACAGCCCGAAGCAGCCCGCGAGCATCATGTCGCCATGCGGGGCTGGCTCGTACGGGTGGAGCGTCGAGCCGCGCAGCAATTCGCGGCGTGGCCCCGTCACAGCGAGGAAAGGGGGCTCGCCGCTCGTTCCGGCGCTGGGCGGCTCCAGAATCAGCGCGCCATGCCCACTATCAGCGAAGATGCGCTCGTTGTTCAAGTCGCCACGCGCCAGATCGCGCAGGTATACCTCCAAACGGGAACGATCAAGCTCGCCAGTGTGGTGCTCGAAGAGTCCCGTGATACGCCCATCGCGCAGGTGGAACGCCAGCGTATGGAAGTTGCCGAGATTCGCCACCAGCGCCTCATCCCGCGCGCTCACCGACGGGTCCTCCAGCGCGCCCGCCAGCGCGGCGGCGCCGGTGTCCATCACGATCACCGAAGGCCCGGAACGCCCCTCGCTGGCGGGGTAGCGCGCGGCGGCGTCGGCCACAGCGGCCAAACGCGTCAGATCGGGCGAGATGCTGTCGCGCCTCCAGGCGAAAGCTAGCGCGTCGGGACGCTCACGAACACGCGCGCTGATGGCGTCGAAGCGGAAACGGCGGTCACTCACACCGGGCGGGGCCGCGCCATGATCGAACGCCGCAACTGCCACCGCGTCCACGCTGGCGTCAACACCAAACGCGTCGAATGCGGCGAGCAGCGCCGCGCTATCGAAATCACCCATCTCGATTTCGACCAGGCGCCCGCCTTCTCGCGCGCGAACGGCTGGAACTTCGCTGTCATGGACAATGCGTAAGCCCAGCTCCTCAACCTGAGTCAGGTCGTCATCGAGGGTGCGCGCGGCATCAGGTGTCACGTAGCAGGGATAGCCCGCTCGCGCATGGTCGCGCGCGGCCCAGGCGCAGGGGCCACCCCCCATGATGTGGCCAGTCAGCAGCATAGGAGCGCCAGCGGCGGTGGCGCGCAGAATCCGCCGTTGGACGATCACAGTCGGCGAGGGCATGATAAGCTGAAAACAGTTCTCGATGCTTTCACCGCTGTCGAAGAGCAGGATGTCCTGTGTGCCAGTCCCAACATCCACAGCCAGGATACGGACACGCTCGCTCACCACGCCCTCCCTCGCCGGTTAAGCTGGCGAAATTCCCCGCGCTACTGCTGCATCGAGAGGTCAGCCAGCACAGCGGCGACTTTCGGATGCTCACGGTTCAGGCGTAGATTGTGGTTCCCCATCCCGTCTGGCTCATCCTCCAGAATGCCCTGCTCGATGCAGGTGATGAGCAACTCGCGGGCAGTATCGCGCGTGAGACGGCCCCGGAAGCGGTTCTTCGGGTTATACGGGTCGCCAATAAAGTTGGAGACACCACCGACCGTGCGCCATGACCAGTGACGGTCAATGTAGTCGAGGAACTGGATAAACCCTGGCTCGTCTGGCTCGACCGGCGCGAAGGCGTTCCCATAGAGCGCGCCGCTTCTGTAGGGCGCGCCACCAGATGGCGAATAGGGACGGTGGTATCCGCCCTGGCCAGGTGTATAGGGCCCCATCGGAGCTTGCGGCTGGCTGCTGTATTGTCCCGACGCGGGGGCCATCGCCCCGTAGCTGAGCGGGATGAATTGCTCAGCGGCGCTGATAAGGTCACGGCTGACCGTGCCAGGAACGCCGCAGACAATCACGCGCTTGTTCAGCCGCAGCTTGAGTCGGGCGCAGATGCGGGTGAAGTCGCGATCGCCGGTCATCAGCACGAAGGTGTTGATATTGGGCCGGTCGAAGACCGTCTCGATGATGTCCATGAGCATATTCAGGTCAACCGTGCTCTGGGTCACGATTGTCGCTGGCTGCTGGGCAGCGCCATTGCTGGCGCCATAGTACGGCTGGCTCGGATAGCCATATTGCTCCTGGGAAGAATCATCCACGGCTCCAGCCTCGTCATCCTCGGCTCCAACTCCTTCAACTTCGCCAGCGAATGCTTCTTCGGCTTCTTCCATGCCCCCCTCACGGGCGCCATCCTCGGCCCGCTCTCTCTGCCCTGTCACCAGCTCCTCGGCGCTCTCCGTCAGTTCTTCCTCTTCCTCATCACCTTCATAGGGATATTCACGGGCTTCAGCGCTCTCATGCCACTGCTGCCGGTCATAGTCACCTGGCTGCTGGTAATACGGCATCTGGCGCACGCGCTCGCGCACCTTGGCGGGGCAATCCACTCGATCAATCATTGCGGCGGTCAGACTGCCTTTGAAAAACTCCGGCTGGCGCGCCCAGTCGGCATAGGAGCGAGCCACCATCACCGTTCCAAAGCGACGAGCGACAGCGATAAGCTCCTGAGGGTCCGGTTCACGGCGCTGCACATTGAGCAGGCTGTACCGAATATTTTCGAAGTCAATGAACAGCGCGATCTCATCTTGCATGCTGGGACTCTCCTGTGTCACATCACACGATTCTATAGAACCAACACTAAGGCTCAACAAACTGGCCACCGGTTATTTCAAGGCCTCATCAAACGGCGTTGGGGTCTTCATTATTGGCGTCCAGCATATATATGTCGCGTTCGAACCTTACAGGCGGTGTGTACAGTCAGTCGTGGACCATGCTCCAGAACAGTGTCGCGAATAAACGCCGCGATCCAGTATTCAGGACGCGCGTAGGGCAGACATCGCTACTGCACATCATTGGCGCCAGAAGCGCGCCGGTAATGCCAGAAAACGCTTGGCGCGGACATCGCGGACATTTTTTGGTACAACAGACTGCGAGTGACCAGAAAAACAGTTCTGAACGAGCGCAACCATAACATATATTAACACGCGCGCTCTGTTCTCCGCAAGAAAATTTCCGTTCCCTACGCATTTTCTCGCCTCTGGCTCCGCGGCCGTTCGCCAGCGCGTGAGAGACATGCTACAATTGAACCTACATGAGCGTAGCAACCACAATTTTCCACATTCAGGGCCAGACGACCGACGCGATCGAGCGAACGCTGGAAGCGATCTTCGCTCGTGAAGGGCGCGTACGCGCTCTACGGGTCGAAGGAACCTACTCCGCCGTGCTGGAGCGAGTCACCAGCCCAGAGCTGGAAGTCTCGTATCGCTATCTGCTGCTACGTCAGCGTCCGGTGGGCTGGACTCCACTGCTAGAGCTTGGGTTACGCGCTGAAGGGCTGGATATTGAGCTCTCGCGCGCGCTTGATGGCGCGACGGTAGTCGCCATCTCCCAGTACGGCGAGATTGTCACCGGCTATCGCATTATCCGGCAGGGTGACGAAATAGACCATTATCTCAGCGATCCTACCGCCTTCGAAGACGAGGAGGGTAGCGCAACGCCCTCTGAGACGGAGGAGCTTGCGATCACATCTGAGGAAATCGAAGCCGCGCGCGGGCGACCCGAGCGTTTCGCTGATTTGTTGCCCGCCGGAACCACACCGGAGGATTTCGCGCGGGTTGTTCTGCTTCCCGGATGGTGGGAAGAGCGAAACGCGGTAGGCGCTGAAGCCGAGGCCAGCGAAGAAGGTCCTGTAGATGAAATGGACCGCATGCGCTGTATTGGCCTGGCGCTGGAGCTCTGGGACCCCGCCGAGTATCCACTCGCTGGCAAACTCGAAGATATCCCCAACAATATAGCGGGACCAGCCATCGCGCTTGCCTGGGAATAGTGACGAATCACGCGCGCGCCCACACATTCTGGCCCTCCTGTTGCCCCCACG
This sequence comes from Chloroflexota bacterium, assembly GCA_021814145.1. Lineage (GTDB taxonomy): Bacteria > Chloroflexota > Ktedonobacteria > Ktedonobacterales > JADMIN01 > JAKAIY01. The sequence continues at coordinate 9,263 of JAKAIY010000133.1, forward strand.
CGCGAACTACGGTACGCTATCTTGCGTATGTTTGCGTACCGCCAGGCGGTACACATAGGAGCGACGTAGCGGCGGCTTGGCGGGAGGACGCATGGCGAGTGAGATACGGCAGGGCAGACACAGGGAGTCTGTAGAGCCCGCGCGTAAAACAAACGCGGTCGCTGTGGCTATTCAACCACTGGAACAGAGTTACTATGATACCCGATGGCCGCTGGTCAATCAGGCCCTCGCCATCGCTGAGCGACTGACCGGTGGGCGCGCCGGGGTCTTCCAGCGGCTTTTTACGTATGTGGTGATCGGTGGAACGGCGGCGCTGGTCAATCTGGGCGCCTTTGCGGTCTTCGAGCATTTCGGCTCGCTCAAGGTTCTCTCGCTTTACAGCGTGTTCGCCTACGTATCCGCGTATGAGCTCTCGATCCTCGCCAACTTCATCCCCAACGACTATTTCACGTTCCGTTTCCTCTCCGGCCATCAGCGCTCATGGCTGGCGCGCTGCCTGCGCTTCCACGTCACCAGTCTGAGTGGTGTGCTCGTGACGTTCGCGCTCTCCTGGGTCTTCTTCCATCCCCTGGGGATGCGGCTACTCATGGCGCAGGCGCTCGCGCTGATCCTGGCTGTCTTCTACAATTTCACCGCTCACCACATCTTCACCTACGCCCGCACCCATTAATGCCACAGTCTTGCGCGAGGACCGGCGATAGCTAAGGCGCCGCGAAAGCGTCACAAAAACGCTTGTCGAGCAGGCGTCTACTCATGGTCGAAGTCCGAGGTATCCTGGATATCGTCGTCGCGCGTGGGGATGACGAGGGCGCGGCGGCGACCCCGCTCCGGGTTCACGCGCAGCGGGCCGAAAACTGGGGCCAGTGAGCGTGGCACGGCGCCAGTGATGAGCGTGCCTTCCGCCGTCTCGCTCTGCTGGTAGACCTGTCCCCGCCGGTGGAAGAGTTCCACCAGATCGCCGCGATCGAAGGGGATCAGCGACTGCATACGCACCATTTGCTTCGCGATCACCTCGCTGACGGCGCTCATCAGCGCATCGAGGTTTATGCGCCGCTCCGCGGAGATGGGAACCGCGTTGGCGTAGAGCGACGTATCCACCACCGAGGAATCGGGCAGCAGATCAATCTTGTTGAGCGCTGTGACGCGCGGCTTGTCCGCCGCGCCCAGCTCGGCCAGCACGTCGTTCACCGTCTGGCTCTGCTCGATAGCGTTCTCATGCGTCACATCCACCACTTCGATCAGCGCGTCCGCCTCCAGCGCCTCTTCCAGCGTGGCGCGGAAAGCAGCGACCACCGTCGTCGGCAGCTTCTGAATAAAGCCGACGGTGTCGGTCAGCAGCGCCTCCTGATGAGAGGGCAGCATGATGCGCCGCGTCGTCGGGTCAAGTGTGGCGAAGAGCTTGTTCTCGGCGAGCGCGCCAGCGTCGGTCAGGGCGTTGAAGAGCGTGGACTTGCCGGCGTTGGTGTAGCC
>JAKAIY010000134.1 GCA_021814145.1 Chloroflexota bacterium
CGCCAGCGCCGCCCGTTCGCGCGGGGGCAGCGCCAGCAGCGTGGCGCGCACCTGATCGCGCAGCGCCACTCGCCCGGCGTGGTCGCTCGCGGAGAACTCGTCTTCCATCCCGGAAAGCGTGGCGCCCGCGCGATGGTCGCGGCGATAGTTCAGCGCGAGGTTGGTGGCTACGCGATAGAGCCAGGCGAGCGGGCGCTCATAGCCGCGCACGCGGGCGAAGTTGCGCCAGGCGCGGATGAAGGTTTCCTGGCGCAGGTCATAGGCGGCGCTCTCGTCGCCGGTTATGCGCCAGAGATAGGCGAACAGCGCGTCCTCGTGCGCCGCGACGAACGCCTCGAATGGGTCGCCGCTCACGTCACGCCGGGCGGGCGTCGCTGGCGTCAGCGGGCCGTCTGTCCTTGAGCGGATGTCGGGCGCCTGCACGCGGCTATCGCGCTGGAACCAGCGCGCGCCCAGTACGACGCCGAGCGCCCAGCGCGTCACGCCGGGCGCGGATCCGCTCACAAGAGCTACCCTGGCGCTTTCCATACCATCAAACCCCTTCCATGACGAGCGCGCTCTGCGCTCACTCAACCCATACACCCGGCGCAGGGCTGAAATGTCTCACATAGGAAGGAAGATGGCCGCGAATGCGCCGCCTTGTCAGTTGGTGGCCGGGTCGCGGTGGGACGCCGTGCGGATAGCGATGGCCCACAGCGGGGCCAGGCCGATGATGACCAGCAGCAGGCCAAGGAAAACGACCAGCGTTCCCATGTCGCCGCGCCAGTCGCCAGCGGGCACGCCCACGCTGGGCGCATCATGCACGATGATCTGCGCGCCGTTGATGGCGATCAGCGCGCAGGCCAGCGCGAAGACTACCCAGCCGGAGAGCCAGGCGCAGAGTGTGCGCGTGATCTCACGCCGCCAGACGGTGATGAGCGCCATTCCCGCGCCCACCAGCAGCAGCCCGCTGATGGCGTAGGGCGCGGCGGTGGGATCGTAGATAGCGCGTGAGGCGATCAATCCGGCCTGGAGCGCGCTGGCGACTGGCAGACCCTGGCACTGTCCTACCAGCAGGGGTGTCTGCGTACAGTTGAGCGAGGCCCACGGCAGCAGGTAGAAGCCCCACGCCCACAGCAGCAGCCCGCCGGAGACCGCGCCGACGCCAGGCAGCGAGCGTTTCGCCCGCGTCACCCCCGCGGCGGTTTCCCCGGATGGCGCGACTTCGCCGTGGACAGTAGGCGGCCGCCGGCGCGCGACTGGCGGGCTGGCGCGCATGGCCAGCGCCACCAGAACCAGCGCGACCAGCGCGGCGGCCAGCGCCAGGATGGCGGCGTATAACCCGAACGCTGGCGCTGTGGCGTAGATCTTCAGCCGCACATTGTAGGGCTGGAGCGTGGTGATGTAGGGGCCGTTCGCGGCGTGCGACAGCGCGGGAACCGTCTGGAAGAGCAGCGTCGCGGTCTGGATCAGGACGAGCGCGCAGATGGCGGCCCAGAGCGTGTAGAGCGCGGCGGCTACCCACACCAGCCAGGGCCGCGTGCGCTGCCAGAGCAGCGGCGCGAGCAGCGCGCCCAGGAACGTCAGGAAGCTCCAGTAGGCGTAGGCGCTGGCTGGGTCAACCAGCGCAGCCAGCGGAGGCGCGCCCAGCTCCGTCGCGGTCAGGCTGTAGCTGTAGAGCTGGCCGGATGGGCCTTTGTTCAGGTCGCCTGAGGTGATGGCGGTGGCCCACGGAATCCAGGCGGCGAGAAAGAAGAGCAGGCCGCCCACCGTCGCGGCGATGCGCGCGGCCAGCGCCAAACGCCGCCCGGTGATGGCGGCGGGACTGGGTGGCGCTGGCCAGATGGGGCGTAGCTCACCCTGGACGATTCCCGGCGCGCCGCCGCGCGCGTCCGGCATACCCTGTTCAGCCATGCTCGCGCTTGCTCCCCTCTATACCACATCATCTGGCGGGATGAGGCGGTATGGTGTCCGCTCACCCCTCGCCTGTCGCCGCCCGCGCCCGCGCCAGGATCACCTGGACGACCTCGCTCTTCGCGTCGGCGTATTCCTGCGTGTAGGTCCAGTCGCCCTGGGCGAGCTCCCGCTTCGTGCGCTCGTACAGGTTACGGCCGGCCTCATCGCGTCGCAGCCAGTCGCGCATCAGCAGCATGCGCTGGACTTCCTCGCAGTCTGGCCCGAAGACATGCAGGTTGACATCCGGCCTGACGCCCTTGAGCAAACGATGCTGATACCAGTCTGGCTCACGGATGCGCAGCGCATAGCCCGCCGCCTCGAGCGCGGGAACATAGTCCGTCTCATTCGTGGTGTCCGCGACGACCAGAGCGATATCAATGATCGGCTTCGCGGCCAGCCCCGGCACGGAGGTGGACCCGACGTGCTCCAGCAGCAGGACGCGCTCGCCCAGCGCCGCGCGGATCTTCACCGCCTCGGCGGCGTACTGGCGCGGCCATTCGTCGCTGTAGGGCGCGATAACGATCTTGCCGGCCAGCGGCCGCAACGGGCCAATGTGGACGGCGCGCATCCGCTCCTCGGTGGATAGCGCGCTTCCATCTGGCGGCTTTGGCGTATCACGCTCCTCTGGCATAAACGCTTTCCCCTTTGCTCCCCGCGCGGCGCTTTCCCCTCCCATAACGGGCGCGGGAAGCCAGCGGCGCCATCCTAGTGTACGCGACAGGCGGCGTGAGCGCCACGGTGACATGCCATAGAAGGCGGCGCGTTCATATGCCCTGGCGCCAATCTCAGGCCTGCCACTGCGCGCTGATAATCTGCCGCGACAGCGCGAAAGACGTGGTGGTGATTGAGCGTAGAAGCGGCAGCGCGAGATAGCCGAATACGACGAGGCAGTAGACGATGTAGGCGATATTCAGCCAGGTGAGCGGCTGAGGCGTCATGAGGGGATACCACAGCACGCTGTATCTGGGTGTGTAATCGCATAGATAGTTGCGCGCATAGCCATCGCTTACGCAGAGGTTGTAGAGCGAATAATTACCAAAGACCGCGCCGTTTATGTCCACCCAGACGGATAGGCACAGCGCCAGCAGCGCCGTCAGGTCCATGATGAGATGGGTCCCGTAGTGGCGGAGCGCCAGAGCAAGCGCGAGCGCCGCTGGGAATGAGGCGAACAGGAAGAAGCGCGGTCCCCAGAACCAGCCGCCATCCCAGGCCCACCACGCCGAATAGACGGCCACCATTCCCGCGACAAACGCGATCCAGTACGTTTGTGTCGAGGCAAGCAGGCGTCTCCTGAGTGGCTCCAGTCTGTCGAGCAGGCGCCGGATAGGGAGGAAGAGCCCAGGCGTGAAGAAAATCAGGCCTTTCCCGAAGGAAAAGAAGATCGCCAGCAAGCCAAGGAATGGCAGGCCAAAGCCTGACTCATAGTTGGTCGCGAAGGGGCTGCCACGCTGTATCCAGTTTTCGGATGCGATCAGGGCGGCGGCCGCGAACACCGGGAGAACACTCCGCAGGCGCCTGGTCTGGATAGCACGGACAGTGACAACGAAACCGAGGCCCACCAGCGTCGCCGGAGTATTCGCCACTCCCACCACGACAGCCGCCCATCCCAGCGTGGGGCGCCACACCTGGACGGCCACGAGTCCGACAGCGACACAAACCGCCGTGAACACTTCACCGAAATAATTGGTCAGATGGAACGGGAACATGGACGCGGCGATGAGCAGGAGCAGGAATGTTCGCAGCAGGCCACGATCAATGTGGTCCTTGAGCAGGAGGTAAAGAGCGCCGACGCCAACAGTGAACACACACCAGTTATAGACGCCGACGCCATGATGCGGAAGATGGAGCCACCCGCCGACGAGCCAGACCGGCGTCGAGAACAGCGGGCCAATCAGCGAAAATTTGGAATGGCTGATCGCGCCGTGGAGCAGTAAGGTGGAAAGCTCCTGGTAGCGCACTTCGGCGTCTGAGTATACATGATGGCCCAGGAACAGCAGAAGCGCGGCCAGTCCCACCACGATCAGCGCGGTTTCGAACCCGCTGCGCCACGTTCGTCGCCGCGCCGTCGCTCGCGCCCTCGCGACCGTCATTCGCTCCGTGTCTGCGTCTGCCGTCATCAACACGCTCCCCACGCGGTGGGCTGGGACTACTTGCGCCTATTAGAAATGAACGAGTGGCGCGCATGGGTGTATCGCCGCGCGCACTGGGGTGAGACAGGCCGCCCCTTTGTTCGCGGAAAGCCCGCGCTCCTTTCCTCATGTGTGAGGAGAAGGGAGCGCGGGCGAGGTTGGGAGCTACGCTACCGCCGCACGCGGGACGCGGCGCCTGAGCGGCGGGCGGCGCGAGAGCGCGGGCGGCGCGTCGCGGCGCTGGCGCCATTCACGCTCGCCGCGCCTGGCTCGCTGGCTGGCGTGGCGTCCACGTCGCCGGGAGCGGGCGCGTCCGTCGCGGGCGCGTCTGGTGATCGCGTGTCTGACGCTGGCGTGACGGTCGCCGCGTCGGGCGCGCTGCCCTCGTTCCCGGCGGACGCCGCGCTGCCCTCCACTGTCAGGCCAGGCACGCGGGCCATCAGGTCGGCCAGCCGCACGCCTGTCAGCGCCTCCAGGATGGCGGGCGCCTGCGCCAGCATGTTCACCATATCGCCGGTGACGCGGCTGGCGCCTAGGTTGGAGCCGTCGCTGGAGCCAGTGGAGACGATGCTGATCTTGTCCACCTTGCCGAGCGGCTCGGCCAGCGCCCGCACGACCTCCGGCAGGTTGGCGATCACCTTGTCGAGCACAGCGGCCTGATTGTATTCGTGGTACGCCGCCGCCTTCACGCGCATCGCCTCGGCTTCCGCCTCACCTTTCGCCTTGATGACCTCAGCCTCGGCCAGGCCACGCAGCCGGGCGGCTTCCGCCTCGGCGGCGCCACGCACGCGGGCGGCTTCCGCCTCGGCGGCGGCCTGCGCACGCAGCGCGGCGGCGCGGCCCTCCGCCTCCAGCTGCAGGCGCTGGCGCTCGGCTGCGGCCAGCGTCTCCAGGCGCTGCTTCTCGGCCTCCGCCAGCGCGGTGACACGCTGCTTCTCAGCCTCGGCGGCCTTGATGACCGTCGCTTCCAGCTCCATCTGGCGGCGCTGCGCCTCGGCTTCCTGCACCTTCACCTGCGCCGTCTTGTCAATCTCCTGGGCGCGGGCGGCCTCCTGCACAATCTGCTGCTGGACGATCTGTTGCTGCAAATCAGCGGCGCGGTCGGCCACTACCTGCTGCTTCTTGATCTCAGCGTCGTAGGAGGCGCGCTTCAGGGCCAGATCACGCTGGAACTCGGACTGCTTGGCTTGCGAGGCGGCTTCGGCCTCGACGCGCGCCTGATCGGCCGCCGCCTTGGCTACCGCCGCCTCGCGGGCGGCTCCGGCGGCCTGAATCTGGGTATGGCGAGCGGCCAGCGCGGCGGCGATGTTGGCTTCCTTCTTGATGCGCTCGATCTCGGGCCGGCCCATGTTGGTGATGTAGTCGTTCTCGTCGCGCACCTCTTTGATGGTGAACGAGACCACTTCCAGGCCCATCTTCGCCAGGTCGGCGGAGCTGACGCTGCGCATCTTCTCGCTGACCATCTCCGGCTCCTTGACGAGCTGCTCAACGGTTAGCTGGCCGACGATGCCGCGCAGGTGGCCCTCCATCACCAAGCGGATCAGCCCCTCGCGGTCCTCGTCGGTCTTGCTGAGGAACTGCTCGGCGGCGGTCAGGATGCTGTCCTTGTCGGAGCGCACCTTGAGCTGGGTGACGGCCTCCACACGCACCGCGACGCCCTGGTTGGTGTAGAGATTCTGCTGCGGGGCGACATCGAACGACATCAGCTCCAGCGAGAACTCTTCGGCGCGGTTGAGCAGCGGCACTACCAGCTTCGCGCCGCCCTGCGCCACCTGTGTGCCACCCGCGCCGTAGACGATCAGCGCGCGGTTGGGGCCGACCTTGCGGTAGTAGCCGGACGCCATGCGCACGAGCGCCAGAAACGCGCTCACCGCGACGACCACAATGATAAGCGTTGCCAGTAACGGACTCATCTGCTCATTCCTCCCCCGCTTGTGGGAAAATCTCGGGTGAATATGGGAGCGTGGGGATTTGCTGGGCGGCGCGGGCCGCCGCTTGATTCTGTCAGGTGGATCTGGCTAGTTCGCGGGTGGCGTCATCTGGCTGCGCGCGGGATCGTTCATCAGGCGCGTCCTGGTCTCTTCCAGCAGCTGGCTCCACGGCTGGACAATCGCGATGCCGTTCTCGACGCCAGTGACGACGACCTCAGTATCTACGGCGACCGCGGCGGAGGAATCCTCCGCGCGGGCGCCCATGCTCTGCCGCGCGCCTACCTCGCCGGCGAAGATGATCTCACCGATGCCACCGGGCCGGATGGTGATGCTGACCGTCGCCAGCCGCCCCTCGATCTGGGATGAGCGCGCGGTCAGCTCTCCGGCTTCATTCTCGAAGAACAGCCGGGCGAGCGCGGCGTTGACAATGATCGCGCCTATTACGCCTACCAGCGCCGCCAGGAGCAGTACGAGCAGCAATGGTGTTCCGCCAGCGCGCAGCAGGTAGCCTAGCGTGCCAAAGAGCAGTAAGAAAATCAGCAAGCCATTGATATTGATCGCGCCAAAGAGCAGCCCCTGCGCCGTGGCCCATGCGCCACCCAGCGGCGTGGTCTCGCTGGTCTGCGCGTGGCCCGACTCCCCGCCGCTCGTGGCATGGGAGGCGTGGGAGGCGTCATGGGCTATATGCGCTGGGTGGCCAGCGCCGTTGTGGCCTGTGACATGCCCGGCGACGTGGCTCGCGACATGCCCAGCGGTGTGACTGGCGGCGTGCGCGCCAAAATGTCCGCTATGCCCATGCCCCGCGCCAAGGATGACTGTGGCGACGAGAAAGAGCGCGGAGAATAACGCGCAACCGAGAAAGAACAGTGAAAGCGGGTCTTGCGCGGGCATCCTGACGCCTCCTGGCTACAGGACAGCACAACGCTACGCGAGCGGGAGCGCGCCGCTCACTCCGTCACGGGCGCGGTGGCCTGGTCTGGTGAGCCAGTGGATTTCATGGAAACAGGCGCGCCTTCGGGCTGCCCCAGCAGTTCCTGGGCGCGCTGGAAGAGCGCGGCGAAGTTGACGCCCCAGCCGAGACCAATGACATGTGGGGTGATAATCTTGTCGCTGCCGGGGTTCCAGTATTCGCTGGCGACCTCGGGCCACTCGCGGAGACAGAAGCTGTACGGCACGCCAGCGACGCGCCCTTTCCATGTCCGCTCCTCGGGCGGCTTCGCCAGCTCCTGCCCGATGGCGGCGGCGGTCAGGCCAGCGGTGACGCCAGCGACGAACCAGTTGAGCTTGCTACCCATGCTCTCATTCTCATTTCGCAGGAGAGACGCGCCTGACTGCGCGCGCCCTGTCCCATCCCAGCATTCATTACGAGCGAGGGCGAGCGGACGTTGCGGTTGGCCCGCTTTTTGCCACATGGGCCAGCGCCTCTGTCCTGACTCCACTATCATAGTCCACACCCGCCAGCGGCGAGCTGGCTCGTGTATTGCTCAGCGAGCGGTGTGATCTTCCTGGCGGCGCGCCAGGGAACATGAAAGCGCAGGAGCGCGCATGGGATATATCTATCGCGCCACACGGACGGCCATCAGCCTTGCGCTCCCCCTGCAGCTGCGGCTGCGTGTATCCGGCAGGGAAAACATACCGGCGAAAGGGCCAGCGCTGTTAGTCAGTAATCATCTGAGCCTGATTGATCCGCTCGCCATTGGGGTCTCGCTCTCGCGGGAGCTCCATATCCTGGCGAAATCGGAAGTCTTTGACTGGCCGGTGATTGGGGGTCTCGCGCGGCTGTGCGGCGTTATTCCCATCCGGCGCGGACAGTGGGATGTCGCCGCGCTCGCCGTGCTGGAGGAGCAGCTGCGCGCTGGCCACTGCGCCCTGATATTTCCGGAAGGCACGTATCCAAAGCCGCCGCGTCCCGCCGCGCTGCTCCAGTTCAAGATAGGGGCCGCCTGGGTCGCGGCGCGGGTCCATGCGCCCGTCGCGCCCGTCGCGATCTGGGGAAGTGAGCCGGTCTGGGCGCCTGGGCGGGGCTGGCGACCCTGGCGCCGCCCAGAGGTCCACATCCGTTTTGGCCAGCCCTATTTCCCCCAATTTTCGGCCAACCATTCATCGTATGGCGCGCTCCGCCCCATCGCTGATGAGATGGCGCGCCATGTCCGTGATCTGCTCCCAGAGCGGTATCACGGGTATTACCACGCTTAACCCCGCGCCCCGCGCCAGCCCGTCTGGCGCCTGGGCTCTAGGCGTCTTTCCACCGCAAGCCATCGCCCGCGCGCTCGATGCGGCCGGGGGTGGCGATATGGGCGGCGATCAGCTTCGCGCGCTCGGCGAGCGCGTCCCGCGTCAGCCAGCGGCGGGTTTCCCGCATGGCCCCGGCGCTGGCCCAGGTCACCATCCAGTCGGGATGTTCCACCTCGACGGCGTGGTGGAACAGATCGCCAATGACGTACAGGGTCTCGCCTTCTGAGTGGATGCGCGCGATCTGGTGCCCTGGGGTCTCGCCAGGCGCTGGCAGAATCTCGACGCTATCGCTGATCTGTTCGCGTTCCCCAACCAGCCGCAGAATGCCCCGCGCCTGGAGCGCGCCGAGCGTGCGCGCCTCCAGCGATGTCTGATCCCGCAACGCCGTTTGCAGCTCGGCGTCCGCCCAGTCGGCGGCCCCGAGGAAGTAGCGCGCCCGTGGGAAGGTAGGCGCGAATCCGTCGCCAGCGGGTCGTGTGACGCCCGCGTAATGGTCCCAGTGCGCGTGCGTGATGACCACGTGGCTGATGTCCTCCGGCTTCACGCCAAGGCTCGCGAGCTGGGCGGGAATATCGGGCGGCGGCGTATAGCCAGCGATCGCGTATGGGGAATCGGGCGCGACGGTGGCCCGGTAGTCGTTGGCGTCCACCAGCAGCCTGACGTCCTCATGTTCGATGTAGACGCTCAGGCTCGGACAGGAGACAGGCCGCTCGAAAAGGTCAGCGTAGTGAGGACGCCACTCCGATTCCGGAACCGCCATCTCCTCCGAGAAGAGCAGACGCAAATCACCCGCGTTAAGGATAGCCACGCGCGCGGCGCCGACGCGCGTCACGTTCATGTCCCGCATCACCGTCTCCGTTTCTGAAAACAACCGTCTGCTGTGGGACATGATACACGACGGGGCGCTGATCGCCACCTCGCGAACCGCTGGCGCGTGGCGCCGCTAGACGACGTTGACGAAGCGGGCGAGCAGCATAACGATCACCACCATGGAGATGATCGCCTCGACCATCATGAGCAGCTTCGCCCGGCGGGTGAGTGGCATCGTGTCAGCTGGACTGAGCGCGGTAGCGGTGCAGAAGGCGAGGAAGAGGTAGTCCACGAAGCCAGGGCGCCAGCCATGTATGTTGCCGCCCTCCTGCTGGGGGAACTGGAAGTCGGCGGCTTCGTGGCCCGCGTGGTGGCGCGAGACGGGGCCATCGCCGTCGGTTTCCCAGAACCAGGACGCGAAGACCAGCACGTTGGCGCACCAGAGCAGGATACCGGAAATCAGCAGCAGGCGTGGCGAGAGCTGGGGGTTGGCGAGAAGCGTCACGAGCTTCGCCAGCGAGAGCGTGAGCTCCAGCGTCAGCGCGGCCAGCAGGGCGTAGACGAAGCCACGCGCCACCCGCTGTGGCAGGTGGGTGTTCGTGACGCGGGCCAGCACGGGCGGCGTCAGCAGCGCGACCTCGATCACTAGCAGCAGCCAGCGCGGCCCAACCAGCAGCTCTTCCGGCAGCTGCAGAAAGAGCGCGCCGATCAGCAGCGCGGCGGCGGTAGCGAGGCTGAACTGCCACACGTCCACGACGTGCGCGACAGGCTCCCGTTTCGGGGCGTTCTCCGGCGCCTCCGCTGGCCTGGATGGTTGCGCGGGCTCTTTCCCCATAGTAGGCTGTCCTCCACGTCTGCCACGGCCTGCTATAGAACGCTACGCGGCTCAATGGTATCATAAGGTCCCGGCGTATAGCCCGTGGAGGAGGTTCCAGGATGTCCAGCGAATCCAGCCGGCCCAATGGCGCCGTCTCCATATCCCCGCGCGGCTGCTTGTCAGCGGCCCACCGCTAGCGGGCGGGGCAAAGAAAACGCCCCTTCACGCGATACGCGAAGGGGCGCGGGCGAATCAGAATGGGGCGCGCTAGCCGGAGACGCCTATCGGGCCGAGCGGCTCGACGACGCCCGCCAGCGGCCAGCGCGGCTGCCCGACGCGGTAGACCACGCGCGCGATCTCCCATTCGGGGCGCTCGATGGCGCCCGCGCGGCGGCGGGCCTTCGTGATCGGCCACGTCAGCCAGCGGCTGAGGCTGTTCTTGCCCAGCGGCGTCAGCTCGTAGACGCTGCCTTGGCGGAAGCAGGGCACGCCCAGCGCCCAGACGATCTCATCCGCGCCGATGAGCTCAAAGCAGGCGCGGTGCAGCCCCTGGCCGGAGAGGTCGGGGTCAATCGCGATCAAGCGCCCCAGGCGGCCCTTGGGATGCAGCGGGCCGCGCTCCCACGGGCCACGCAGCCGGTGCGCCCAGCCCCAGTGCGGGTCCTGCTCAGGATGCTCCTCGTCTTCAGGCGTGGGCAGCAGGGTCAGCAGCAGCGCGAGCTGGCGGCGCGGCAGCCCGACGATGCTATCCGGCTCGCCCTGCTCCATATGCGCCAGCGCCCAGGCCATGTCGCTATTATCCAGCACCGAGCCGGGCCGCTCGACGCGGAAGACGCCCGTGTCGGTC
>JAKAIY010000135.1 GCA_021814145.1 Chloroflexota bacterium
GCGGCCCAGCCGGGCGACAGCCACAAGGCATTCGGGTGGCTGCCGCCGCGGTCCGTCTCACCGCTGGTCTCCTTCACGCGCGCGGCTGAGGAACGTCCCGCGCGCGAGGTGAAGGCGATCATGGCTCGCCCGGCGAGCGCGCGCGATGCGATGCGCGATACGATGCGCGATCTCGCGCTCGGCGCGGGCACGGTCTGGAAGCTCCTGTTCATGCGCGCCGATTCGCGCACCGTGTTCAAAGGCCCGCTGTCCGACGAGAAGCGCGCCGTCTGGTCGCAGCCGATACCCGTTGACACGCTGAAGGGCATCGCGCGGGCGACGGGCGCCACGATCAACGACGTGGTCCTGGTCGCCCTAGCCGGCGGACTGCGCCGCTACCTGGTCGCGCACGAACAGCGGGTGGATGGCGTCGAGCTGCGCGCCCTCGCGCCGGTCAACCTGCGGCCGATTGAGGAAGCGTCCAAGTTGGGCAACCGCTTTGGCCTCCTCTTCGCGCCGCTGCCGCTCGGCGTCGCCGACCCGCTCGAGCGTCTCTTCGCGGTGCGCGAGACGACGCGGCAGATCAAGCGATCGCCCGAACGGTTGCTGACGTTCTTGCTGCTCCGGATCCTGGGCGTCATGCCGTCGCCGCTATTCGAGATGGTGGTCAACCTGTTCGCCCGTCGCTGCACGGTGGTAGTGACTAATGTGGTCGGTCCTTGCGAGCCACTACGGATGGCAGGAGCGACACTGAAACAGGTGATGTTCTGGGCGCCCAGCGCAGGGCGCCTCGCGGTGGACGTCAGCCTGTTGAGCTACACCGGCAATCTCTGGGTCAGCATCGCGACCGACGGCCGGCTGACGCCAGATCCGGAGGCGATCCTCGAGGGGATCGAGGCGGAGATCGCGACTCTCGTCGAGCGCGCCAGGTAGGCGCCGCAGGAACAGCCGGCGGCTGCACGTGAGGCCCCGTCCGAACAGGAAACCGGGAAGCGCACGCGAGGCGGCAGAGAAAGCCCGATTCCAGCGACGCCGCCGCTTGTCGTCAGCCAGATGGCTTCCCCTGATACCGCGGCGATACTCAATCCATCCCTTACCGCACATAGGTCCGTTCCACGAAGTGACACTACCCTCTATTGTTGTTACCCGCCCGGGCGCCCAGTGACGCCGCTCCTTCCGCCGCCGCGCGACTCCGGTATCGTGATACAATCATTGGGAATACGCGCCATCATCAGCCATCATCCTGTCACCTACGTAGATAGGCGTACCTAGCCGATGTCCTGGATGGTCCTCGCTCGAACGGAATCGCCAAGAAGGACTGAGGAGGATGTATGTCCGCGTCAGATACCCCGGCGCTCTCGGGCGCTGATCATGCGCAGTTCGCAAGCAGGTATCGCACGCCGATCTCGCTTGACCGAGACATGTTCATGCGCCGGCTCATCACCAGCCTCGGCCACCTGAACGAGGCGATTCTGGGCAGCGATGTCGCGGGCGGCTACATCATGAACGTCGGTCTCTCGATGGGCGCGGCGATCGAGGACGAGTATAAGCGATTCTGGAATATCGAGCGCCCCTTTACGCTCGACGAATACGCCCATGTCATTGTGGACCTCAAGCAGAAGATCAAGGGCAACTTCTCCCTGGTTTCGAAAGCGCCCGAAAAGGTCGTCGTGCGGACCACCTCCTGCCCTTTCGACGCCCTCGTGCGGCAATCCCCATCGCTCTGCTTCATGACCAGCTCGGTCTTTGGCGGCATCGCCGCGCGTAATTTTGGGTATGCGAAGGTCGTGCTGCGCCAGCGGATCGCGCTGGGCGATGATGGGTGCTATGTCATCATCCACCTCCAGCGCACGCCAGAGGCCGAGATGGCCGTCGGCAAGGAGTATTTCCCGGAGGTGGAGCGCGCGAGCCCTGACGTCGTCCAACAACTGCGCCTGATGGAGAACGTCCGCCGGTTACGGCGCGAACTGGGGGAGCTGCAATCGCGCTGGGAGGAGATCGTCCGCGGCGCGGCTGACGCGATCGCGCTCATTGATCTCGACTGCCGCATCGCCTACGCCAACGGTCGCTGGCGCGATGTCCTGGGAATCGAGGGCGAGGAACTGGTAGGCGGCCTGTTTTGTCATCTCGTCGCGCCTGAGGACCAAGCGCGTCTTGACGCAGCGCGCGGGCGAGCGCTGGACGGCTTGCGGGTGACAAGTCTGTCCCTGCGTCTCCGGCATCGGGATGGATCATTCCGCGATGTGCTCGCCAGCCTCGGGCCAGTGCGTGACGAGTCGGGCGCCATCATTGGCGTCCTGGGGATCGCCCATGACGTGACCGAGGAGCGCCAATCCGCGCGCCTCAAGGACGACTTCCTCAACACCGCCTCACACGAGCTGCGCACACCGGTAACCACGATTCGCACGATCACCGATATCTTGCTGCGTACGTTCGAGCGAGACGGACGCATGGACCCCGAGCACTTCGTCAAGCGCCTTCAGACCATCCAGCGACAGACCGACCGGCTGACATCATTGAGCGCGGACCTGCTGGATGTCTCCCGTGTGCAGCGAGGCAAACTGGCGCTCCAGCTAGCGGCGCACGACCTGACCGCGATGGTGACGGAGTGTGTGGCGGCGCAGTGCGAGACTCTTCCTGCCGGTGACACGCATACCATTCGGATCACGACTCAGGCGAGTCAAGCGCAGGAGCCGGAGCAGCCGGTCCTCGTGTGGGTAGAGCTACCACGGATCAAACAGATCATCACCAATCTGCTCGAGAACGCTGTCAAATACTCTCCTGGTGGCGGGGAGATCCTGGTTACGATCGGCGCAGCAGGCTCAAACGCCTCTGTCCAGGTCAGCGATCAGGGCATCGGGATTCCCGAGAGCGACCTCCCCAATCTCTTCACGCCCTTCTATCGTAGCTCGAACGCCTCCTCGCGCCACTTCACCGGTTTGGGCCTCGGTCTGTATCTGAGCCAGCAGGTGGCGGAGGCGCACGGTGGCCAGTTGAGCGTGGCCAGCGTGGAGGGAAAGGGCGCCACATTTACCCTGACCTTGCCTCTGGCGGAGCGCGACGATGCTGGGGCGCCGATGGAGCTGGAGAGGATGTGAAGCGTATGGGGGCGCACGTGCTCGTCGTAGACGACGAGCCCGATCTGCGGGAGGCGCTGCAAGATCTTCTGGAGCTCGATGGATATGACGTGCGGTGCGCGGAGGGTGGCGCCGAGGCGCTGGAACAGGTACAGACCGCCAGGCCACAGCTCATCATCCTCGACCTGATGATGCCCCAGATGAACGGGGAGGAATTCCTGGCCGAACTTGAACGGCGCGACCTCCGCCGGGGAATCCTGATCCTCATCTTGACAGCGGATGGTAGCGCGCGAGCGAAGGCGGCGCGCCTCGGCGCTGATATGGGCATCGCCAAGCCATTCGACAGCGCCGTGTTCCTGGAGGAAATCGCGCGGCTCATCTCTCGATGATGAGTCCCGGGCGCGTGAAGCCAGGCTGGGGCAGCCGGCCAGGCGTGTGCTGTTCGACGCGAGGCGGTTCCGGCTTTGTCAATCAACTGCTGTGCGTCCTCAGCAGCACGCAGGTCAGCAAATACCTTCCATTGGTAGCCGCACGCATGCCCGTGCGGCTACCACGGTGACCCAGCGTGGTGGGCCTGCGCCTGCCCGCCCAGCGCCATCGCCCGCTATCAGAAGCGCATCAGCGGGGCGCTGCTGGACCGCATTGATATTCATGTCGAGGCGCCGCGCGTGGAGTATGAGAAGCTGATGGGCAAGGGTGCGGTGGAGCCGCCGGCGGGGGCGCGCAGCCGCGCGCTGGCGGCGCGCGAGCGGCAGGCGCGGCGCTTCGCTGGCAGCGCGGGCGTACAGCGCATCATCGGGGGAATTGGTCAGCAAGCGGGATACATGCCGTGTTACGCCGCGCTTGCCGTAGCGATCACATAGCGGAAGGTGTTGTTCTGGCGGTAGCCGCCGTCGGGGGTGGCGAAGGGGGCGAGCGAGGCCAGCATCGCGCGCTTCACGGCTTCTTCGCCGCAGTGGCGCATCGCGACGACATAGGGGCCGGCCCCGGAGAGGCCGCGCCAGGCCGCCTCGGCGTCGGGATAGACGAAGGGACACTGGACGGGTCCCCCGCTCAGCGGTCGCAGGCCAGCCTGCTCCAGAATGGCTTCCAGCTTGCCAGGGGCCGAGAGCGCGAACGGGCCAGGGGCGCCGGGCGGCGGTGGGGGCGTCAGCGCGGCTACCGCCCGCATCGTCACGGCATGCTCGGCGTCTTTTGGCTCACCCCAGATCACCACCGCGACGCGGGCGCCGGGCGCGCTGACACGCAGCGCCTGGCGCAAGGCGGCGACAGGGTCAGCGGCGAACTGGATCGCGTTGAAGCTGGTGACGGCGTCAAAGGTGGCGTCCGCGAAGGGCAACCGCTCCATATCGCCAACGTGGAAGTCGCCATCGGGTGTGCGCCCGCGCGCGATCTCGATAGACGCGGGCGAGGCGTCAAGCCCGCTCACCCGCGCGCCTCGGGCGCTGGCGAGCTGCGCGGCCATGCCCGCTCCGCAGCCGATATCGAGCAATCGCACCCCAGGCCCGACGCCAAGCGCATCAAATACGGCTAGATAGGCTGGCCGCAGCATGCCTTCCTGAATCTCGGCCCAGTCATGCGCGCCAGCGTTCCACAATGCTCCCTCGGAATGCGCTGATCCCATTGGTTTCCCTTTCTTCTTTTCTCGCCTGTTGTTGATGGCTTGCGTGATTCCAAAGGCTCGCGGCCAGGGCGGCGGGGCGCTTCCTCGTGGGCTGTTCCGTGGCTCGCCGTCCTGGAAATCGCGGATGCGCTACGATGACGATGCGGTGACGCCGGTTTGCCGTCTGTTTGCCGCGACGCCCGGTGGCGCTACGGCATTGGGTTTAGGGCCTTGCCCGCGCGGGCGGTTTAAAGTCGCCCGGCGAGCAGGCGGGCGGTTGAAACCGCGCCTCAAGGCGGCTCGCGCCGCCACAACGCCCGCCGCCGCGGGCGCTCATCCGCTGAGCGTGGGTCCGCAGTGGCGGACCTTGTAGGCTGTCAGGCCCTTCAGGCGCGGTTTCAACCGCCCGCTCGCCGCGCATGCGCGACTTGACACCGCCCTTTGTAGCCCTAAGCGTTTGCCGAAAAGCCGGAGTCGCGTACTACAGGGGGCGCAACGAGCGGTTGGACGCGGCCCGCATCACTCGCTTTGTCCTGGCGCAGGGATAACGCCGAGTTGTTGCATCAGGCCGAGAAAATCCAGGTTGACCCAGTTGTCGGTCACCTTCCCATCCACGACACGAAAGATGCCCGTGGCCTTGACGTCAACGGCTTTGCCAGTCGGGGGCATCCCCTGGAAGGAGCCGCTATTCGTCCCGCGAAAGCGCCAGCGAGCGGCGACTTTGTCGCCTTCAGCAAGCATATCTTCGATCTCGAGACGGATATCGGAGAATGCTGAGCGGAACCCCATAGTGAGCAGTTTGAACCCCTCGGGTCCTCGCAAGGGCCGCGGCGACCCATCGTGGTTGACCCAGTTGGGGGCAATAACTTGATCCACGGTGTTCAGATCACCATGCTCCTGCAGCTCTATCAGTTTTTGAAAGACTGTCTTGTTCTCGTCGGTTGACACGCGATGTTTACCTTTCTGTACGTGGAGGTCAAGGCAAGCATGTTACGGATGCCGGGGCGCTCCCCGGCGGACTTCAGCGCGGACCTCAGCGCGTGACAAAGCCATCGAGTGGCTGATACGTCGCGGTCGGAGCGTCTGTTATGCCCATCTGCCGCGCGAGGAGTGGCGCGATGACCTCGCGCACCCACCGCTCATGGGCCTCTTGCGTCTCCCACACCTCGGTCACCTGATACCCTCCCGGGGTCGGGCCGTGCATCTGGGCGATGAAGCCGGGAAACGTCTTCATCTGCTCTTGTGTCTGGGCGATGAACGGCAGAATCTGCTCCGCGGTGACGCCTTGGGTCTCCGAACGTGTCAGGACTGGCATGGTCTGTCTCCTTTCGCTTGCGCGCTACTTGCCCCGGCGCGCTCGCTTGCCGCCGTGGGTGATGCCTCAAGTATGCTGGCGCGCCGCTCCAACCTCCAGACGCAACCGGCGCTTGCGCCCACGCAATCACCCACGCAATCAGGCGGTCGCGTGCTATCATGCGAGCGTCTGTGTGAGGCGTGGTAGTTGGGATATGGCCGCAGGTGGCGCCGCGCGTGTCGAAGGGTGGGGTCGTTATGGTGGATAACGTGGGCGGGGGATTTGGCGAGCTGTTGCGGCGGCGGCGGCGGGCGGCGGGACTGACGCAGGAGGAGCTGGCGGCGCGGGCCGGGCTGAGCGCGCGGGGCATCGCCGACCTGGAGCGGGGTGTGCGGCGCACGCCCCGCCGCGATACCGTCACGCTGCTCGCTCGCGCGCTTGGAGCAGGCCCTGAGGATGAGGCGGCCTTTTTCGCGGCGGCGCGCGGCGGCGCGTCTGCCGTTCCAGCGCCTCCGCCGGTGGACGGTGAACCAGCGATGGGGGATGAGCGCCACCAGGGCGCGGCGCCGGGGCGGACGCCGCACAACCTGCCCGCGCAGCCCACGCGCCTGCTCGGTCGCGATGAGGCGGTGCGCGCGGTCGTCGCGCTGGCGCGCCGCCCGGATGTGCGGCTGGTCACGCTGACGGGGTCGGGCGGCATCGGCAAGACGCGGCTGGCGATTCAGGCGGCCAGCGAACTGCTGGACGACTTTCCGGATGGCGTCTGGTTTGTGCGCCTCTCGCGCCTGAGTGATCCCAATCTGGTGATTCCCACCATCGCTGAGACGCTGGGCCTGAAGGAGGTGGGAGGGCAGTCAATCGCCGAGACGCTGCGCCTCCACCTGCGCGAGCGGCGCGTGTCGCTCGTGCTGGATAACTGTGAGCACGTCGCCGCCGCCGCGCCCAGCGTGGCGGAGCTGCTGGAGGCGTGCCCCTCGCTCGCCGTGCTGGCGACCAGCCGCATGGCGCTGCGTCTGCGGGGCGAGCACGAGTACCTGGTCACGCCGCTTGGGTTTCCCCCCGCCGCATCCGCGCCGGAGCTGGCCCGCGCGCCGGAGCGCCTGATGGCGTATCCGGCGGCGGCGCTGTTCGTCGAGCGGGCGCGGGCGGTCCGGCCGGACTTCGCGCTGACGGCCGCCAACGCGCCGGCGGTGGCGGAGATCTGCGCGTGGCTGGACGGGCTGCCGCTGGCCATCGAGCTGGCCGCCGTCCGTGTCAAGCTCCTTCCGCCGTCCGCGCTGCTCGCCCGCCTGGAGCATAGCCTCGGATTCCTCGTGGGCGGCGCGCGTGACCTCGCTGAGCGGCAGCAGGCGATGCGCAGCACGATCGCCTGGAGCGAGCATCTGCTCTCCGCCGGGGAGCGCACGCTGTTCCGCCGGCTGGGGGTCTTCGCCGGGGGAGGCGCGCTGGAGGCTATCGAGGCGGTCTGCGCCGCGCCGGAGGGGGCTGGGGCGCTGGAGGGCGACGTGCTGGAGGGTGTGGGCGCGCTGGTGGATCAGAGCCTGGTCCAGCAGCGGGAGGAAGGTGGCGAGCCGCGTTTCGGCATGCTGCGCGTCATTCGTGAGTATGCGCTGGAGCGGCTGGAGGAGAGCGGGGAGGCTGAGGCGTTGCGCCGGGCGCACGCGGCGTTCGCGCTGGCGCTGGCCGAGCGGGCGGAGCCAGAGCTGACCGGGCCGGAGGCGGGAGCGTGGCTGGACCGGCTGGAACGCGAGCATGACAATCTGCGGGGGGCGCTGGGCTGGGCGCTGGAGCGGGGCGAGGTGGAGCTGGGGCTGCGGCTGGTGGCGGCGGTGTTCCGGTTCTGGATGGTGCGCGGGCATTTGCGCGAAGGGCGTGTGTGGGCGGAGCGGCTGCTGGCGCTGGGGCGGGAAGGCGCGGACGCCGCGCGGGCCGCGCCGGGCGCGGGATGGGAGAGCATACGGGCGCGGGCGCTGCGCGCGGCTGGTGTGCTGGCGCTCTATCAAGGGGATGAGGCGGCGGCGGAAAGCTGGCTCGAACAGGCGGCGGCGCTGGGCCGGGAAGCCGGCGATCCGCGAACGGTGGCGAACGCGCTGAACAGCCTGGGTGTCGTGGCGCTGGGCCAGGGCGCTCCGGCGCGAGCGGAAGCCTGCCTCGAGGACGGCCTGGCGCTGATGCGTGAGGCAGGCGCGCGGCGAGATGTCGCCAGCGTGCTGACGAACCTGGGAATCGCCCTGTATATGAAGGAGGACATGGAGCGGGCGGCGGACGCCTTCGCGGAGGCGCTCGCGGTCAGCCGCGAGGTTGGCGACCGCGACCTTATCGCCACCAGCCTTGCCAATCTGTCGTCCGTGGCGCTGCGCCAGCGCGAGGTCGCCAGGGCGGACGCGCTGGGGCGCGAGGCGCTGGCGCTGTACCGGGAACTGGGCGACCCGCGCCGGTGCGCGGTGGGACTGGAGGGCGTGGCGGGCGCGGCCGGGATGGCGGGGCGGGGAGCGCGGGCGGCGCGGCTGCTGGGGGCGGCGGCGGCGTTGCGGGAGACGCTGGGCGCGCCGCAACCACCACAGGAGCGGGAGGAAACGGAACAGGCGGTCGCCGGGGCGCGGGCGGCGCTGGGTGAGACGGCGTGGGCGGCGGCGGTCGCGGCGGGGCAGAAGCTGACGCTGGAGCAGGCGATCGCCGAGGCGCTGGATGAAAACGCAGCGAACGACTAACGAGCCTGTAGCCTGTCTCATCCACGAGCGGAGGTGATCGCCGCGCCGCATATCGCGGAGGCGCTGCAGTACCGGCCACGGGTGGATGTGGGGTGAGGGATAGGGTAGAGACGATCATCGAGCGCGCTGGGTGTATCAACAATGCTTTGTAGTATGGGCTGTCCTTGGCCAGGGGCGTCTCACCGTCACGCGCCTGCTTTAGCAGCGTGGCGATCTACTCGCGCTGCCAGGCGTTCTTAGGTTCGAGTTCGACGATGCGTTCTTCTGGCGTCAGGCCTCTAGGGTACACTTGCTCCGCATGTCCGGTTGAACAGCCACTCTTTCGGTACGCTACCCCATCGCGTTATTGAAAATCAGCGCCTCACAATTTGCTCCTAATGTAACGCTTGGGATACGTCGTGTTCTGCTCACTATTGATATTTACCTAGCAGAAAGCTATACTCCCCAATAGCCTAGGCGCCACGATAAACGAGGGTTTCATGTGACCGGCAGTGTCAGGCGCTATGGCGTGGGGGTGATCCATGAAAGAGGACGCTGTTCAAGCGCCAATCATTCAGAACCCAAACAAGACCTACGGAGTGTTAGGCGTGCTTGGCGGCGCGCTTATAATCACCTCGTATTTCCTCCCCTCCTACCTCACCGTGAATCAAGAAGCGACACCACCCTACTCATCCTCCGACTACCAGATGGCCTCAAGCTGGAACAACATCTATCCCGCTCTCTTTGGAACCACCGGCTATGACCAGCAGACCGGCAACTATGCGACCAGCCAACCCCATATCTTCACCATCCTGGTGAGCGCAGTCCCTATGATTATGGCGGCCCTGCTCCTGATACTCGGCGTATGGGCGATCTTCAAGCGGCCTGGACCCGCGCGCAGCGCGTTCTACTCCGCGGCGGCGCTGATCGTGGCGCTCTCGTTAGTCAGCGCGCTTAACTATGAAACGAGCTCATACGCGTTCTCGGCTAACCTCTATATCAACTCGCCGCTGCTCTCGCTTGGTTCAGCTGTCTTCCTGCTCGGAGCCTTCATTACGCTTGTTTCCGCCTTCATCGGTATCCTGACTGCCGCGCCAGCCTTCGCGCTCGCCACGCGCGCGGTTGAGGCGCAGGCGGCGGGCGCGAAGCCAAATGGCCGCGTCACAGGTTCCACCACCAGTGTGCTCGCGGGACTACCTGCGACGCAGGGTGTCTGGCAGGCGGACCCGATGCACACGCAGGTTGAGTTCTCTGTCCAGCATCTGGGTATGATGCGGGTGCATGGCAACTTCGCTGAGGTCAGCGTCAGCGGAACCATCACCCCGGCGCATCCGGAGCGGACGGCCCTGACGGTGACTATCCAGGCGGCCAGCATTCGGACTGATAATGAGCATCGTGACAACGACCTGCGCGCTTCCAACTTCCTTGAGGTCGCCACGTATCCGGCGATCATATTCAGGAGCACAACGATCGAGCATGTGGTAGGTGACCGCTATACGATGGCTGGCGACCTGACCATCAGGGGAGTAACGAGACCGGTCACTTTGACCGTGGTGGTTCTCGGCGAATTCAACGATCCGAACATGGGCCACCGCATCGGCTACACTGGTGAGGGCGTGATCAACCGCAAGGACTTCGGCATGACATTTAACATGCTGCTGGATGGGAAGTGGATGGTCGGGGATGAGGTCCAGCTCCTGATTCAAGGCGAGATCATCGAGCGGAAGCCGGACCAAGCCGCAGGGGCCTAGCGCGCGACCGGCGGTGGCGCTCTGACTGTCAACGCCGACATGGGCCCGGCGGTGGCGTCCCCGTACTGCGAGGTGGAGGCGGGGGCGCAGCCGCTGCTGCGGGCGGCGGCGCAGCGGTTGCAGCTCTCGGCGCGGGCGTTTCACCGCGCGCTGAAGCTGGCGCGGACGGTCGCTGACCTGGCGGGGGCGGAGGCGCCGCCGCGCCGCCCATCGCGGAGGCGCTGCAGTATAGGCCGAGG
>JAKAIY010000011.1:0-21228 GCA_021814145.1 Chloroflexota bacterium
GGCGCGCCTGGTGACGTCAGCGGGGGTCGCGAGCGCGGTTCCGCCAGTGGCGGTGATGCGCGCGACGAGATCGCTGGTCGCCTCGGTGTCCTTGTCAAGGATGGCGACGCGGACACCCTGCGCGGCGAGCGCGGCGGCCGCCGCCCCGCCGATGCCCGCCGCGCCGCCTGTCACGAGCGCCACCTTGCCATTCAGCTCTGGATAGGTCGCCATTGATACCTTTCCCTTTCCCCGCCACACCCCGCGCTTCTCGTTGACGCTCGTGGGTGGCGGACGCGACATGCGCCGTCCGTTAGACTGTTTTCGCCGCGGGAGTTCCAGCCGTGGCGCTCGGCGTCTGGAGCATGCGCGAGCGCAATAGCACAATCGCCACCAGCCCAACCAACGCGGCGATGAGCCAGAACCCAAGACTAAATTCGTTCGTGAGCGAGACGGTATACCCGATGAGCAGCGGCAGAAGCAACGCCACCGCGTTGCTATTGATAGCCACCAGCATGATCCGCCGGGAAATTCCCGCAGGCGCTGGGTGGTTCGCGATCGAGCCGAAGACGACCCCGAACGGCACGCTGCTGCTGAGGGAGAACACGAGCAGGAGCAGCGCCGCGATTTGCTGGTTCGGCGCGAATGGCGTCGCCGCCAGGCTGATAGCTGTGATTGTGGTGAATCCGCCCATGAGCCAGCGCTGACTCATCACCCGTAGTAGCGGACTGGCGGCGAGTCGCCCAAAGAATGCGAAGAGCGCCGCGCCCGACGCGAGCAGCGCGGTCTGCGCAGGCGATGTGTGATAGCGCGTGATCAGGAATGAGGACGTCCAGCCCGTCACGCCCACGAACGCGCCATATCCGGCCATGTTGGTGAGACTCAGCAGCCACCCGTACCGGTCGCGCGCCATCGCCAACGGTTGCGCGCGTGCCGGCTCTGGGCTTTGCGCTTGCGGATGCGCCCGTGGATAGAACAGGACGCAGGCGGCGAGCACGAGCGCGAGCTCACCCGCGAACATGCCCCAGAATATCGGAATGCCAAATCTGGCTACTCCCACTGGCGCTATCAGGAGCGTCAGCATAATGCCAAGCTGCTGCGCGGCCCCGAAATAGCCCTGGTCGCGCACGTGCCGCTTGACCGGACTGAGCAGGGTGATAGCTGTAATGCCGCCGATCACGATACAGCCCGTGCCCAGACCCGTCACCGCCCGGCTGGCGACAAACACGGGAAAGGTCGGCGCCAGCGCCCGCATGATCGTGGAGATTAGGCACAGCGCCAGGCCAGTGAGCAGCAGCGGGCGTGGTCCCGTGCGACCAGCGATGAATCCAGCGAGCGCGACCGCCAGCGTGTGGCAGATGATCGCCGCGGAGATCGCCCATCCAGCTTCGACATAGCCCACGCCAAAGCGCTGGCGCACGAGCGGCAGGATTGGGCTGATATCCAGGATCAGCAATCCCATCTCCAGCCCGGCGATGATCGTGATCGTAAGCATCACAGTGTAGGCGCGCCCATTCAGCGCCTGGATAGCCGGCGCCGCGCTGGACTGCGATTCAGCGTGGTGGGCGAACGACGACGAAGTCATGAAATTTCCCTGGAGGAACGCGGTGAAAATAGGCCACATAAGAGGCGAACAGGAAAACAGGGCTTCCCAGCCGTCTAAAACGCCTTACGGAACGACGACAGCCCGGCCAATGACCCGGTTATTGCGCAGATCATCAAGCGCCTGGTTGACTTCCTCAAGCGCGTACGTGCGGCCAACGACTGGCTTGATACGCCGCTCCTCGATCATTTTGATCATTTCGTCCAGCTCCCGCAGACCCGACGCGCGGCTCCCGATAAGCCGGAATTCGCTGAGGGCGATGTCCATCGTGCGGACCAGGCTCGGGCCGTCGGGGTTATAGCCCACCAGAATAACGGCGCCATCCGGGCGCAGCACGGCGAAGTCGGCGTCGAGCGCGCTCTGCGTGACGACAAAGTCAATCGCCGCGTCCACGCCGTCGCCGCCCACCGTCTCACGCGTCCGCGCGACAACATCCTCAGCCAGGGCGTTGAGCGTGAGATCAGCGCCGAAGCGCCGGGCGAGCGACAGCTTCTCGTCGTCCACGTCAACGGCGATGACACGGGCGCCACGCAGCTTGGCGAGCTGGATCGCGTGCAGGCCGATGCCGCCCGCGCCCGTCATGTAGACCCACTGGCCTTCCCGCACGTCCGCGCGTACCGAGATCGCGTTCCAGGCGGTCGTGATACAGTCGCCAAGCAGCGCGATATCCTCAAACGGCACGTCAGGAGCGACCACCCTCAATGCTGTGCTTGGCACGCGCAGATAGTCGGCGTACGCGCCGTCAATGGTGAAACCGACGCGCCCGCGCAGATGCGGGCAGATTTGCTCGCGCCCGGTCCGGCAGTAGTCACACTCGCCACAATTCAGGTAAATGGCGACCGCGACGTGGTCGCCTACCTGGACGCCGCGCACGTCGGAGCCAACGGCCACAACCTCGCCAGCCGGCTCGTGTCCGGGAATATGGGGCGTTTTAACGAAGTTCAGCTTCCCGGCGGTAATCTTGAGATCCGTGCCGCAGACGCCACACGCCCGTATCCGCACGAGGGCGTCATTCGGGCCAACCTCCGGCACAGGGATGGTCCGCTCGACGAGCGGCTTGCCAAATTCCTCAAGCGTCATCGCGCGCATCGTCGAAGGGACCCGCGTCTCCATGATGTCGCTCCTGCTCACTTCCAGAACACGCCCGCTGTCGCGCGCCGCTACAGGCGGGCGAGGCGGGTGACATTGCCATTGAGGATCTTCGCCTTGTCCGCCTCGCTGACGCTTTCAAGCTTCTCCACATCGCCAACGGGGTCATCCGGCCCCATGTCGAAGTAGTAGTCAGAGCCGAGGATCACATGGTCAGCGCCCATCTGCTCGATGAGGAACGTGAGTGCGGCGGGACTATGGGCGATGGTGTCATAGTAGAACTTCTTCACGTCCGCGATGGGACTGCGCTTGAGGTCGCGCCTGGCCTCAACACGCTTGCCGTAGCCATGCTCCCAGCGCCCCATGATCCACGGCGTCACCCCGCCGGCATGCGCAAGCAGGATCTTGAGGTCGGGGAAGTCCTGGAAAAGCCCGGAGAATACCATGTGCGCGGCCGCCAGCCCCGTCTCGGTCGGGTTGCCCACGAAATTGACCAGATAATACTCGCTGAGCGTGGGCGAGCTGCTCGTCTGGAAATAGTCGGGATGGATAAAGACGAAAACGTCGTCATCCGCGACGGCGCGCCAGAAGGGGCGGAAGCGCGGGTCGCCCAGATGTACGCCCTGCACGCTGGTGCCGATCTCAACGCCGGAGAGGCCAAGCTCGCGGGTGGCGCGGCGCATCTCGGCAATCGCGGCGTCCGTGTCATTCAGCGGCACAGTAGCCAGCGGCGCGAAGCGGTCGGGATGCGCCTCCTTCACGCGCGCCATGCCGTCATTCTGGATACGCGCCGCCCTGGTCGTCTCCGCGGGATCGAATTGATAGAAGAACAGATACGGCGGCGGGCTGATCATCAGCGTGTCAATGCGCAGCGCATCCAGGTCGCGCAACATCTGGGGAATATCGGTGCACTCGTGTACGTGCGGGCCGTTGCGCTTGCCGTTCGCCAGACTGGAGAAGGTCCCCTCAGGTGTGCGGTCAATGCGCGTGCGCCAAGGCTCATTGCCATGGCTGGCGGTGATTTCTTCAACGATGATGTGTCCGTGCGCGTCAATAGTTCGCATGGTTCCTCACAGATAGAGCGATTAGATCATCACCTTGCCACCGGCGACGTCAATCGTCGCGCCGTTGATGTAGCTTGCGCCGTTCGAGCAGAGGAATGTCACGATGGCCGACTGCTCGTCCGGCATGGCGAGCCGGCCCATCGGCGCCTTGCTCTCGATCATCTTACGCGAGTCATCATCGGCATAGACGCCCTGCACCCGCTCGGACCAGGTGGTGGCGGGAGCGGTGTTGTTGACAGTGACGCCCGTGCCAGCGACTTCAAGCGCCACATGCTTGCCAAAGCCAATCAGGCCCGCTTTGCTCGCCGAGTAGTGGGCGGCGAGCTTGACGACAGGCATGCGCCCCGACTCGCTGGAGACGTTGATGATCCGGCCCCAGCCGCGCCTGACCATACCAGGCAGAACGGCCACTGTGCAGAGATAGGCGCTCTTGAGGTTGGAAGCGATGACGCTGTCCCACTCCTCCTCGCTCAGCTCCCAGACGGGGCCGCGCTGCTTGAAGCCGCCCGCGTTGTTGACCAGGATGTCCACCGGGCCGAATTTTTCCTCCATCTCCCGCACCAGCCGCTCAACGTCGCTCTTGTTCGACGCGTCGCCGATGAAATAGTCAACGACGGTGCCTTCCGCGCTTAGCTCAGCCACCGCCTGGCGCGCGCGCTCGCCGTTCTGGCGAGCGGTGATCATGACCTTCACGCCTTCACTGGCCAGGTCTCTGGCGATAGCTTTGCCAATGCCAGTGGAGCCACCGGTAACGATGGCTACCTTGCCCGCGAGTTCGGGATACCGTGTCATCTGTCGCTCCTCACGCTGCTGTTCCGCTTCGCCACTGAGCGGCGCGGGCGGCATGGGCTGGCTGCGCCCGCCCGGTTGCGCCGCCGCCGGGGTCTGGTCGCCTGGGGTATGGACATCTGATGGCGTCGCTGTCCGCGATGATCGCGCGCCACTCTTGCGCTTGAAAAAGATATGCATGAATTACCTGCCATCACGTGCGCCGGTTTCTCTCACTCGCGCCCGCCGTTCCGGGCTTGCTCACCCCCCTCGCGCTCACGTCAGCAGCAGCCGCTCATCGAACGGCGCGCGGCTCATAACATGCGGCCCCTGCCCGGTTATCAGCACCATCTCCTCAAGCCGGACGCCGCCGCCGCCGCGCACGCCTGGCTCCCAGATGAGCGGCTCAACGGCGAACACCATGCCTGGCTCGAACTCATAGACAGGCGCGCCGGGCAGCGTCTCGCCGATGTAGGGCGGCTCGTTCGCGCCGATGCCGACGCCATGCGCGATGAAGAGTGAGAGGAACCGGTCGCTCAGGCCATATTTACCCGCCGCCTGATAGAACGCGGCGGCGGAATCGGCGTTGGCACGTCCGGGGCGCATCTCCGCGACGCCCGCCTGAAGGGCGTCATAGACCGCTGTGTAAATCTCGCGCTGGCGTTGCGACGGGCGGCCACAGACGACAGTGCGGGCCACGTCGCCAAAGTAGCCATTCCAGCAAGCGCCGATGTCTATGAAGACGAGGTCGCCGTGGCGGATGAGCTTGTCGCTGCTGATGCGATGCGGAGGCGCCATGTGCTCGCCTGACGCTACGAATGGCGTCATGACATGGGCGTACTCGCCGCCCAGCCGGAACAGGGCGCGCATGCCCTCCGCGGCGACATCCATCTCGCGCTGACCCTCGGCGACCGCCGCTGTGGCGGCGGCGGTCACCGCGTCAGCCAGCGCGGTCGCCTCCTCAAGCAGCGCGATTTCTTCGGGCAGCTTGATGCGCCGGGCCAGCTGCATCGGCGTATCGCCATCCTCGATGCGCGCCTCGGGGACAGCCGAGCGCAGCGCGCGGTAGAAGACCAGGCTGGCCTCATCGAGACCGATGCGCGCGCGGGTAAGGCCACGCTCGGCGAGAACCGGCAGCAGAATATCGCGCACGAGTCCCTCGACCAGCGCGCGCTCCTCCATGATTGGCGCGGCGTGCGCCTCCACAATCCACGGCATGGTCAGGCGCACACGGTCAAGCTCACCACCGGAGCAGAAAAGAATCGGCGCTACGCCCGGAACAAGCAGCGCGCCGTTGAGCGCCGTCGTCTTGCCAGCGATCAGCTGTGGCCGGAGGTCCGTCAGATAGCGGACGTTTTCGTCCTTCCAGACGAGCAGGGCGTCGAGCCCGGCGGCGTCCATCTGCGCCAGCGCCCGCTGAATGCGCTTCTCGCGCAGCGAGGCGCTGTCCACGCGCCGCTCATACGTCACATTGAAGGGTCCACGCGCGAACCCGTCCATCGAGTACCCACCTTCGTCACGCGCTCGCCAGAAGCGCCCGCCTGGCTCCCGCTAGTTTTCCGTCTCCCCCGTCCCAGTGGAGGCCACAGGCTGGGACAGGATCTCACGGTTCACCAATGACTTCTGCGGCTCACCGCGCAGCGCCCGCAGCACCTCGTTCACCGCCTCCTGCTGGAGATCGCGCAGCGATTCTTCGCTGTAGTACGCGATATGCGGCGTGAGGATGACATTC
Organism: Chloroflexota bacterium; assembly: GCA_021814145.1. Taxonomy (GTDB): domain Bacteria; phylum Chloroflexota; class Ktedonobacteria; order Ktedonobacterales; family JADMIN01; genus JAKAIY01. Next base: position 6,236 of record JAKAIY010000011.1, read on the forward strand.
TCTAACGTACGGAGCGGAGAGTCAGCCGGCGGCGGCTCCACTGGCGTGACATCGAGCGCCGCGCCACCAATGCGCTGGCTGGCGAGCGCGTCGAGCAGGGCCGCTTCGTCAATGAGCGGGCCACGCGCCGTATTGATGACGACGGCCCCAGGCTTCATCTTCGCGAACGCCCCGGCGTTCAGCATGCCGCGCGTCTCTGGCGTCAGTGGCGCATGCACAGAGATGAAATCGCTCTGGCTGAGCGTCTCATCCAGCGAGACAGCCGAAATGTTGAGTGGAGCTACCCGTTCTGGCGGCACGTAGGGATCGTAGCCAATCACGCGCAGGCCAAGCGCCTGCGCCTTCGCCGCCAGCCGCAGCGCGATCTTGCCTAGCCCGACCAGTCCCAGCGTCTGCCCGCTGAGGCGGCGGATCGGCGTCACGTCCGCAAGCTGCCATGAGCCTGAGCGGACAGCCCGGTTGGCGACCACGATCTTGCGCGCCCAGCTCAACAGCAGCGCCAGGGCGTGGTCGCTCACTTCATCAATGCAGTATTCCGGCACATTAGTGACGGCGATTCGCTTGCGTGTCGCCGCCGCCAGGTCCACCGTGTCCACCCCAATGCCATAGCGGGCGATGATCTTGCAGCGCTCCAGGTTCTCAATCACGCTGCCAGGCATGGGAGCGTAGCAGTTGAGGACCGCGTCGGCGTCGCGCGTGAGCTCCAGCGTCTCCTCAGGCGTGCGGCACTGGCCAACACGCAGCTGCGCGCCGAGCGCCGCGGCGGCGGCGCGCTCAGGCTCGACACCGTGAAACACGTGGTCAGTAATCGCGATGATGTACGAGGCCATGCTGTCGGTCTTTCCTGTGTGGGCGCCGCGCTTCAGCCGGCGGGGGACCGCCCCGGCGCCACGGGAGCGGTCCGCGCGGCGCCGAGACGGGGCCAATAACTGGAAAGGAACGAGGCTTAATAGTCGAGATAGTCGAGCATGTTGTCAGCGAACGGGGCGAGGGTAATCACAACCGGCCCGTCCTCCGTCACGAGGATATTCTCCTCAAGGCGCACGGTCTGCTGCAGGCCGCGATGCCCCGCGAACGTCTCAAGGGCGAAATACATGTTGGGCTTGATCTCGGCGGGGAAGTCCATCGAATAGGCGCGGCTGATCCACATGCCCTCGTACAGCGTGATGCCGATGCTGTGCGCGAACTGCTGGAGCGTGACCGTGCCGTAGGTGTCGTCCTCGTAGACAGGGAACGCCCGCGCGACATCAGCGCTCGTCTTGCCGGGGCGCAGATTGTCAATGGCGGCGTACATGGAGTCGTAGACCTCCTTGTAGAGGTCGCGCTCCTGCTGTGTTGGCTTCTGGTTGCCCGCCTTGTAGCAGCGGACAAAGTCAATGAAGTAGCCGCCCGGCCCCACGGCGTTGATGTCAATGATCACCAGGTCGCCGTTGCGGATGATCTTGTCGGTCGCCCAGCGCCGGTAGGGGCTGGTGTTGCCGCCTGAGGCCACGATGATGTCATAGATGATCTCGCAGCCCTGGCTCAGCATGTACTCGTGCACCTTGGCCTCGATGTCGCGCTCACGCACGCCCGGCTTGAGCCATTCGTGCTTGATATGCCACATCGCGGCGTCGCCGATAGACGCGGCCTGCTTGAGCAACTCGACCTCATCTGGCGACTTGATGACGCGGGCCTCCGAGAGCGCCGGCCAGGCGCTCACGATATTGAGGTGGTGCTCCTGGAACGCGGCCAGCGCCGCCATATCCAGGTCATCAACGCCAATGCGCTCTTTCTCCACGCCGTGCTGCTTGAGCACCTCCATCACGCTGTCGGCCATCTTCTTCGCCATGTGGCCCGTCGCGCCTTCCGCCCAGCGCCAGGTCATCGCCGGCTCGATGCGGCCCTCCATCCACGGGAGGTCAAGCTTGGCGCACTCCAGGTCACTCCCGGCGGTCTCGAACAGGTATGGCTCGCCGCCGCGCGGGAGCACGGCGTAGCGGATGAAGATGTTGTACTTCCAGTTGCCCTGGTAGCTCGCCGTCACATAGCGGATATTCGCGCCCTGGAAGAGCACCAGCGCCCCCAGATCGTGCTTCTCCATCATCTCCTTCGCCCGCGTGAGGCGGTACTCGCGCAGCCGGTCAAAGTTGACCCGGTCCTGATAGTCGGTGCCGGTCGTGCTATAGACGCGGCGAGGATCAGTATAGTGCGGGCGGCCAATGAAGCTGGTGTCCATCTGGTAGGGGCGGCGCGCGCCCGCGCGATCCATAGTCATGATGCTTGTCTCCTGGCCGGTTGAAGCCTGTCTGGAACTATCCGGTTCGCTGCCGGTCCACGCGAATTCGCGTGGACTCACTCGTCTATGCCTGTCTATGCCGTCTGCGCGCCACTCGCTTCCTGCGCGCCAGCCGCCGCGGGCTTGAGCACGCCGGTCGCGATCGCGCGGAAGTCGTCTTCGCTGAGCAGGGCCTTGCGCTCAAGCGACCTGGCCTTGACCTCCTGAAGAATCGCGGTCGCTTCTTCTTCGCTTGGCGTTCCCAGGCCCAGCCTGTCGGCCCAGATCATGACCGAGTCGAGGCCGCTGCCCTTGCCCATCACAATTTGTGGCTCGCTCTGCCCCACAAGCTCGGGCCGGAACGGGAACGCCTCGGTCAGGTTCGCCTGACCAACGTTCTTGACCCATGTGGCGATGATGCCCGACTCAACGTGGAAGAGGCGGTCGCCAACGATACTGCGGTTGCTGGGTACAGCGACCTGCGCCGTCTGCGTCACCAGCTTCGAGAGGCTGGTGAGCCTGGAGAAATCAATGCCGCTCTCCACGCCAAACATCGTCTTGAGCGCGAGCACGGTATCTTCGAGCGGCGTGTTGCCAGCGCGCTCACCAATGCCGGTGACGGAAACCTGCACCGTCTCGACGCCTTGCGCCACCGCCATGACGGTATTGGCGACGCCCATGGAGAAATCCATGTGGAAGTGGGCTTCCAGCGGCTTGTTGATGCGCTCGCGGACCTTGCGCGCCATGAACGCCGCGGCTGGGGGCGAGAGCACGCCGAACGTATCCACCAGCGCGAGAGAGTCCATGTGGCCCTCGCGCTCGATGAGCTCGATCATGTTGAGGAAGCTGGTGATGTCCGCCCGCGTGGAATCAATCGGGAAGAATGAGACGAACAACCCGTTTTCGTGGGCGAACTTCGTAGACTGGATCGTCAGCTCAAGGGCCCGTTCATACGACCACTTGTAGGCTTTCTCGATGATGTGCTCGCTGGACGGGATCTCCATCACGATGCCCTTCACGCCCGTGTCAATGGCGCGCTTGACATCGTCAACCATGCAGCGCGAGAACGCGAAGACGCGCGCTGGCAGCCCCATCGCGGCGATGCGGCGCACCGCCTCCGCGTCCGAGGGGGAGACGGCGGGGAGTCCAGCCTCGATGCGCTGGACGCCAGCCTCGGCCAGTTTCTCGGCGATGCGGATCTTCTCCGTCATGGTGAACTCAACACCAGCCTGTTGCTCGCCGTCGCGCAAAGTGACGTCATGGACCTGTATCTGTTTGGGTGGTGAGAATGCCGAGGTCACTTCCGCCTGATAATTCCACGGGCTCACAAAATACTCGTCTGTTTCCCATGGCTGGTCAGACATGTTCCTGCTCCTTTCGCTTCCGTTTCGCTCTCCACAGGCACCATCTCCTGACGCCACCCCAGGAGAGTCGCGACACGAAACCATGCTTACGCTGTGCTCAACATGCCTCCGCCTCCCTAAATATCAGGAATGGGTCACGGCCCGGCCGCTCCCCAATCTCCGCGCGTTATGTGAGCCCGGCGAGCGCCGCGCGCACGTCTCCTGGCTTCCACCACAGGTCAACCCCCAGGTCACGCCCGATCACACCGGCGGCGTTGTATCCCGGATAGCCGGTGAAGCTGCCGCCGGGATGCGTTCCAGCGCCGCAGAGATACAGCCCGTCAATCGGCGTGCGGTATCCGGAGAGGAAGGGGTGTGGCCGGTTGTAGCCAAAGTTATCGGGGTGATACGAGCCGTGGTGACGGTCGCCGTAAAACATCGAGGGCACATGCCACTCGGTGTCCACGGGCGAGTGGACGTAGCGCGCGATGACCGCCCCGGCCAGGTTCGGCGCATACGCCTGCCACTGAGCCATGATCTGATCGGCGTAGGACTCAGCGTGTTCTGTCCAGCGCTCCGGGCCGCCATCCGCGGGCTTGCTGGGCACGAACTGCCAGGCGAAGGCGGTGTGGTAGCCCGGAGGCGCCTGTGACGGGTCATGCAGCGTTGGCGCGCCGGCATGGAACGCGGGCTTCGCGGGAATCTGGTTAGCGCGGATCTCGCGCATATGGGTAATGAGATCGGCGCTCGTCTCGTAGCCAATCGCATAGTTGAGCGAATGGTCCAGCGCGGGTAAGGCATCGGCGCCACGGTAGCGTGGAGCCTCGCGCAGCGCCAGATGCACGCCGAAGAGGGCCTCGCTATTCCACATGTAGGAACTGGCGGCCCTGGCGAGCTCCGGTGAGAGACGCGACGCGCCAACCAGCCGCATGAGCGTGTGCTCGGCGGTGAGATTGCTCACCACCGCCTTGCGCGCCTTCACGACACGCCCGTCCGCCAGTTCCACGCCCGTCGCGCGCCCGCTCTCGACAATCACGCGCTCGACGCGCGCGTTGGTCGCCATCATCCCGCCGCTGTCATAGACACACGCGGCGAGCGCCTTCGCCGCCTCGTATGAGCCGCCGCGTACGCAGCCGCCATTGTGGCAGTTCGTGAGCGCCATGAGATAGACATAGCCCGTGCCGGGCACATCCATAACCGGCAGATAGCCGCGCACCGCGACGTTGAACAGCAGCAGCGCCTGGAGGCGCGCATCCTCGAAGTCGCTCATGCAGAGATCAAGCGCGCTTTGCCCGGCGAGCGCGAGATAGCGGCGGCCAAGCGCGCTGCGGCTGAGGAGGTCCGCCTCTTCCGCTGGCGGGAGCGGCGGGGCCAGGCGCAGCGGCTCGATGACGCGCTCGACAATCTCGCGGTATTCCTGAAAGCGTGACTCGTAGCGTCCGGCGTCAGCGGGGCTGAACCGCGCGATCTCAGCGACACTCCTGTCGAGTGCGCGATAGTTGACGATGCCGCCCCCATCGCGAAAGGGGATGGCGTTCTGCACGTCTGGAAAGATCGTCTCGAGGCCGTATCGGGTGAGGTCCAGGTCGCGCCAGATGCGGAAAGATGGCGTGAGGCGCACGAAAAAGGCGTGGAGATTGTGCCTGAAGAGCGGCAGCGTCACCTCTTCAGTCGTGACTCCACCGCCCACCTGTGGCTGGCTCTCCAGAAGCAGCGCGCTGAGGCCCGCGCGCGCCAGGTAGGCCGCGCACACCATCGCATTGTGACCAGCCCCGATGAAAACGATGTCGGCCTCATCTGGAACCGGCTGCTGTACCATCGCCATGACCGATCGCTCCCCTACGTCACCCCCGCGTGAAGCGGGAAGATCGTCGCGCTACACAGGCGGCGCGCGCTGTGTCTGGCGCGCCCGTTTGCCCGCGCCCGCTCATCCCGCGCCCGCTGGCCAGCGAACGGCGCCGCGCCCCAGCAGCGTGTTGCCGCGCAACGCCTCATGCGCCCGTTCGATCTCTTCTGGCGGAACAACCATCGAGACGACCGGCTTGATGCGTCCATCCGCCACCAGCCGGGCCGCCTCAAGCACCTCTGCCTTGCTCGCGTAGCGGCTACCGACGATGCGCAGCTCGCGGAACACCATCTCGCGCGGCGCCAGCGGGAAAGACCGGTCACGGAAAGTGGTGAGCACGGCGAGCGAGCCTCCCATGCCCAGCGCGCCCATGCTCCAGCCCAGGCTCTCACGCGACCCGATGAGGTCTATGACGGCGGTCGCTGGCTCACCACGCCAGGCTGATGGCAGGCGCGCGTCGTCCCACTGGCGGCTGAGCGTGGGCTCAGCGCCCGCGTCGCGAATGGCGGGGAACTTGGCCTCGTCAATCTCCAGGCCGCAGACCGACGCGCCAAAGAGGCGCGCCATCTGGACCATATGGATGCCGACGCCGCCGCCCGCGCCGATGACGACCACACGATCGAGTGGCGTCAGTTCCAGCCGCGTCTTGCAGACATGCAGCGGAGTCGCGATAGCGTCGGGAATGGCCGTCGCGAGCGTGGGCTCGATGGACTCAGGGATTGGCAGCGCGTTGGCCGCGGGGATAACCGTGTGCGCGCCATAGCCGCCATCGCGATGCACGCCCAGCCATCCGGCCATATTGGCGCAGCGGGAATCGCGCCCTGACCGGCATGGCCCGCACACGCCACAGGTGAGGTAGAAATACCCAACCACACGCTTGCCCACGAGGTCTGGCGACACGCCTTCCCCGACCGCGAGCACACGGCCCACCAGCTCATGGCCGGGCGCGCGGGGCAGGGGCGCCGTGTCGCTGAGGTCGCCGCGCATGCAGTTGAGCACGGTCAACCCGACGCCACAGGCTTCAACCCGCACGAGCGCCTCGCCCGCTCCCGGCTCCGGCGTCTCCCACTCTTCCCAGAGCATCGGGCCGCCCCAGGTATGTATCCGGTATCCTCGCGTCCGCACAGCCGGCTCCCTGATTCTCCATTCAGGCGCGCCTGCGCGCCCTCACGTGAAGCGCGCGAACAGCGCGCGAATCCGCTTAAACGCCGAGATAGCGATGCATGATGTCGGGGCTTGAGCGCAGCTCCCCTGGCGAGCCATGATAGACGACCGTCCCCTTGTCGAGGATGTACACGTCATCGGCCACCGCCAGCGCCAGCCCAAGCTGCTGCTCCACAAGCAGCATCGAGAGGCCATCTTCCTTGAGCATGAGCATCTGGTCACGCAACTGCTGCACGATCACAGGAGCCAAACCCTCGGATGGCTCATCCATGAGCAGGAGGCTGGGATTGGTCATCAGGGCGCGGGCGATCGCCAGCATCTGCTGCTCGCCGCCGGAGAGATCGCTGCCACGATTACGCTGGCGCTCGGCCAGGCGTGGAAAGACGGCCCACACACGGTTGAGGTTCCAGGGCGCGCCGGCTGGCTGGTCGCCGCTCCTGCTTCCGCGCGCGGCCATGATCAGGTTCTCAACCACAGTGAGCGAGCGGAAGATATGCCTGCCTTGAGGGACAAGGCCGATACCCAGGCTGGCGATTTGATACGAAGGCTTGCCGAGCAGCTCCTGACCGCGGTAGCGAACGCTGCCAGCGCGAACAACGGGCGGGGCCATGCCAGCGACCGAGCGGATAAAGCTTGTCTTGCCCACACCATTGCGACCGAGCAGCGCCACGAGCGTGCCCTCAGGCACGTGAAGCTCCACGCCCTGGAGCACATGCGCCCCGCCATAAAAGCTGTGTACGTTCTCGGCCTCAAACATGCGCATCTTGTCCTCTCGGATCAAGCGTCCCGCTCGTAGATGCGTGTTGAATGGCGCCGCCAGGCGAGCGCGCCGGCGCGACCGGGCGGGACGAATGCGGTAACGAACGCGGTTAAGCGGGCACACTGGCTACATCGGTGAGGGCTTCGCCGGGTGCGCGCCGTCAAGCGCGCCCAGGTAAATGTCCTGCACGATCTGGTTGCGCTGGATGTCAGCTGGCGTGTCCTCGGCGATCAGCTCGCCATTGTGAAGCACACTCACGGAGTCCACCAGCTTCAGGGCCAGATCCATGTCATGCTCGATGAGCACAACCGTCAACTCGCGCGGAAGCGAGCGCACGATATCCGCCATAACCCCGCGCTCAGCGGACGAGAGTCCAGCGGCGGGCTCATCGAGCAGCAAAACCTTCGGATCAACAGACAGCGCGAGAGCGAGCTCGAGCTGGCGCTGCTGGCCGTACCCAATCTCGCCCGCCTGCCGCCTGGCTTCGGCGGAAAGATTGAGCCGCGCGAGGATTTCCCGCGTGCGCACGCGCATGAGTTCTGTCGCGTGCGCGCCCATCATGTCGAACTTGCGCGCCCCCTGCCCCTGAAGCGCGAGAAAGACATTCTCCTCAAGCGTCAGGCGCGGAAAGATGTTCGTGATCTGATAGGTCCGCCCCAGTCCCAGCTTGACGCGCCGCCCAGCGGGCACGCGCGTGATGTCCTGGCCGAAAAGCCGGATGCTGCCGCGTGTCAGGCCAACCTCGCCGCTAATCATTTTGAAGAGCGTTGTCTTGCCAGCGCCGTTTGGCCCGATGATTGCCCGCCGCTCGCCCGTGGCGACGCTCAGCGTCACCCCATTCACAGCGACCAGACCGCTAAAGTGCTTGGTAACGTCGCTGAGCTCAAGCGCGGGCAGTGCGCTCGTCATACACGCTCCCTCCTGATATCGCGCGAGACCGAAGAAATCCGCCCGTTTCGCCGGGTCCCGCCGGAGCCGGGGCTCCGGCGGAAACCACGACGGGGTTCCAAAGGCAGCCAGGCGCCGCGAATAGCGCCGTAAGACGCCTTATGGGTGGTAGCTCTTGCCCTGGAACGTCTTGCTGTAGGGCGGCTGCTGCAGGTAGGTGGCGGGGTCCACCGTGCCGAACTGGCTCACGTTCGGAATCGTCGCGATTACCGCGTTCCACTGCACGCCAGCCGAGTTCGTCTCCACCTTGCGGATGTACACGTTCTCAATCGGGTTCCCATAGCTATCGAGCTTCATCGGCCCGAGCGCGGAGTCCGTCAGCGTGGTGGACTTGATCGCGTTGAGGAATCCCTGCACATTGGAGCCAGTGATCTTGCAATCCGCCTTGTTGATGGCCGCCACAATCCACTGCGCGGCGGTGTACATGGCGGCGGCGTAGTAGGACGGATATTGGTTATAGGCCTTCTGCCAGGCCGCGTCGAAGTTCTGTGTCGCGGGATCATTGCGCCCTTCGGCGAAGTGGCCCGCCGTGATGACGCCCTGCGCCTCTGGCCCCATGTGCCGCAGCAGGCTCTGGTCAGTCGTCGTTTCGCCGCCGATCAGCGGAATCGTGCTCTTGAGGCCGTAGTCGCTGTAGGCCTTCATGAAGCGGGGCGCGTCGCCGCCGACGAACAGCGCGTAGACCGCGTCAGGGTGCAGCGCCTTGATCTGCGCGAGGTAGGGGCTGTAATCCGTGGTGTTCAACGGTGTCCAGAGCTGTTTCACGATGTGGCCGCCGCCAGCGGTGAAGGTATCAACGAATCCGCCGACGTTCTCGTAGCCGAAGGCGTAATCCTCACCGATGGTGACGATATTCTTGTATTGCGGATAGTTCTGGAGAATCCAGTTCCCGAAAGGATGGCTCGGGAGCGAAGAGGTCCAGCCAGCGACGCGGAGCACATAGGGATTGGCCTGGCGCTGCGTCAGGTCATCGGAGCTCGCGATCGCCGGGAAGAGGGGAATGTGCTTGGACTCTGTATACGCCGCCACCGCGTAGCCGACGTTGGCGAACAGCGGCCCTACGAGGAACGCTGCGCCGTCCTGCTCTACCAGCGCACGCGCCTTGGACACGCCAGTGTCCGGCAGGCCCGCCGTATCCTCGACAATCGTTTTGATCGTATAGGAGCCGTTGCAGACTTTGTCTCCATTGAGCTGGAAGTACAGGTTCCAGCCATTTTCCATGTCTTGCCCGCTGGGCGCGCCGTTGCCAGTCAGCGGCGCCAGGACACCAGCGGTGATAACGCCATTTGATGTAGAGCTATTGTTGCTGCCGGGCGCATTACACGCGGCCAGCGCCATACTCAGGACACCCAGTAGCGAGAAGACTAGCAGCGAGCGATGAGTGCGAGGTTTGCCCATGCGGTGTTTTCCTCCGTTTGCGACTACGACAATGTGTTCGCAATGATTGGCGCGCGCCAAAACGCGCTCACTCGCCATGCCGTGAAGCCCGCTGACGGACCGCGCCGGCTCATGGTCGGCGCCTTCCCGGCTCACATGTTCTCAGTTCACATCCTCTCGACTCACGTCATTTCGACTCAGATCATCCCGACGCATACTCCAGCGGATCACCAGGGTTCTGGCCGGGGAATGGACGTGGCGGGCGGCTGGTCCGCCAGAGCCGCCGCTTCACCAGTCACTTGCGGGGTGAGCTGCGTGAATTCCTCCCTGCCGGTTTCGCTTCCACTGGACATTCCATGGCGCTGGGCGCGCCACTTGTAGATCAGGCCCAGAATGCCGTTGCGCGCGAAGAGCACGATGAGAATCAGCGTCAGACCAAGAACCGTTGGCCACCGGCCGATCTGCAGGCTGAGGATCTCACGGGTCGTGACGATGATGGCGGCGCCGATCATCGGGCCAAATAACGTGCCGATGCCGCCGATGAGCACTTCGAGCACGCCCTCGATTGACACGGGCAGATCAACGGTCGCGGGGCTGACGCCGTTCTGGAAGAACACATAGAGGCAGCCGGCCAGGCCAGCGAAGAATCCTGAGATAGTGAACGCGATGAGCTTGTGCAGAAAGACGTTGTACCCAAGTGTGCGCATCCGCGATTCGCTCTCACGGATTCCCATGAGCGTCAGCCCAAAGGGGCTGTGGACCAGACGCCAGACAAGAAAGAGCGAAACGACGATAACCGCCAGGGTGAACCAGTAGTACTGGTAATCCGCGAAGATGAAATCTGGCCGGGAGATGCCGTACATCCCGTTCTCGGCGTTCGTGATCGGGGAAAGGGTGTACGCCGTGCCAAATACCAGCATGTTGAGCGCGAGCGTGATCATCAGGAAGTAAATGCCCGTCGCGCGCAAGGCGATTGCTCCGAACAGCAAGCTGGAGACTGTCCCGACGGCCAGCCCGGCGAAAAATGACACCAGAAAGCCCTGCTTGTCCGTCAGGCTCAGGTAGGCGCATGTATAGGCGGCGAGCCCGAAGTAGGCGGCGTGCCCGAGCGAGGTAAGCCCGGTGTAGCCCATCAGGATGTTGATGCTCGTGGCCAGCAGGCCGTAAATCAGGATCTCGGTCAACACGTTGAGGTAGAAGTCCGAGATCAGGTACGGCACATAGGCCATGAACGCTACCGCTGCCACCGTGAGCAGGGCCGGCGCGAGAAGGCGCCACTGCCAGGAGGACGTGCGAACGCGCTTCAGCGCTATCGCCAAGCCAAACCACTTCAGCATCGTCATGCCCTCCCAAAGAGCCCACGCGGCCTTACGGCGAGCATGATGACCATCGGCGCGAACAGCAGGAAATACTGCAGCTCGGGCAGATACACGGTCCCCAGGCTGAAGATGAGCCCCACGATCAGGCTCCCTGTCACCGCTCCGGCAAGGCTGCCGAGGCCACCCAGAATGACCACCACGAGTCCGAGCCGTAGGATGAGGCTGTCATCGCCTGGAGAGACGCCTAGCGTCAACGCTCCGCAGACCCCAGCCAGACCGGCGAGCGCCGCGCCCAGGAAAAAGACGCTCGTGAAAACCGCCTTGATGTTGATGCCCAGGGCGGAAACCATCTCCGCGTCATCCACACCGGCGCGGATGATGGAACCCGCGCGGGTCTTCGCCGTGAGCGCCCACAGACCAATAGCGACCAGCACGCTCACAACGAACACAAACAGATGGTCAAACGGGAGAACAAAGCTCCCGACGGCTACATGGCCCGCGAGGAAAGGCGGCGTTGGGAAGGTAACGGGTTCCGAGGTAAAGAGAACCAGCGAGAGGTCCGCCATTATCAGCGCCAGACCAACGGTGATGAGCACCTCAGCCAGTTCCTGGCCACGCACCAGCCGCAATATGACCCGCTCAATCAGGACGCCAAATAATCCTATGCCCAGGGTCGCCGCAAGGATGGACAGCAAGAACCCGATATTCGTGCCACCAAAGTGGCGCATGATGTCATAGCCGATGTACGCGCCGACCAGGTAGAACGCCCCGTGCGCCAGGTTGGCGACGCGCAACAGGCCAAAGATCAGGGTAAATCCACTGGCTACCAGGAACAGCAGCCCCGAATACACAATACCGTCCAGCACCAGATTCAAGAACAGGCCCATGCCATCCCTCTCCTGAAAAACTCCGCGCCTTCGCTTCACCGGCCAATGCGCCTCATCTCCGCGGCCATGCCATGCGCTCAGGAGATCCGCCGCGCTGACGCCTTTACCCTACGGATGGCTCCATAGCGTTCGCCATCATCACGGCGCCGCGTCATAAGCGGCATATCAGCTCAATCTCCAATGGTCGCCAGGGATCTCGACCTCTCTCCTCCGTTATTTGGGAACAGGACAGCGCCCCACGCGATCAGGCGTCGAGCGTGTCGCCTCCGTATCATCGCGGCGCCACCTGAATGGCGCATGCCTGGCTGTTCTTCCCCGGGAATCAGTCCGGCCCCGCGCTTTTCCCGCGAGGTATCCCGCCGGGGGCCGGCGGATCGGAAAGAACCTGCTACTACGGGACTCTCTGGAGCCTGGCTCCTGACTGTCGGATTACAATTTCCCGGCTTTTCAGCGTGTTATGGCGAGCCATCCCCAACATCCATGATGAACAGATGTTTCCGGAACCTCCGTGAATGCCCGCCCATCCTGCCACACATACAGTCGGTGGCTCTCCGCGCCGCTTCTAGCCATGCGCCGGGCGCGAGCGTCGCGTTCCAGTGACCAGCCAGCATTTTTCAGGAAAGCGCCGGTCTGCGGTTTGGCTAGCCAAGTCTAGCCGGAAGTCGCGAGGGAAATATATAGCCGGCGCTACAAATCCTTTTTGTTATGTTTGTGCGCGGGAACAATGTGCGATATGCCGGACCTTGGTATAGTCGCACTCAGGACAACCACCCAACAGAGCGTGCGCGCGGCGCGCGGAGGCCCACGAGAGCATGAAACATATGAGAGAACGGCGCGCTACTCCCCGGCTCGGCTTCGTTGGCCTGGGCAACATGGGCGCGCCGATATGTCTGCGGCTCCTCCAGCGCGGGTATCAGGTCACCGTCTTTGATATCGCGCGCGAGCGGATGACGCCCCTTGTCGAGGCCGGCGCGCAGGCCGCGGACGCGCTCGCGGCGCTCGGAGCGACGTGCGATGTCATCCTGCTGTCGCTGCCGGCCTCGGATATCATCGAGGAGGTGACGCTCGGCCCGGAAGGACTGGCTCAGGCGATGCGTCCAGGAAGCGCGCTCATTGATCTCTCGAGCGCGCAGCCATCCTCCACGCGGCGCATCGCCAGCGCGCTCGCCAGTCGCGGCGTCTCGATGCTGGACGCGCCGGTGAGCGGAGGCGTGCCACGTGCGCGCGACGGATCGCTGACCGTCATGGCTGGTGGCGACCGCGCGGCCTTCGAGCGCCACCGCCCCATCCTGGAAGCGTTTTCAAGCGCCCAGTTCCACGTTGGTCCGGCGGGCGCGGGCGACCTGGTGAAGGCGCTCAATAATCTCCTCTCCGCGACAACCCTGGCTAGCGCCGCGGAGGTGGTGTTGCTCGCTGAGCGCGCGGGGCTTGATCCGGAGCGATTCATTGAAGTCGTCAACACGAGCAGCGGGCGCAGCAACTCAACCGAGGTCAAGTTCCCGCGCTATATTCTCCCCCGCTCGTTCGCCGATGGCTTCGCGCTCGCCCTGATGGACAAAGACGTGCGGATCGCCATGCAGGCCGCGGCGGAGCTCGACACGCCGCTTCCCATAGGCTCGCTCGTCGCGCAAATCTGGCGCGCGGCGGCGGACGCGGGCTTTGCCCATCAGGGTCATACAGCGCTCTACGCCTATCTGGAAGAGCGCCTGCGGGATACGGCCCCGCGATCTCCCGCGCCCCCGCCGCGCGGGGAAGAGTGAGAGCGTTCCGGGCAGGGCAAACGCGCCGGGAGCGCGCCTTGCCGCTGTACTGGCCCTGCGCCGCCCGCTTGCGCGTTTGTACGAGAGGAGAAAACGTGACGCCTTCTCACCGCGCCTCACTGTGGGAGTCCCGGCGCCACGATGCTGAATGAGAGACCTGGATCTGGAGATCGTCGGGGCGACGATTGTGACGCCGCGCGGCCAGCGGCAGGGAACGCTGGCGATACGCGACGGGCGTATCGTTGGGCTGCTCGATGAGCCAACCGGCGCCGCCGCGCGTGTGATTGACGCTACCGGGCTGCTCGCGATGCCCGGCATGCTCGATCAACACGTCCACTTCATGGACCCCGGCGACACCTCACGCGAAGATTTTCCACATGGATCGGGCGCGGCGGCGCTCGGTGGCGTCACAACAGTCATCGAGCATACGCACAGCGCCCCCGTGCTGACCGTCGCCGACCTGCGCGCGAAGATCGCGCATCTGGAGAGCCGCTCCCTGGTAGACTTCGGCCTGATCGCGCATGTCTTTCCCGATACGGTTGACCAGGCGCCAGCGCTTTGGGACGCCGGGGTCGCGATGTTCAAGGTGTTCACCTGCACGACGCATGGCGTGCCAGCCCTGCTCTCCGACGACCTGCTGCGCCTCTTCCGGCTGCTCGCCGCGAACGACGCCCGCGCGCTCGCGCATTGCGAGGACGAATTCATCACACAGGGCGCCGAGCAGCGCCTGCGCGCCAGCCAGCGCGCCGATTACGGCGTGATCGTGGACTGGCGCGCTCCCGAAGCTGAGCTGGTCGCCGTGAGCCAGGTCGCGCTCCTTGCCCGCCTCACGGGAGCGCGGGTCACGATCGCGCACGCCAGCCAGCCAGCGGTCGTGGACCTCATCGAGCGCGAGCGCGCGCAAGGCGCCCGCCTGAGCGTGGAAAGCTGCCCTCAATACTTCTATCTCGACGCCGACGCGGTGCGCCGCCACGGCCCCACGCGCAAGTTCACGCCGCCCGCGCGCGAGCGTCCCGCCCCAGAACAACTCTGGGAGCGCCTGCGTCGCGGGCAGATTGATATCATCTCGACCGATCATGCCCCCTCAACGCTGGCGCAGAAGCGCGCGGGCGACATCTGGAGCTGCCACTTCGGCCTGCCAGGAGTCGAGACGACGCTGCCACTCCTGCTCACAGCCGCGCATGAGGGCAAGCTCACGCTGGAAGACATCACGCGCGTCTACAGCGATCCCGACTATGACAAAAAGCTCGACATGTACATTCTGGGTTGGTCGCTCGACACCTTTCCCAAGAGTTTGAACACGTTCCATCACTCGCGCTTTGCCGGTCCCGG